>JBEKBK010000473.1:0-6755 GCA_050015435.1 Bryobacteraceae bacterium
CTCTTCCGCCTCACCTGCTACTACTACCGCGGCGCCTACTACAAATCGTTCTGGGCCGACCCGCCTGCCTGCTCGGTCGGCGAGCCGCGCCAGACCTACCTCGGCGAGAAAAGCTTTCCGCTGGTCATGCAGAATTTTCACCGCTACTTTCTGCGGCTCTCCTATCTGGTCTGGGGATACCTGGTCTACGACGCATGGAAGGCATTCTGGTTTCCCAACGGCTTCGGCATCGGCGTGGGTACGCTGGTTCTCACCGTCAACATAGTGCTCCTCGGCGGCTACGTCTTCGGTTGTCACGCGTTTCGCCACCTGATCGGCGGCACCTTCGATCGCATCTCCGAGCACCCCGTCCGCCACAAGCTCTACGACTGCGTCTCCTGCCTGAATGGAAACCACAAGAAGTGGGCGTGGGCCAGTCTCTGCTCCGTCGGCTTCGCCGATATCTACGTTCGCCTCTGCGCGTCGGGCATTTGGACGGATTGGAGAATCTTTTAATGGCGGAACACCAGACGTACGCCTACGACGTTCTGGTAATCGGCGCGGGCGGCGCGGGATTGCGCGCTGCGATTGAGGCCGCCGGCCCCGGCATCAAGGTCGGGGTGGTGTGCAAATCGCTTCTGGGCAAGGCGCACACCGTCATGGCCGAGGGCGGAGTGGCGGCCGCTCTGGCCAACGTGGACGACCGCGACAACTGGCGCGTGCATTTCGCCGACACCATGCGCGGCGGCCAGTACCTCAACAACTGGCGCATGGCCGAGCTGCATGCCCAGGAAGCGCCCGACCGCGTGCGCGAGCTGGAGGCATGGGGCGCGCTCTTCGACCGCACCAAAGACGGCCGCATCCTGCAGCGCAACTTCGGCGGCCATCGCTATCCCCGCCTGGCGCACGTGGGCGACCGGACTGGCCTCGAGATGATCCGCACGTTGCAGGATCATGGGATCCATCAGGGAATCGAGTTCCACATGGAGACCACGATCGTCACCTTGCTGAAGGACGGGGCGCGTTGCGTTGGCGCCTTCGCGTACGATCGCGAGCGTGGGCGTTTCAAGCTGTTTCACGCCAAAGCGGTGGTGCTCGCCACCGGCGGCATCGGCCGCGCGTTCCAAGTGACCAGTAATAGTTGGGAATATACGGGAGACGGCCACTCTCTCGCATTCCACGCTGGAGCGGATCTGCTGGACATGGAATTCGTCCAGTTTCATCCCACCGGGATGGTTTGGCCGCCTAGCGTAAAGGGAATCCTGGTGACCGAAGGCGTACGCGGCGAGGGCGGCGTGCTGCGCAACAAAGAGGGCAGGCGGTTCATGTTCGACGATATCCCGGCGAATTACCGCAGTTCCACGGCCGACAACGAAGAGGAGGGCTGGCGCTACACGCAGGGCGATAAAAGCGCCCGCCGGCCGCCGGAATTGCTTACTCGCGATCACGTGGCCCGCTGTATCCGGCGCGAGGTGAAAGCGGGGCGGGGAAGTCCGCATGGAGGAGTTTTTCTCGATATTTCCTGGATTAAAGAGAAATTGCCAAACGCTCCCGAGCATATTAAGAAAAAGCTGCCGAGCATGTACCACCAGTTCAAGCAGCTTGCCGATATCGACATTACCCAGGAGCCGATGGAGATCGGTCCGACGACGCATTACATGATGGGCGGCGTCCAGGTGGAGGCGGAATCGCAGATGTCCACGGTGCCTGGTTTGTTCGCCGCGGGCGAATGCGGGGCGGGGCTGCACGGCGCGAATCGTTTGGGCGGGAATTCCCTTTCTGACCTAGTGGTGTTTGGCCAGCGCGCCGGTCAATACGCGGCCAAATTCGCAAAGGAAAACGGGGCCGGCCAAGTTCCCGCGGACCAGGTGGAAGACGCCGCGCGGCGGGCACTGGCGCCGTTCGAGCGGGGGGCGGCGAGCGAGAATCCCTTCGCGGTGCAGCACGAGTTGCAGGAAATGATGCAGGACCTGGTCGGCATCGTGCGGACCGAAGACGAGATGGCGAGCGCGATCGAGCGAATCGGGAAGCTCAAGGCCCGCGCGGCTAAGGCCGGGGTACCCGGCAATCGCGAGTACAACAACGGTTGGCATACGGCGCTCGATCTGGACAACCTTTTGACCGTGGCCGAGATCATCGCGAAGGCGGCGCTGCTGCGGCAGGAAAGCCGCGGGGCGCACTTCCGCGACGATTATCCGGAGAAGAGCGATTATTGGGGTGGCGTGAATCTTCGCGTGCGCAAAGCCGCCGACGGCGGCATCCAAGTCGAGCCGGTTCCCGTCACGCCAATACCCGATGAATTGAAGCAGGTGATCGAGGAACAGAAATGAGCACGAGCGCAACCTTTCGAATCTGGCGCGGCGACCGCGAGGCCGGAACATTCGTGGACTACAAGACCGAGGTCGAAGGCGGCATGGTCGTGCTCGATGTCGTGCACCGTATTCAGGCCACGCAAGCGAATGATCTCGCCGTGCGTTGGAATTGCAAGGCGGGGAAGTGCGGATCATGCTCGGCCGAGGTGAACGGAAAACCGCGGCTGATGTGCATGACCCGGTTGAGCGAACTGCCGCTCGAAGAACCCGTGACCGTGGAACCGATGCACACCTTCCCACGGGTGAAAGATCTGGTGACCGACGTTTCGTGGAATTATCGCGTGAAGGAGCGCATAAAGAAATTCGCTCCCCGCAAGCCGGACGCGCCGGATGGAAGCTGGCGCATGCAGCAGGCCGATGTCGACCGGGTCCAGGAGTTTCGCAAGTGCATCGAGTGTTACCTCTGCCAGGACGTGTGCCACGTTCTGCGCGAACACGACTTGCACGAGGAGTTCATCGGTCCCCGGTTTTTCGTCTACACAGCCGCGCTGGAGATGAATCCCCTGGATACGGCGAACCGGCTGGGCGATCTACGGGACAGCTGCGGAATCGGCTATTGCAACATCACCAAGTGCTGCACCAAGGTCTGCCCGGAGGAGATCAAGATTACCGACAACGCGATTATTCCTTTGAAAGAGCGCGTGGTGGACGAGTTCTACGATCCTCTGCGGCGGCTGTTTAAAATATTTAGTTAGTATGTTCCAACTCAAACCGATCTCGCGTGATGCCATTCCGGAAGCGCTCTCAAAGGTGGAACGGTACCGGCTGCTCAATGAGCCGTGGCAGGCTGAAAGCATCTGCCTGGACGTTCTGACCATCGAGCCCGAACATCAGCAGGCGTGGACGATGCTTCTGCTGAGCCTTACCGATCAATTCGCCAAAGGCATTTCACGAACCAAGGCGCGAGAGGTTCTGCCGCACATCAGAAGCAATTATGAGCGGGCCTACTACGCGGGCATCATTTGCGAGCGCTGGGCCGAATCTCTGCTGCGGCAAGGCGCGCCGGGCGCCGGCTTTATCGCCTATCAGTCCCTGCGCGAAGCCATGGAGCATTACGAGCATGCGGAAATCATCCGGCCGGCCGGGAACGACGACGCGCTGCTGCGCTGGAACACCTGTGCCAGACTGCTGATGCGCAATCCAGAGCTGCGTCCGCGGGGCGAAGAGAAGTTCGAGCCGGCGTTTGAAGACTAGAGCGCTCGTCTTACTTCCTGTTCAGACAAAATAGTGCCCGTTGGGATATAGAACCGCCCCGCGCCAGGGCCGATTGTCCTAATATGCAATACCGGAAGGAAATCCTAAGGGGCGTCAGGATGGCGGCGGTGGTTTTCGCGGTTCTCCTGCTCGCGTTGATCTCGTACCGAATGCTGCACGGTGCGCCTTCGGAAGCCTTGCGGAGTGTGGCAGCGCCCGTAGTCCGCCCGGAAGCGCCTTCGAAACCTCCCATTGCACATGCTTCCGTGCCGGACTCTGAGGTACCCGCTCCGCCGCCTCCTTCAGGTTCGCGACCTGCGCGCGTTCATAAAGCTTCGCCGCCAACTGTCCGGCAAGCCGCTGCGGTAGCTCCTCCTGTCCCGGTGATCGTCAATGCGGACGTGGACGTGGCGCCACCAACGCCGGTTGCGGCGCAGGAAATTGTCGCACCGCCGGTCGTGGTTCCGGAGGAGGCCGCTCCTGAA
Source organism: Bryobacteraceae bacterium (assembly GCA_050015435.1). Taxonomy (GTDB): domain Bacteria; phylum Acidobacteriota; class Terriglobia; order Bryobacterales; family Bryobacteraceae; genus Palsa-187. The sequence goes on from JBEKBK010000473.1 coordinate 4,031, forward strand.
GTGGCGTCCGCGGCACCGGAAGCGCCACCGCCGCCACCAGCGAGCCGCAAGAGAAATCCAATCCGGGCCATCGGCCATTTCCTGCATATCGGGAAGCGAGACGTACAGCCCAACGCGATGAATCAACCGTAGACATCGCGCGCGCGACTGCGACTGTGTCGTCGACGTAATTCGGTATCCTCAAAGTGTGAGTGGCGCCGGGGTGATAGTCGATAAGCGTGGCATGCTCCCGCGCCTAGTGTGGTTAAACCGCTTTCTCCGCCCGGCGACGCCTGCCATGCCAACCATTCCTATACTGAGCAGGAGCAGGCTAGAAGGCTCAGGCGTAGCTGACCCATTTACGGTAAAAGCAGGCGCATAATACCCGCTTTGAACACTGGCGCTCGTAAAACTCCAAGGTCCAGAGAGAGAAGTGCTCGACCATTCCCCGTTTGCAACAGTGCCCCCATTGGTGACATACGTGCCATCCGAGAGCCACCATCCGGGAACGGTGTCCGCGGGGTTCTTACTTCCGACCACATAATACGCGCCGCCCGTAAGCGTCGTATCGACGGTGATCGCCTCGGTATTCTGACCTGAGGTGGGGACGGTGAAAACAGCGCTGGCGAAAGTTGTGATAGACCCGCTCAGTGAGTCCTGAAGCGCGAAGTCGTAGAGGCCGCCGCCACCCAGTAGCAGGACATCGACCGTTGTCACGTATTCACTGCCGGAAAGCGTGAATTCCGCAGCTATGTCAGCTCCGTCCATGCCATAAAAACTGCTGCCGACATTCGGTGCTCCAACTAGAATGCTGGCTGCCCTTGCGGGTACTGCCGCAACAGCAAATAGAAACACAACACCATGGACCAACGCGAAGGTTGCTCGAAAATTACGCATCTTCGTTTGCCTCCTCCTCAGATTTTCGAGAGTGAATACGCATGGCCGGTTGTTCCTTTCAATGGTTATGCGGTCTTCAAATTAGCTCTCAATTATCAACCACAAAAGGTACGTAGAAAGCAGAAATTAGGTGGTAGGAGCAAAAAATGTGAGTACAGAATGTACTAGGAGTACCTCTGTCTCTCGATGCCCTTGTCTGGAGGCTTCGGCACGTTCTTAAAACTGTATTTGTGTGCGCGTATCGCACAGGAGTGAAGCTTACCGATGATTCCCAACGCAAACCCGAGTATAATTTTAGGCGAGTCATGGCTCAATCAGGATTTGATTGGCGAAAGTTGCTCCTGGCCGCCTCAATCCCAATCACTCTCGGCCTCCAGGGTCAAGCCCTGCCCGAATTCGAGGTGACTTCCGTAAAGGAAAATCTGTCAGGCCCACTAACGGTCTTAAAAGATCCATACGTCTTTTCACCAAGCCGCTTTTCGGCCACAAACGTGACCCTGGAAGATCTTCTTCTGGTCGCCTATAACACCACACGCAGTCAGATCCAGGGAGGGCCGAAGTGGATCGACTCGTCGAGATTCGACGTCGTTGCGGTAGGCACTGTCAAGCGCGATCGGTTCAGCCTCGCGGTCCACCGGGAAACCAAGGACGTGTCCACCTACGTGCTCCTGGTTGGCAAGAGCGGGCATAAACTACAGCGGGCCAAGGATGGAGAAGTAACCGGGCACATGCCGGGTCCAAGGGGAACTTTTACTTTCGTGAGGATGCCGATGTCTTCGTTTGCCCAGTTTCTGGCGAGCGTGTTTCGTCAACCTGTAGTTGATCGCACCGGGATCGAGGGATTCTTTGACTTTAAATTGGATCCGATCCCAGACCCTAGCCAGCTCGGGACGCCGGCAGGCGGCGATGGCAATGCGCTTCCTCGCGAAACTTACCCGGACCTTGTCCTAAGGGCCCTGCCGGACCAACTGGGACTCAGACTGGAAATGCAAAAGACGCCGGTCGAGAGGATCATTATCGACCGCGCTGAGCGGCCCTCCGAGAATTAACCCGCTTGCCGGACCGGCGTCCGCGAGCCCCTGGACTCCATCATGAGCAGCTTCCGGCCGCGCCGGGTTTCCTTCATACGCTCATTGGCGGAAGCGACCGCTTCGTCGATGGATTCACTGTGAACCTCTAAGCCGCCCCAGCTAAACAAGATCGAGAAATTGCCCATCGAACGGAGCTGGAAGTTCCACAACTGCTCGGCGATCTGGTTCAGGCGGCGCTGCGCAGCGGCACCCTGCTCGCTGGGGCAGATCAGGAGGAACTCTTCGGGACTGGACTGGCAGGCAAAATCGGCGGGGCCGATGAGCGACTGGATCAGTTCCTTAGCGGCATCCGGCGCCAAGCTATGGCCTTCGCCAGCGTTGACGCCGATCGAAACAACCAGACCACTCACCGGGCGCTTGCTCTTTACCAACTGGCTGAGAACGTAGCCTTCATGGAAGCCGGCCGGGACTGCATCCAAGACGGTTTCAGCCGGCGCGGGTGATCCCGCGGCTGCTGGGGCTGGCGCTTTGGGGCGTGGAACACTCGCACGCTGGGCGCCGCGTTCCATGGCGGCCAGAGCCTCGGGCGCAATGACTCGTTTCCGCTCCCGCGGGGCAGCCACGGCGTGCGCGTTCTCGAAGGCTTTCTTGACAGGTTGCGCGGGTGGTTTGGCTGCCGCGGTGGGAGCGGCGGTCTGCGCGACGCGTGCCGTCATCGTTTGGCGCCGTTGGGTTTCCTCCTGCCGCACTTTGAGTTCAATGGTGAGTTCCCGGAGCTGTTCGTTATTCCGCTTCAAGAAGTCGCAGATGAAGGCGAC
>JBEKBK010000474.1:0-6731 GCA_050015435.1 Bryobacteraceae bacterium
ATCCAGCCTCTGCGCATACAAATTGTCGCCGCGGACAAAGAGAAGCCGCCCACCGCCAGCAGGTGTGTAGTGCGCGGCTGTATCGCTCTTCAACAGGAGGACGGGCTCGGTTGCTCTGGCTTGACGAAGCGTGGCCAAGTAGGTCGCACTCCCTTCGCCATTTTGTGGCGTGAACCGGAACAGAAAATCGGTGCCTCCTGGTAAGAACTCTGGATACGAGTAATAACCCTGTTTTAGCGCTGGTATATCCAGGTACACGGACTTACCGCTAGCCGGTAGAAGTTCCAGATTTTGGCCAACTCCGACAAGAATGTCGCCGGTGTCGCCCCAGCTTCCGCCCCTGGACGGATCTGAGGGCATCACGGTCTCGGGGGCGCCACCCGGAACCCTGACCTTAACCCACGTTCGGTCCGACCTTTGGTACACAACTGTCCGAGAGTCCGCGGACCAGAACGGCGGGCTGCCGGCGGCCTGGGAGCCGGGCACAAGTTTTGGCTCCAGTGAATCCAGGCGGCGCACGAAAAGGCCCTCCGCCCCCGCAAAATAAAGCACCGCAGAGCCATCGGGTGATATCTCTGGGGGCGAAATCAGTCCGCCGACCGGCCTCAGCGGTGAACCACGCGGCGGAACGATCGTTAGCTCAATATTTGGCGCCACGCTCGGTGGTCCTTCGCGAAAATGGACGAGTCCGAGCACAGCAAGTGCGAGAACAAGGGCACTGACGGCTGCGATCCACAGAAGGGGACGTGCGGCCTTCAAGGATTTCGCCTCGTCGAGCAGCAATGCCCAATCCCCGATATCACGCAGCCGCTTCTTCGGATCTTTTTCCAGGCATCGCTCAAGCAGGCGCCGCACCTTCGCGGGTACTCGATCGAGATCCGGTTCCTCTTTCAACACCGCTGCAAGAATGTCGGAGACATTCTCGCCATGAAAGAGCTGCTTACCGGTGAGCATCTCGTAAACCACGCAGCCGAAAGCCCAGATGTCGGCCCGCTTATCCACAGTCTTGCCGCGCGCCTGCTCTGGAGCCATGTAAGCCGCAGTGCCAAGGATCATCCCGGCATGCGTCGGCGACATGGTTAACGTCGGTGAGTTCTGCGGATCGCTGAGGGGTTCATTGGCAGTCCGAGCGAGTCCGAAGTCGAGGACTTTCACTTCGCCAGCGGAAGTGATCATGATGTTTGCCGGCTTCAAGTCGCGGTGAATGATGCCTTTCTCATGCGCCGCTTCGAGAGCTTCCGCGATTTGCTTGGCGTAGTTAAGAGCTGTCTCGATTGGCAAAGGGCCTCGGAGCGTTTCTCCCTCGACCAACTCCATCACCAGCGCGCCCTGCTCCACTGCGTAAATCTGTGCGACGTGCGAGTGGTTCAGCGAAGCCAGAACCTTGGCTTCGCGTTCGAAGCGGGCGAGCCTTTCTGGATCGTGCGTCAGGGCGTCAGGCAGAATCTTGATCGCCACTTCGCGATCCAGCTTCGAGTCTTTCGCGCGATACACCTCACCCATACCGCCCGCGCCAATGGGCGCGAGGATTTCGTACGGACCAAGCTTGGTGCCAACAGAAAGCGGCATAAGCGTGATAGAGGCAAGTTTATCCGATCAGAGAATGATGGGCAAATGCAGGACGGCTTTTCCGGAACGTATCCTTGCGTCCGGCGACTCCGGTAAGTTGGCCCCGCTGGGCGGCTTCTTCGCCTCAGGACCTCTCCTTTTCAGCGGACTGATGTCGCGCAATAACGTCCAATTCCTGAAATTGTGCTTAGGTGGGTTGCCCATGGGACGCTTGCTCATAACCCTGAGGCTCGACAGTGCGCTTGCCGATCCGGCTAATTCGATCCCAGACCAGTTTGTTACCAAAGAAGGCTGGATGTGGGCATACCGCTGGGCAAAAGAACTCGGTGTTCGCGTGAACGGTTCGGCGGAAACCGAACCTCCGGATTGGATCGTGCATTACGAAAAATGGAGTCCGCGCGGTCTGCGGTTGTTTGTGCGACACTCGCGAATCCATGGACCGCCCGACACGTAGCGCGCGCTCCGTTGAGATAATCGGGACGAGATCTGTTACGATTCACGCGAGGTGAACCCATATGCGCACCGGCCCTTTGCCGATCGCAGTTCTTGCCGCACTCGCTTTCGCGCAGTCGCGGGCGCCCATTCAGCTCGAACCGGAGAGGACCTTCAACCGCAACCTCGCCGCCGGCGCCGTCGATACATTAACGTTGGATCTGAAACCCGATCAGATCGTCGAGCTGACTCTCGAGGACCGCGGCAAGGATGTGACCCTCTCGGTCTATAGCCCGGACGGCCGCCTCAGTCGCGCCTTCTCGTCTGAACGCCAGGAAGGAGAGGCGCTGGAGTTTCTCGCCACGCAGTCGGGCAAGTGGGTCCTTAAAGCTGCCACCCGCGATGGAAACTCTCCGGCCGCTTACACCATTTCAAACCTGAAGATCAAGACTCCTCACGCGCCGGCTCTCTCCGCGGCGGACCAAAGTCCGCGTATCCAGAAGGTCACGAATCAAGCCGAAGCGGACGCCTTCTGGAAGGAGATCGGCCCGAACGGAAGCCCGCTGATCGAACCGATCGGGGACGACCCCGGCAATCGCCTCACGACCTTTCTGTGGCGCGGCAACGCGGAAACCAAACGGGTACTCCTGCTCTCTCAGGTCTGCCCACCCGAACCGGAGGATTGCTTCCTGCGGCACGTCGAAGGCACCGACCTTTGGTACAAGACATTGCGGGTCGACCACCGCCTCCGTACCCTCTATACTCTCGCCCCGAACGCCCCCGAGGTCACCCGGGAAACGAAGATAGACGGCGATCTCGAGAGCCAGCTCTCAGCTCGACGTCAGCGCGATCCGCTGAATCCCAAGTCGATATTCGAGTCCCCGAAAGACCCCGATGTTCCCGTCCATCGCGGCTACTCAAAACTCGAGATGCCCGATGCGCCGCCGCAGCCCTGGGCGGATAAGCGGAAGGGTGTGCCTGCGGGCGAGATCGTAAAACAGGATTTCCCCAGTGCGCTTCTGAAGAACACCCGCAAGATCTCCGTCTACACGCCGCCGGGTTATTCGAAAAATGCTCCGCCCTATGATCTGCTGGTGGTTTTCGATGGAGACACCTTCATCGAGACCGTGCCCACTCCCACGACGCTCGACAACCTCATTTCGGAAAAAAGGATCACTTCCACCGTCGCTCTCATTGTCAGCAATGCCAAAGGAATGCGCGGCACGGAACTGCCCTGTAATCCCACGTTCGCAGAATTTCTGAATTCCGAGCTGATTCCCTGGGTGCGCCGGAGCTACAACGTAACGCTCGATCCGCGGAGAGTCACCATCGGAGGCTGCAGCTACGGAGGACTCGCCTCGACCTGTGCGGCTTATCGACATCCTGAAACCTTCGGCAACGTGCTTTCGCAATCCGGCTCCTATTGGTGGACTCCGCCGCCCGACCCAACGAAACCAGACACTTTCGCTCCGGGCGCTGATCCGAGCTATGTGGCCCAGCTTTTCGTCAACAGCCCGAAGCTGCCGATACGTTTCTACCTAGATGCAGGATCGCTGGAATTGGACCGGAGCGGCAAGGGCGGATCGATTCTGGTTCCGAACCGCCATTTTCGGGATGTACTCCGCGCCAAAGGCTATGAGGTGTTTTACCAGGAATTTCAGGGCGCGCACGATTACGCCAGCTGGCGCGGAACAATCGCCGACGGGCTGATCCTGCTCGGAGGCAAGCCAGTCGAACCAGCAAAGCCGTGAAATTACCTCGTACAAATAAACATCCTGGGTCTGCTGTGCACGCCATCTGAGACCATCTGGCTTAGGGCTTGGTGCCAGATGTGTGGTGTTAACCGCCAGTCTTGTAAGATCAGTTCGGCGCTGCCTGGACCTCGCCGGGATTGTGCATGACGGCGGAACTCCAAAAGGACTCATCAAGCTGGCACGGCCGACGCGAGCGGAGCCTTCCGCTGCCGCAAACGGCCGTTAACGGAAAACCCGAGCGCGACGAATAGCTGCAGCAATCCCGCGCCGCAGACCCCCTGCCACCGCCAGTGGGACCAGCCGAATCCTCCCAGCGCCGAACCCAGCGCGCCGCCCATGAAATAAGTCACCATATAGACCGTGTTTACGCGGCTGCGGGCCGCTGGCACCAGCGCATAGATGCGGGTCTGGTTCGCCACGTGTCCGGTCTGGACTCCAAGATCCATCAGGATGACGCCGCAGACGAGGCCCGCCATGGTTTGCCCGGCGCCCAGAAAAATAAAAAACGAGGCGATGGTGACGCCGATCGCGGCAGCCACTGTGAAGTTCGCGCCGCGCCGGTCCGCCAGACGTCCCGCGCGGGGAGCGGCGAGCACGCCCACTGCCCCCACCAGCCCGAAAAGGCCCGCCATCCGCGCGCCATAGTGGTAAGGCGGAAATCCAAGAAAAAAGACCAGCGTCGCCCAGAAAGAACTGAAAGCTCCGAACAGCATTCCGCCCGTGATGGCCGACTCCCTCAGCACCGGCTGCGTGCGCACGAGACTCATAATCGAACCCAACAATTCCCCGTAGCCAATGCGGTTTTCCGGGTGATCCTGAGGAAGAGCGTAGCTGATGCCGGCCGCCATGGCGACCCCAGCAGCGGCGGAGAGCCAGTAAACCGTCCGCCAGCCGAACAGGTCACCGATATAGCCGCTCACTACCCGCGCCAGCAGAATTCCCAGAAGCAAGCCGCCCAGGATTGTGCCAAGTACGTGGCCGCGCCGCTCCGGTTCGGCCAGCTTCGCGGCAAAGGGCAGAATCAGATGGGAAACGATGGCAGTGAGACCGGTAGCAAAGCCGGCTGCGTTCACCAGCGTGAGTCGGGGCGCGATTGCCATCAGGATCGCCGACAGGGACCCGGTGAGAGTTATCACGACGATTAGAGGACGCCGCGGCAACAGGTCGCCCAGCGGGACGAAGCAGAACATGCCGAGCGCCGTGCCCGCCTGGGTCCACATAGGCAGATAGCCAATGGCACGGTCGGGAACGCCCAGCGACTGGCCCATGGCGGAGAGCAGCGGCTGGCAGTAATACAGGTTGGCGACGTTGACCGCGCACGCCAGCGACATAACGAAGACGGTACGCCGTTCGAGCGCCATTCACTCCATGATAGTGACCGGCCGGCGGCGAACCGTAAGCGGTTGGGCGCGGCTTCGCAGTCCGCTCCAGAACTTCGCTTACATACGTGGGATGGCGCCAATGGCTGCAACCAGGTCCAATCCGCGGGTAGGGCGTTTCTCGGCAACTTGACCGCCCCCTGCCCAACTTAGGAACCGGAACTGTCGCGCCGCCTCATCCACCCGCGGCGCGGCCTCGATCGGCTGTCAAAACGAAGTTCGCGCTTCCTCCGTCCGCCATCATTTTAGAGTAAAGTGCGGATATGTTCGAGCGCTATACCGAAAAGGCCCGGCGAACCGTCTTCTTCGCTCGCTATGAGGCCAGCCAGTTCGGCAATCCTTGTATCGAGACAGAATATTTGCTGCTGGGGCTGCTGCGCGAGGACAAGGCGCTGGCGAACCGCTTCCTTCGTTCAAGCGCGGCCGTGGAATCGATCCGCAAACAGATCGAGGGTCACACGGCGCCACGGGGGAAAGTGTCGACCTCGGTGGATCTGCCGCTCAGCCACGCATGCAAACGCGTGCTGGCATATGGGGCCGAGGAATCCGAGCGGCTCAACCACAAGCACATCGACACCAACCACCTACTGCTGGGGCTGTTGCGCGAGGAGGAGTGTTTCGCTGCTCAATTGCTACGCGAACAAGGTCTCACCCTGGACTCGGTACGGGAGCAAGTGCAGCAACCGGAAGCACCGGTTGCGCAGAGCGGGTCTGCCTCATTCGCCCGCATCGACCAGTGGCTGGCAGAGCGTGAAGCGCGCGGCGGCATCTGGATCGTCAAGCAAAAGCGCGTTGCGTACAGCACAACCCACTTCGCCATTTACGCAGGCGATCAACCGAAAGAAAACGAAAAGGGCCAGGAAACGGGTCCCGCCGAAAAGCTCGCGCAGATTCAGTGGATTGATTTCATCGTCGAAAGGATAGAGCGCGCCGTCGCCAATCATGAATTTGAGAAAGCGCGCTTCTATTCGGACGAAGAACGGAAAGAGCGCGAGAATTTGCGCGAGCTGCGCGAGCAGTTCAACCTGGAAGAACCACCGCCGCGGGTCCCGCTCCTGTGCATCGAAATCATCCGTGACGAGCGTTTCTCTGAGGTTCAAAAACGCTGCGACGATTACATCGCCGAAGGCGTTGTTCAGGTATGGCTTTTGAACCCCGGTTTTAAGCGCGCCTACACCGTCACCAAAACCGATGGGTTCCGCGAGTTCAAGGGCGAAATCCTCCGAAGCGCAAACCCGCCGCTGGAAATGGATCTCAGTAAGATCTTCGATTAGGACCGCGCTGGTCTGTCTGGCGGCGCTCCCACAGCGGTGATCAAGCCGGCGGTGAGCGATCCAGGTGCGACCCGGCTTTGGAATGTCGGCCGTACAGAAGCAATCAAATTTGACGAGAAGTCGGCATGTCGCGGAAGTGCCGCCAAGTCCGCGCAAAACCGCGTTCAAGCCAATGGGTTATGGTTGCCCAGGGCGCATCTCCCGCTGCCTGTTGTCTGGGGTTATCGTCCGACGCTTCGATACCAACCCCGAGGCCCTCGCCTTATGCGATGCGCTGGCCGAACGACGGCACCTTCATCTGGAATCCACCTTAGGCGACCCGT
>JBEKBK010000475.1:0-6727 GCA_050015435.1 Bryobacteraceae bacterium
AGGATCGTATCCAAGCCCGAGAACTGTGGCCGCCAGCCAAGCACTTCGCGAGCCTTCCTGCAGTCGGCAATGAGCACCGGAGGATCCCCCGGACGCCGGCCTTCGAATCGAACTGGAAAGGGCGCGCCCGCGATCCGCTCAGCGGCCGAAACGACCTCCTTTATGGAATAGCCGGTCTCGCTTCCGAGATTTAGCGCGAGGCTGGGTCCGCCTGCCTGAAGATACTCCAGGGCGCGCAGGTGAGCGTCTGCCAAGTCGGTGACGTGAACGTAGTCCCGAATCGCCGTGCCGTCCGCCGTCGGATAATCGGCGCCGTAGACCGATACAAACGGTTTACGGCCGAGCGCCGCGTCAAGGACGAGCGGAATCAAGTGGGTTTCGGGATCGTGGCGCTCCCCGAGTTCGCCGTCCGGGTCCGCTCCGGCGGCGTTGAAGTAACGTAAGGCCACCGAGCGCAGATGGTAAGCGACTCCGTACCAATGCAGCATTCGTTCGACAAACAGTTTGGACTCCCCATAGGGGTTGACGGGACATTGCCGCGTCTGTTCGGTGATCGGGATTTTGTCCGGAATGCCGTAGGTGGCGCAAGAAGAGGAAAACACCACGGACGTGATTCCCGCCTCGACGACCGCGTCCAGCAGAGCAAGCGTATTTACGACGTTATTGTGAAAGTACTTGCGAGGGTCGACTACGGATTCGCCGACGTAGCAATTGGCCGCGAAATGAATTACAGCGTCGATTTTGTGCTCGCGTAGGGTTCGCCGCACCAGGCTTGCATCGCCGACATCACCCTCGACCAGCGGCCCCCACCGGACTGCCCATTGATGACCGGTGGTCAGGTTGTCCAGCACGATTGGTTCGATTCCGTGGCGAGCCGCCATCTTCGCGCAGTGGCTCCCGATATATCCGGCCCCGCCGGTGACCAAAATGGGCATGTAATGGACCAATCATAACCTCACGATGTTATAGTCTTGGTACCCGAAGGCGTGTTAACCGATAAACGGCAACATTATCTCTTCATTGCGGCGGTCATCGGCGTCATGGCCCTGCACGTCTTGCTTTCGATTGGACAATCGATGACCGTGCGTCCCTGGAGCGACGAGGGCGCGATGGCTTGTCCCGCCTATAACCTGATCACCCACGGCGGCACCGGCACCACGATTTGGGAGGAAGCCGGCTCGGAATTCAAGGGCATCAACCAGCGGACTTATTATTTGATGCCGCTGGATATCTGGGCACAGGTGGCGTGGTATTCGGCGGTGGGAGTAGGACTGATGCAGATGCGGCTGCTTTCCATGTTGTGGGCGCTGATCGCGCTGGCGTCCTGGCTGGTCATTCTCCACTTTCTGTCCGGTAACCGGAAGGTCGAGATCTTGGGACTCGCCTTGATCGCCTTGGATTACTTCTTTGTGGGTGGTTCTTCATCCGGCCGAATGGACATGATGAGCGCCTCGCTCGGTTTTTGCGGGCTCGCCACATTTCTCGCGTTCAGGGAGAGGAATCTCACGGCAGCTCTCGCCGGAAGTAATGCACTGGTTGCGGCCAGCTTGCTGACGCACCCGATGGGCATGGTGCATTTTGCCGGCTTGCAGATTTTCACGGTCTATTTCAACAGGAAGGACTTGACGTTGGGTCGACTGGCCTTGGCGGCGACGCCCTACCTCGCGGCCGGAGCGGTGTGGTTGGAATATATTATTCCGAGTCCGTCCGATTTTATAGCGCAATTCCGCGCCAATGCAACTTATATGAACCGGCTGGCGGGGATCACTGCGCCCTGGAGCGGGGTGCTCCGTGAAATCACCGACCGGTATGGCGTGGCGTTCGGTTTGGGTCCTCACTTCCCTTCGACGCGCGGACCGGTGTACCTCAAAGCCGTCGTTCTAGCCGCGTACCTTGGCGGCGTGGCCACGTGCCTGATCGCGCCGGGTCTCCGGCGAAATCCTCGCGTGCGGCTGCTCGCAGTCCTGTCCGGGGTCTATTTTCTGATCATGTCGATTGTCGATGGTGGGAAGGCGGCTTATTACTTGGTCCACATTCTTCCGATCATGGCCGCCCTGCTGGCCATTGCGGCAGTGGCGATGGTTGCGCAGCGTCCCTCACTCGTCTGGATCATTTCGGGGCTGATTGGCGGTGTGGTTCTCATCGAGACCGGTGCGCTGCTGGAAAAGATGAGGATTGACACGTACGCGCACCGGTACGTCCCGGTGGTTTCTTTTCTAAAGCAGAATCTCGCGCCGGGCAACATTGTCTTCGGTACGTCTGCATTCGGATTCGACTTCGGCTTCCGGCAAGAGCGCCTGATTGACGACAGCCGGCTTGGTTACTATTCCGGGAAAAGCGCGGCCTTCGTGGTCGTGGACGAGATTTATAAGGAGACTTTTGCCGGTCATCATTTGCACCGGCCCGACGTCGCCGCTTTCGTCGACCGGCTATTGGCCGACAAATATCGGGTGGTGTACGACCACGAGGACATCGAAGTGTATCAGCGGATACCGGATCCGCCGTAGGTCTTTATCCCTTTATGGGGCCATGCACGGCAGCAGGCTTCTCCGCGGGGGCGACATTGGTTGCCAGATATGCCAGACCTCGGCCGTGCGCGCCTGAAGGACTCCAGGGTGGAACGGCAATCCCGGCCAGATATATCAAGCGATCCTCCAGCAGCTGCAGCACGAAGCTGACACCTCTCGTCACGACCAAAATGATCGCAAGCCCAACCAGAAAAGACATCACGATAAAGCGGGACCAATGTTCAAAAGTCGCCCCGGTAGTGACGAGCTGTCGAAAACTGGGATACACCAGCGCCCCTCCGGCGAGGACCAACACCGCAGGGATGAGCCAAAATGCGCGGCTCTCGATCAACACCGCAAGCGAATTCCGATAAAGTCTTTTCGGGCGCGGGCCAATCAAACTCAGCAGTACCATGCGACTCGACAGATGACCCATGCAGAGTAATAGCGCGCTGGCGGTCCCGAGAAGGTTACTTACGACGAAGCGGTAGATCATCCACTCGGCGACCGTCCTCGTATTCAGGTAGTACAGGATCGGCCGAATCATCAGAATGGCGGCGGCCAGAAAGAAGGCCAATCCGAGGATGCCCAGCAATCGCGAAGGCCGGTACAGCAGGGCTGTGGTGACGATCACGCGGAGAAAACGGAGACCGTCCTTGACGACGCTGAGTTTGGATCTTCCAGCCCGCTCATGGTAGGGCATGTCCACTTCGCAGATCGAAATATCAGTCGAAAGAAGGCAGCGAGCGCTCATGGCCGGCGTGAAATGCAGACCATCAGGAAGCGGGAACAGCCGGTCGAGACAATCGCGGCGCACAACGCGCATGCCGCTGGCGGAGTCCCGCACGCGCCGGGAGGAAAAAACGGTGAGGAGAGCGGCAAAGACCCGGTTCCCGACGCGCCTCAGCGGCGGCATCTCACTGCCGGGATGCATGCGCGACCCAAGCGCGACCATTGCCCCACGTTCCAGGAGAGCCTGGCACAGCGGTGCGAAGAACTTGGGATCGCAGGTGCCGTCCGCATCGATGAACCCTAGTAGCTCGGCGTCGGATTTACTCCATGCCTCCTTGATGGCCGCGCCGTACCCCCGGTTCTTTTCAAAAACGATGAGCTTGATTCGAGGTATGTATCGCGACGCCAGTTCGACCGTGCGATCAGTGGACCCGTCACTCACTACCGTGACTTCGACTTGGGTTACCGGTGAATTGGCCTCGATATGAGCGGCAGCAGTGAGGGACCGCTCGATAATCCTTTCGATGCTGTCTTCTTCATTCAAGGCGGGGATAGCGATGAGTAGCTTCATGCGGACTAAGCCGATCAGATGGTGGTCTTCTATAAACTCGAGGCGGTGATGAGCGCGCTACATCCTGCTGAACCCGGCGTGTAGATAAACAAACAGGTCTAATACACGATCCGCGCCACGCTCGCATTGTAACGTATCGGCGGATGTATCAGGGTCTTAAGGAAAACGCCTCGGCGCCGTTTTCATTTTCGCTCGTACTGGAGTTCACGGACACCACACGGTACTTGACCAGTGTGAAGAGGGCCTCGAGGCCGTCCAGCCACCCGACCTTTTTCCCTTCCAAGATTCCGCGCGGGTTGTAGGAAATGGGAACCTCGTGAATCCGGCATCCTAGGCGCCGGACTTTCGCGGTAATTTCAGGGCAGAATTCGAAGCGTCTGCATTGCAGATGGATGCGTCGCAGCACGCTCGTCCGGAAAGCCTTATACGCGGTGGCTTCATCGGTGATGCGCGCGCCATAGAGGGTGTTCGCGGCAAGCGTAAGAATCTTGTTAGCCAGCCAATTCGGCCATTTCATTCCCTTGACGCGCCTGTTGAGGAATCGCGAACCGTAGACGACGTCGGCGTGGCCCGAGACAATCGGCCCTAAAATCCGAGGGTAGTCGCGCGGGTCGTATTCGAGATCGCCATCCTGCACGAGGATAATATCGCCGGTGGCCTTGGCGATCCCGATGCGGAGCGCAGCTCCTTTACCGAAGTTGACGCTCGAATGATGAACCAGCAGCGGCCGGGAGTCCCGGTATTGGCGCAGAAGCTCGGTGGTGCCATCAGTCGACCCATCGTCCACGATGATGATTTCCTTTTCGCACCCAGTCGGGAGCGGCGCGTCCATCACCCGTTGGATCACCATGGGCATGGTCAGGAATTCGTTGTAGACCGGAATGAGGATGGAGACTTTCATCCGGCTTTCTCCAGGACCGCGAACAAGGACTGGCCGATGGGCGGCTCAATCGCGGCTTCCAGGCGCGAAAGCAGTGGGACGATTCTCGAATCGAAAAACCTTATCTGCTCCTCGGATTGCTCGGTTTTCCGCGAAATCCTGGCATTTACCCACCACCCGAACCAGCCCACCGAGTTGAAGTAGCGCAACCTCCGCACTCGGAAGCCTTGGCTTTCCACGAGGCGGCGAATGGAGCCCTTCGAGTAACGGCGGTAATGGCCGAGATTTGCATCGATAGGGCCATACAGCGATTCGAAAGCGGGTAGCAGGAGAATCAGGTTTCCGCCTTTAGGCAGCACGGCGTGGGCATGCTGAAGGGCGCGGGCGTCGTCCGCGATGTGTTCGAGGACGTTCAACATGACGACCGAGTCCAAATTGTAGTGCTTCCATTCCAAGAAGGAAGGATCGAGCACATCCATCGGGCGAGCGATCAGATTGGGGTGTTCGCCAAAGCGTTCGACCAGCCGGAGGATGCAGGATTCGTCCTTGTCGATCGCGATGACTTGTTGGCGGTCCAGGAGGCAACGCGTAAAATTGCCCATGCCGGAACCGATTTCCAGCACTCGGGAGCCCAGATGCCGGGTGACGATCCGCGCCTGCCACTGGAAATAATTAGGAGCCAGCCGCATCCGTTCCTGGTCGCGGAGCGTGTATTCGCTGGTGGTAGAAATCTGGCGCACTTGCAACTCACTTCAAGGATAAAGCGTGAGCCGGTAAATTTCCTCCATGCGGCGAGCTGAGGCATTAAGGGAGAGATTGCGTTGGACGAATTCCGCTCCGCCGCAGGCGAGACGCGCCCGCAAATCGGGCTGTTCGATGAGCTGACGAAGAATCCGCTCGAGGTCCTGCACGTCACCGGGCGCGAAGAGGCGTCCGCGGTCATCGGCGACCAATTCAGGATTTCCACCCACTCGAGAGGCGACCACGGCACAACCGCATGCCATGGCTTCCATGAGCGCGTTCGAAAAAGCTTCGGAGAGCGAAGGTAACACGAAAATATCGAACGCGCGTAGCCATTCAATCACGCGCGCGGTCCCAGGCTCAAAGTGAACCCGGCGATCGATTCCGAGCCGGCTTGCCAAGGCTCGAAGAGAGTCCAGGCTCTTGCCATGTCCGACGATGGCCAGACGCAGAGAGTCGATGGATCGGCTGAGATTCGCGAACGCGGTCAAGAGCGTGTCGAGACCTTTTTCAGGACGCAGCGCGCAGATCACACCCATCACCAAACCCTCGCCCGTTAAGGCCTCGGGGCGTTTGCGCGGCCCAGACTGGAACTCCTCGAGGTCGACGCCGTTGTAGCACAGCTGGATTCGCCCAGCCGGTACGCCTTCGTCGTTGATCAGATGACGGCGAAGAAACTCACAGTTCACCACGATGTTGTGGGCTCGCCGGTCGCTGATTCTGAGCAGTCGCCGGTATCCGGGTGAGACGAGATCGCGATGCGCGCGCTGGCTGGTGACGAGCTTCGCAACACGGGCGGCGCGGGCCCAGAGCGCGGTGAAGACATCGGACGGGGTATCGAACGCGTGGACCAGGCCGATCTGGTGTTCCTGAATGTACCGCCGCAACAATCGAGCGCCGGTGAACGCCGATAAATTCCGGAACGAAGTGACCGGAAACTGGACGATAGGAATTTCCGCGGCCCGCAACTCGCGGTCCCGCACGCCGCCGGGTATGAAACAACCCACGTGCGAAATGAACTGAGTGCGGTCGAGCGCACGGGCGATCTGGGTCATCTGGCGTTCGCTGCCCCCCAGGTCGAGCGACTGCGTCATGAGCAGGACCCGTTGCGGCGGCATCAAGACGCCTCAAATTCCGAACAGATCGATGCCAGGGTGAACGAATCGGCGCGACCGCTGAAATCGAGCACTGCGGCAGTGGTCAGCGGCAAAGATTGTCGCGAACGCCAGCACAGATATGGTGCGGGTTGCTTCTCGCCAAAAACCCGCGAGCGCCAACCATAACCGCTGTTTTCGC
>JBEKBK010000476.1:0-6722 GCA_050015435.1 Bryobacteraceae bacterium
GAAGCCGCACATTTTCTGAATAGCTATGGAATTACCAGCGTCGTCAATGCGACGGGCAATCTGAAAGAAATTGAAGTTTATGGCGCATTGAGGGATCGGGGCCAGCTCACCGTCCGGACTCGAACGTCCTTCGCCGAAGTTTCCGTCAACCACCATCTGACGCCTCAGTTTCTGGCCGACCTGGAAAAAGCCAGGACCACTTATCACGACGATTGGGTTTCGGCGAATCTGGTGAAATTCTTTTCAGACGGCGCGGGCGCCACATCGGCTCAACTCCAACCTGCCGCCGATGGGACGCAGACGCGCCCCTGGTACGAACCCGCTGATTACCAGAAGACGGTACTCGAACTCGATAGACGCGGCTATCAGATCATGACCCATTCGATCGGAGACGCGGCTGCCCGCATGGTGCTGGATGCTTATGAGCAGGTGGAAAAGATCAACGGGCCGCGCGATCGCCGGTTCCGGATGGAACACTTGTTCAGCCTTACACCGCAAGACATCCCGCGCTTTCTTAAACTTTCGGTTATCGCCGACATGCAGCCGAGTTTCTGTTGCAGCGGCAATGCGCCGAACCGGAACCATCGATGGCAGACGCTCGAAAAAACCGGTGCGACGCTCGCGTTCAGTAGTGACTGGCCGTGCACTTGGCCTCCCGATCCTTACATCGGCATCCAGGAGGCGGTCACGCGCCAGAGCCGTCCCTTCGGCAACTCTGCGAGTTCCCCGGACCCGGAGTACTTTATGCCGGAGGAGGCCGTTACGGTGGAACAGGCCGTGAACGCCTATACGCGGGCGGCCGCTTACGCGCGATTTTCCGAAGATAAGCTGGGCACTCTAGAGCCTGGGAAAGAGGCCGATTTAGTGGTTCTCTCGCAGGATATTTTCACGGTAGCCCACGAAGACATCGGCAAGACGAAGGCCATGATGACCATGGCCGGCGGCAAAGTGGTTTTCGAGCGTCCGAAACTTTAAGTTTGGAGAGAGTATGCGCCAACGCCATTCTAATTCTTTAAAGCCGGGACTAATCGCGGCATTCCTTCTTGCTCCCGCCTTGTTCGCCAGCGATACGATTTTGATTCATGGCCATATCTACACCGAAAATCCCAAGGCCCTATGGGTGCAAGCCATGTCCGTCAAAGACGGGCGGATTGACGCGGTTGGCTCCGATGAGGAAATCTCCCGGAAGAAGGACGCGAAAACGAAAGTTATCGATCTTCAGGGGCACACGGTTATTCCCGGAGTAATTGATATCCACGAACACGTCATGTACGGCGCCATGGCGCTGCATGGTTTCAATCTTTCGACTCCGGAGTTTAACGTGTCACCGGCCGATGCGGACGCTTTCGTCGATACGATCAAAATTTACGCCGCGAGTCATCGCGACGAGAAAATCCTGTTTGGCCAAGCCGGGTTTCCGACCAATCCGAATTCAGCGGCGAAACTAGAGCTGCTGGACCGGGCCGTTCCAGATCGGCCTCTGGTCATCCACGCCACTAGCGAACACGCTCTCTGGGTGAATAGCAAAGCCATGGCCTTGGCTGGAATCACCGATAAGCCCGTGTCCGATCCGGTCCTCGAAAAATTCATAGTGCGCGACGCGAACGGCCATCCGAACGGAGTGTTCCGGGAATCGTCCATGCAGTTGATCAACAATGCCCTGCCGCCTATGCCGCTGGAACAACGGGTATCCCTGCTGCGCGATGCGGCCCACTATTTGAACTCGTTTGGAATTACGGGCGTGGCTGAATTGACGGGCGATACACCCGAACTGGAAGCTTTCGCGGCGTTGCGGGATCGCGGCGAACTGACCGTGCGCACGAAGACCGCCTATGGCAAGGTCGCCGTGAATCATCATCCGCCCCCCGAGTTTTTTGCCGAGCTTGATAAAGCTCGAAAACTCTATCACGACGATTGGGTTTCGGCCAACCTTGTTAAAATTTTCTCGGATGGCGCGGGCAATCCTACTCCGATCTTCTACGACACTGCAGACTATCGGAAACTCATCACTGAAATTGACAAGCGAGGCTACCAGATTGTGACGCATGCGATTGGTTCGGACGCCATTCACATGGTCGTGGACTCGT
This sequence comes from Bryobacteraceae bacterium, assembly GCA_050015435.1. GTDB lineage: Bacteria > Acidobacteriota > Terriglobia > Bryobacterales > Bryobacteraceae > Palsa-187. The sequence goes on from JBEKBK010000476.1 coordinate 2,088, forward strand.
ATGATCAACTCGAGAAAGAAAACGGGCCGAGGGACCGGCGCTTGCGCATGGAACACGTTTTCACCGTCCCGCCAGCGGACATGCCGCGCTTTTCGAAGCTTTCCATCATCGTGGGCATGCAGCCCGCGTTTTGTTGCGGCAACATTGGCGGAAATCCCTCGAATCAGTTCGGAAGTGTGGAGAATAGCGGCGCCATGCTCAGCTTCAGCAGTGACTGGCCGTGCAGTTGGCCTCCGGACCCATTGGCCGGCATCCAGCAAGCGGTCATGCGCGAAGTGCGCCGTCCGGTGAACATGCACGGCCCAACTCCCGGGGCGCCGAACTACAGCATGCCGGAGGAGCGAATCACGGTGGAGCAGGCCGTGACGGCCTATACCAAAACTGGCGCTTACGCCATGTTCGCCGAGACTAAGACCGGAACACTCGAGGTGGGAAAATACGCCGACTTGGCTGTTCTTTCTCAGGATGTCTTTACTGCACCCCACGAAGCCATTGGAAACACCCACGTTGTAATGACCATGGTGGGAGGCAAAGTGGTATTCACTTACGACCCGGCAATACCAGCCGTGAAGCCGGCAAAACTGACCAAAACCATGCGCTGAAGCGCGATTGAGATTAATTCGGAAAGGGTAATATGCGCAAACTAAGTCTGCAACTCGTTTATTTGGCCTCGGCAATAGCGACGCTCTTCTCGACGACGCCCTTATTGGCCAGTGATACGATTCTGATACACGGTCACGTCTACACCGGAAGCCCCAAGATGAAATGGGCGGAGGCCCTGGCATTGACTGGGGGCACCATCGACGCGGTAGGCACCGACCAGGAAATATCCAAGCGGCGGGATAGCAAGACTAAAGTGATCGACCTGCAAGGCCGGACCGTGATTCCGGGGATATCGGACGCGCACACCCATACCTGGTTCGGCGGCCTGGCACTGCGCGGGTTCAACCTGTCGACCCAAGATGTGCGGATCACGCCTGATGAGCCTGAGCTCTTCGTGGCGAGAATCAAGGAGTTTGCTTCCAACCACCCCACCGAAAAGGTTTTGTTTGGTAGAGCTCAATTCAGCAGCAATCCCAATTCCTCGGCGAAGCATGAGTTGCTGGATCGCGCGGTGCCGGATCGTCCTCTTGTGATTCACGGCACGGGCGAACACTCGCTCTTTGTGAATGCCAAGGCCCTTGAGATGGCAGGCATTACGGACAAGCCCGTCGCTGATCCGGTCGAAGAGAAATACGTCATTCGCGACGCGCAGGGTCATCCGACCGGTGTGCTTCTTGATCCAGCCATGCAATTGATCGTGCGGGCGCTTCCGGTGGAACCGCTCGAAGAACGCATGGCGGTTCTTCGGAACGCTGCTCACTATTTGAACAGTTTCGGGATCACCAGCGTGAACAATGCCACGGGCAATCTAAGGGAGATCGAAACCTACGCGGCGCTTCGGGATCGCGGCGAACTCACCATACGCACTCGCACCGCGTTTGCCGAAGTTTCGGTAAATCATCACCTGACGCCGCAATTCCTTGCCGACCTGGACAAGGCTCGCACCACTTATCACGATGACTGGGTATCCGCGAACCTGGTGAAATTCTTTGCTGACGGAGCTGGTCCTACCACCGCGCGCTTCGAATCCGGCTTCAGCGGGCCACACTCTCCTACATGGTACGAGCCGGAAGATTACAGGAAGATCATCATGGAGCTCGACAAACGCGGATATCAGATCATGACTCACGCGATCGGGAACGCCGCATCACACATGGTTCTGGATGCGTACGAGCAACTGGAGGAGATGAACGGGCCAAAAGACAGGCGCCTCCGAATGGAGCACGCAGGGGCCATAATCCCGGACGACATCTCGCGGTTTGCGAAACTCTCCGTGATTCCGGATCTGCAGCCGGCTTTCTGTTGCGGTCCCGACAATTCACAGCAAAAAGCCAACCAGTGGCAGAGTCTGATCAAGGCCGGCGCAGAAATGGCGTTCAGTAGCGATTGGCCCTGCTCCTGGCCTCCCGACCCGTACCTTGGAGTCCAGCAAGCGGTGATGCGCGAAGTCCGGCGGCCCAACGCTTCGGGCACGCCTGAGTACAGTTTGCCGGATGAACGCCTTACGGTCGAGCAGGCCATCACTGCTTATACGAAAACCTCCACCTACGCCCGGTTTTCGGATAAGCAGCTCGGAACTCTGGAGGACGGCAAAGACGCCGACCTGGTGGTTCTATCGCAAGACATCTTCACAGCACAGCCTGCCCAAATCGGCAAGACCCGCGCTCTGATGACAATGGTGGGCGGAAAGATTGTTTTCCAACGGAACGAGTAAGGGAAAGGGAGCGGGTTTGCACCGCTTCCGCACCCCTAAAAGTTACCGGGACCGAGGCTTTAAGCAACGGTAATGTTTCTCTCCAAGTGTTTGAGTTTACGGAAGCTCCCGTTTCTAACAGTTTTTTTATATTTTTGAAATGGCTTTTTTGAGCGAAGCCGCGTTAGTCTGACTCACCAGCCCAGTCGCCAATCCGCACCGTAGCGGGTCTACAGTTGATTCGACGAAATTTAAGTACGAAGCGCGTTCGACTAACGAGCGATCTGGAATACTTTCACCCACAGGGGGAGGTCCTATGACACATAGACGACACATCATTATTTCTTGCCTCATCGCGTGCCTGAGTTGCGGGCTGCAGTTAAGTGCCCAGAGTGATACCGGGTCCATCGTCGGCAGCGTAAGAGATCCAACCGAAGCGGTCGTCACCGGCGCTACAGTCGAGCTCCTCAGCCCTGGCATAGGGCTTCATCTCAATACGGTATCGGACGCCTCTGGCATCTACAGATTCACGCAAGTCTCACCAGGGGATTATCAAGTTAAAGTCACCGCCCCCGGTTTCCAGCCGGCGGTGCTTAACCTCAAGGTGAACGTCTCTGAATCCGCTTTGGCGAACGTGACGCTTACCGTGGGGCAATCAAATCAGGTCGTCGAAGTGACCAGCACGGGAGCGACGGCTGAGTTGCAAACCACAAATTCCATGGTGGGTGACGTACTCCAGCACCAGGAAATCGATGCCCTTCCGACCTCTCAACGTCAGATCACGGAGATCGTCTACTTGCAACCTGCTACCACGCCAATCTCGGGCGGCGCGGAAGGTTCGGTCGGGGGCGGTAGCGTCGCCGGTGGAAGAGTGGATCAAAACGTTTTGACACTGGACGGCATTAATATTACCGACCAAGCAGAGGGGGGATATCTCGTAAACGGGACCATCGCTTCGTTTGGCGTACCCGAAGACGCCATCCAGGAGTTTCGAGGCGTTGTCTCCAACCCCAGTGGGAACAGGCCCGCTCCGGCGGAGGCCAGTTCGCCATGACCACCAGAAGAGGTACGAACGCCTGGCACGGTACTGCTTACGATTACTACAAGAACAGAGACTTGAACGCGAATACGTGGATTAATAACCGTTTGGATCAGCCCATTCCCCCTTTAATCAGCAACCGGTACGGTGGATCTTTCGGCGGACCGATTCTCAAGGACCGGACATTCTTCTTCCTCGACTACGAAGGATATAACTTCCCACAGAGTCAGGACGCGGTAGCAACGGTACCTTCCCAGGCATTGAAGGACGGCGTGCTCCAATTTCGAAATTCTGCGGGCAACATCGTCTCCTACAACTTGAATCCCGCCAACGGCTCGCTTTCCAATGCCTGCGGCCCGAGCGGGAATCTGCCCTGCGATCCCCGAGGGCTGGGCTTTAATCCTATCATCCAGCAGTACATGAACCAGTTCTATCCGGCCGCGAATGATCCTTCGAGCGGCGATGGTCTGAATACGGAGGGCCTTCGGGCTAGCGCTGCTACGCCGATCAAGACTCAATTTGGTCTTTTTCGCCTCGATCACAACCTTAACTCGAAGTGGCGGCTGTTCAGCGAGCTCATGGATGAACAAATCCATATTGCGACAACCGACCAGCTTGACTTCAATCCGGCTGTCGCGGGCTCCGCCTTGCTCAAGAGCGTTTCCGGAACCCCGCAATATCCGCTGCTGACGGTGGTCGGAGCTACGGGAAACCTGACGCCGAGTCTCGTCTATGACTTCCGCTTTGGCTATAACGAACAGGGCTTTAAGTTCGCGCGCGAATTTCCGCAGACGTTAGTACCATCCCTGGGCGAATCCATTCAATTGGCTGGCACGGCCCTGAGTCAGCCGGGGGTCTCGCTTAGGACTTCGGTCGGCCCCGAAGAGAGTCAAGATAAATCCTGGCAGTGGAACAACCAATTCACGTGGTTGAAACATGGGCACGTGTTCGGCGCAGGAGTCATTTACGACCACCTTAATGACTATCACTATCGCACTACTTCAGGGGGTACGCAGGCTATCCCCGTGGCGCAGATTACCGGCAGCATCAATGTGGTCCTGCCCGCCACCGTGCGTCCACCAACTTGCGTCGGTGTGTCCAACACGGCCTGCCTTCCGGCGGCATCCCAAACGCAGTGGAATGCCTTATATGGAGCGCTGCTCGGTATCTGGGACGATGTAACAGTTCAGGTGGGTAACTATCGGGGCAGGAGCGATGTGACCGGTTGCCGTCGGCGATGACCGGCAATGGCAGCCGCCAGATAGACCAGAATGTTGAGGCGCTGTAGGTCGCAGGTCTC
>JBEKBK010000477.1:0-6707 GCA_050015435.1 Bryobacteraceae bacterium
CCGCGCCGCCTGGAGGATGTGCGCCGCAACTGGCCCTTTCTGCGCGACCGGAGGATTGACGCATACGGGCCGATTCTCAATCGATGGCTGGATCGATGAGCGCATCAGGCCGCTTTAGGATGCCCGCGGAGTGGGAGCCGCACGAGGCGACCTGGATCGCCTGGCCTCACGAAAAGTCGGATTGGCCCGGGAAGTTCGCGCCCATTCCGTGGCTATACGGGGAAATCGTGCGGCACCTGGCCAAAGTGGAGCGCGTACGGATTCTAGTCGCCGACGCGGACGAAGAGCAAAGCGTGCGCCGCATCTTGCGCAAGAGCCACGCGGACCTCGCGGCGGTGGAGTTTCTGCATCACCCGACGGACCGTAGCTGGACTCGCGATTATTGTCCGCTGTTCGTGAAGACCGGTTCAGGGGAGGTAATTGCGACGGATTGGCGCTTCAATGGATGGGCGAAGTACGACGACTGGAAGCGGGATAACGACGCGCCCCGGGCCATTGCAAGCAAGCTCGACATGGAACGTTGTGAAGTGGACGTGGTGCTCGAGGGTGGAAGCATCGACGTAAACGGGGCAGGAAAGTTGCTGACCACCGAGGAGTGCTTGCTTTCGCCGGTGCAGGCGCGCAATCCAGGGCTCTCCCGCCGTGGAATAGAGCGTGTCCTGGCCCGTCATCTTGGCGCGACCGAAGTGATTTGGCTGGGGCGCGGCATCACTGGTGACGATACTCACGGGCACGTGGACGACCTCGCGCGTTTCACGGCGCCGGATTCAGTGGTGACGGTGATCGAGCCCGACAAGAACGATTCGAATCACGCGCCGCTCAAAGAGAATGTCGAGCGCCTTCGAGCGCGGGGTGACCTTCGCGTAACGACGCTGCCGATGCCAGAGCCGGTTTTTTTCAACAACCAACGTCTGCCCGCCAGCTATGCAAATTTCTATATCGCGAACGGAATTGTGCTGGCTCCGGTGTTCGCCGATGCTAACGATCGTGTCGCGCTGAACGCGCTGGCACGGTTGTTCCCCGATCGCGAAATCATCGGCATTCCATGCCGCGACCTGGTGCTGGGGCTAGGGACGCTGCACTGCATGACGCAGCAGCAGCCTAGAAGATGAAGCTTAACCCGCCGCGCACCGCACGCGGTGCGTTGGTGAGAACGGCGCGCTGTCCCCCGGCTGCAAGCGGCAGATATCCCTGCGCGAGCAGATTCCGAAGATCGATGGTAGCCTCAAACCGACCCGCCCAGCCGGAAAGCATCGGCAAGGGTTGGCGGATCCGAATGTTCCAACCGGTATCCTCAACGGATTCCTGCGCGAGAAAAGCGTGTTCGGGCATCAGCGCACGAAAGTCCGTCCAACCGTAGTCGGTGATGAGACGCGTACCGGAACCCGGAAGCGTGGTGGAAACGCGAGCCGTCACCCAATTCCGCTGCGTTTGGTGAATCTGGGATCGAACATCGCTGGGATCGGTGGACAATGCGTCGCGACCATCGTTCACCAGCGCGCCGGCGCGTCCCACTCCCAGCGTGGCTTCCGTGCGATCGCCCAAGGACTGCGTCACTGCGGCAGTATAGCCAAAATCCTGGAAGTTGCCTGCATCAAAAATCTGGCTTTGGGTCCCAAAATTCGGAAGCGTATCGGAAGCGGGCACAAAATCCGACGGCCCCGACATGAGGAAGGCCGCGTTGCTAACCGCTTCGCGATAGAAGCCGACCGAATATCTACGTGTGCCCTCCACACGTTGGTAGCCTGCCTCGAAAGTCTGCGTGCGCTGGACGCGGGCCTGATCATCGAGCAGGGAGATACGAGGCAACAGTGCGAGCGCCGCCAAATCCTGAGTCAGGTTACCGCCCGGCTCGCCACTGCGTGCGAGCAGTTCGGTGGGGTCGGCGCCGGAGCTATAAGCCACACGTACCGAGCTCTTCTCGTCAACCTCGTACGTGGCCCTTATAAACGGACTCAGATAATTGAGGCGCTGTAGGAACGTCACCGACTCCATGCTCATCCCGTATTCCAGATTCAGCACATCGCTCAATGCGATCTTGTCCTGCATTGCCAACGACATCGTCCGCAACGAAGGAATCCCATCCGAACCGGCCATGGCAGCTCCGGTGCGAATCGGCAGATATACCTGGCGGACAGTCAGCGAAATCTCCGGACCGAATCCATCCTGATCCTTCGTATAAGTGGTGCGAAATCCGCCGGCTGGCACGCCGGTGTTTCCGGCATAACCAAAGTTGCCGCTGAACTGCACCCGCGCTGAACCGTTCACCGAAGTCGCCAACGCGAATGCCGTTCCCATATCCTGCTGGCCCGCGGTGTTGAAGGACTCACCATCACCTGCCGACACCCTCACCAATCCGGTCACGTCCGAGAACACCGAGGCCGCCGAACTGGGGCGCGACGAAGATGAATTATCCGGCAAAAACCGCAGAACCGGGCGCGTCGCTTGCGACGTACGCAGCACCCACTTCCAATCGTCGGTCATAAGGGTTCCGCGAGCCGGGGAGGAAGTCAGGTCCACGCTGCTGAGCAGGGTGGCCATGTTGATCTCCAGGACGCTGTTGGAACCAGCCTCGACAGAGATGTTCCGCCGCATGGCGGGAATGAAGCTCGCGAGCGTTACCCGAATCGAGTACAAGCTAGGAGTAAGCGCGTCAAATGCGAACTTGCCCTGCTCATTGGTGAGCGCCTGACGGATGAGGTGATCGTAGCGATCGTAGAGCAGTACCGTGGCACCCATTTGAGCAATGCCAGGAGCGCTCTTCACCTCGCCCAGGATTGCGCCGGAAAGGGTGGGTGGGGATGCTGAATACGCGACGCTGCCGCAGCACAATAGCGCCGTAAGAATCCAAACCGAATTGGATCGCGTAAGTTCTCGCATCATCTTCGATGCACTTACCTGGCAACTGCCGCCCGTCACCCTTATGTTACCGTAAACGTCGCGGAAGGCGTGATCGTCTGATTCCGCTTCTTGTCCACCACTTTGATCTTCAACGTATAGGAACCGGGCGCCAGATCTTTCAGAGGCAGAAGTTTTTCCACCACCAGTTGCGAAGCGCCACCACCCTGGATCGTGGACACTTCCTCGCTGAAATCGAAAACCCTTTCGTTGGAGCCGCTCTTTACGATCTCGTACTCGATGGTGCCATCCGGCTTCTTGGTCTTCGGATCCGGTTCGAAATTGTAAACCTGGAAGTAAATGCCCATCTTTTCGTCTTGCTTGAACGTGTCGCCCATGCGGGGCCGAACCTTGGACGTGCCGATGACGAACGGTCCGGTGCCGATGTCCTTGGTAGGCACCTTCTCGATCTTGTCGGCCAAAATCAGCGAACTCATCGCCAGTTGATCGTCTTCAATATGGGGAACGTCCAACGCCATCTCATAGTTGGTCATGTTTCCGCCCACCACATCTTTGGCGACTACGTTGAGCCGATAGCGGCCGGGCTGCAACGGAACCGTTTTTTGATAGATGGACGAGCCAGCCACCGCTTGCTGGAGCATCTCGCTCGGGGCTTGCACCGAGACCAGGTCCTCAAACGTATTGATCGGACGCCTGGTCATCGAGGTAACGCGGGCATAGATGTTCACTGACGCGGTCGAGACGCCGTCCTTCTGTTTGAACTGCAAATCCTTCCGGTCGAACTGGATGGTGATGTTGCTGAGCACCGTGGAAGCGGTGACCGGAATGAAGTCCGCACGAACCTTCATCGGCAGCAGATTGTATTTAATGGTCGAGTTCACCGCCGCTTCCAGATCTTTGTACTTGATCGCCGGCGCGGCCTGGAGTTTGGCGAACTGCTCGATGCGGTTAAACTCGTTCATGCTTGCCGGGAGCGGATCGCTGCCGGTGCCAAGGTGGGTTCCATCCGTGCGATTGAAGCGCTGGGTCTTGTCGGCGAGTCCCATCTGCTCTGACATCGTCAAGCCGGCGCCGGGTACGTAGAGCAGCGCGTCCTTCTCCGAAGGATCCATGGTCATGTGATATTCGCCGCTCATAGTGGTGTCGACAAACTCGATCACGATGTTGCTGCCGATCCCTTCGATGTACCGGTAACGCCATTGTTCAAAAGGATAGGTGGAGGTTGTGCCGCCGCCTTCTTCATACGGACGCTCATAGCTTCCGCCCGAGGGATGCGACTCGATTTCGTCCGCTGGCCCATACTTGATGTAAATCATGCCGCGATCGGTCTTCCAGCCGGGGATGCCCGATGCGAAACGGTCATTCGCATAGGCGATGCGGCGGTAGTGCTCTTCGCGGTATTCGTTCTCTTCCGTATCCGGGGTGGGATCGCGGCGCAACCAGAACTGCTCGATGAACTGCTGCCGCTCGTCGTCCGTGGAAAGGCGCTTGAACGACTTTCGCTCCTCATCCGTGATGATGTAGGTGACTTCCTCGTTCAGCCACTTCTTGTAGGGAGTCTCAAGCTCTTTCTTCAGCCTGAGCTCCTGTTGCTTCTTCTGCTTCTCCGTCATCGGTCTGGCGACGGTTTCTTTCTTTTGGGGACCAGAGGTCTTATCGTCTGAGGTCTTATCCGAGGTAGACTGCGCTACGAGAAGTGAGCAGACAGCGAACAAGAGGATCGGCCGCATAGGTATAACCACCTTCGTCTAATTCTACTCTCGTCATGGGACGCGAGCAATGGGGGTCTCGTTGCGTCCGTGTGCAGCGACGTCAGGTTCGATTTGACGAACTAAACTATACCGTTTAGTATTTATATATGATTCGAGTCCAAAACCTGGTCAAGCGCTTCGGAGAACTCGTCGCCGTGAACGACATTTCCTTCGACGTGCAACAAGGGGAAATTTTCGCGTTCCTGGGTCCGAACGGGGCCGGCAAGACCACCACGATCAAGATGCTGACGACTCTGCTCAAGCCCACCAGCGGCAAGGTGGAGCTGGATGGGCTGGACCCGGCGGTACAACACAACGAGGCTCGCAAACGCTTCGGCATCGTGTTCCAGGACCCCAGCCTGGATGACGAGCTGACGGCCTACGAAAACATGGATTTTCACGGCGTGCTCTATAAGGTTCCCCGGCGAGTGCGGATCGAGCGCATCGAAAAGCTGCTCAAACTTTTCGAGCTGTGGGAACGGAAGGACGACCCAGTGAAGCAGTTTTCAGGCGGCATGAAACGCCGGCTCGAAATCGCCCGCGGCCTGCTGCATACTCCCAAGATCGTATTCCTGGATGAACCGACCCTGGGACTCGATCCGCAAACCCGCAACCAACTTTGGACGCACGTCAAAAAGCTCAACGAAGAGGAAGGAGTCACGGTCTTCCTGACCACCCACTATATGGAAGAGGCGGACCGCGTGGCGCACCGGATCGGCATTATCGATCACGGCCGTATCGTCGCGCAAGGGACTCCGAGGGAGCTGAAGGACCAGACCGGCTCCGAGACGCTGGAGCAGGCGTTCCTCGCGCTCACGGGCTCATCCATTCGCGCCGAGGATGCCAGTTCGATCGACCAGATGAGAAGTATGTCCAGAATGTTCAGGAGGCAGAGGTAATGAGCGCGATCTATATTCTGTGGCTCCGGCAACTGAAGCGCTACGTGCGATCTAAGCCACGAATTTTGGCTTCGCTCGGCCAGCCGCTTCTATTCCTTCTGGGACTCGGATTCGGCTTCGGGCCGATTTTCCAAAGAGCGGGTCAGGGCAGCTATCTTCAATTCCTGGCGCCGGGCGTGATCGGGATGACGGTCCTGTTCACGTCGATCTTCTCCGGGATTGAGTTGATCTGGGACCGGCAGTTCGGTTTCCTGAAAGAGACACTGGTCGCTCCGGTTCCGCGGATCACCATTATGATCGGCCGGACCCTCGGGGGAGCGACCGTGGCGATTCTGCAAGGGATGATCGTAGTGGTGATTTGCCTCTTGGCCGGCTTCCACCCGAAAAGCTTTTCTTCACTACCTTTGGCACTGCTATTCATGATCTTGATCGCCGTGATGTTCACGGCATTGGGAACCGCCATTGCATCCGTGCTGTCGGATTTTCAGGGCTTTCAGTTCGTCATGAATTTCCTGGTGATGCCGATCTTCTTTCTGTCGGGCGCGCTGTTTCCGCTCACGGGTGTACCTAAGGTGATCGAGTTCCTGGCGACCATCAATCCGCTGTCTTACGGAATCGACGGATTACGAACCTCCCTGATCGCGGTGTCGCATTTCAGTGTCACCACCGACCTCGCGGTCCTCACGGTGGTCACCGCCGCTTTCCTCGGCCTGGGGAGCTACCTGTTCTCTCGAATTCAACTTTGATGGCACGGCCGCGCAGCGTGCAAGCGCACGAACGGGTCTTGAAGGCGGCGCTCACCTTGATCGCCGAGCGAGGGATCGAAGGCGCGAGCATGGACGCCATCGCGCGGCTGTCCGGAGTCAGCAAGGCCACGGTGTACAAGCACTGGTCCTCTAAAGAGGAGCTGTGTCTAGAGGCGATCTGCCGGCTGAATGGAGACATGCCGGTGTTCGCCTCAGGTAATCCGCGTGCCGACGCGATCGAGTTGCTGCGCTTTCTGGCCCGCATACGCAAGCCGGAAATGGGGCAGCTTTGGCCGCGTATCGTCGGTTATGCGGCGAGCAATCCGGAGTTCGGGAAAGCGTGGCGCGCGCATCTGATGGAACCGCGACGTGCCGAATTAACGCGGCTGTTGCAACAAGCGGTGGCGCAAGGCGAGCTTCGCGCCGATCTTGATCCGGACCTGGCCATGGAT
>JBEKBK010000478.1:0-6693 GCA_050015435.1 Bryobacteraceae bacterium
ATGCGGCAACGGCTGCGGCTGCGGCGGGCTACACGCGGCTGCGGGCCGTGCTGATGACAGCCGGGGCAATGATCTTCGGGATGATCCCGATGGCCTTAGGGATCGGGGAGGGCGGGGAGCAAAACGCGCCGCTTGCCCGCGCCGTCATCGGCGGGCTCATCTTCGCCACCTTCGCCACCCTTGTCTTTGTGCCCACCATGTACCGGCTGCTGCGCAGTCATGGGGCGCAACCGGCCCCAGAACTAACTGAAGGAGAACCTTATGCAGTCACATGATCATGATGCCCACGAGCGAGAGGCAGTGGAACGGTCGCCGGACTCCGGCGCAGGCGGTGGTCCGTCGCTCCCTCACGATCTCACGCGCATGGACCGGCGTATGAAGCGCTTGGTCATTGCGGTGGCTTTAATGTTCCTTTGCGCGTTCGGCATTGTCGAGGCAATGCGGATCGCCTCCGGACACGCCCTGGCTCGCCAGACGGAAGCGTCCGTTGCGGCGCCGGCCGTGGTCGAGGCGGTCGCGGTCCGGCCGTCAGCGAGCGGGCCGATTCTGACCCTGCCCGGTGAAACGCACGCGTGGTATGAAAGCACGATCTACGCGCGTGTAACCGGGTATGTCGCTAAATGGAATGTCGATATCGGCGACCACGTCCGTAAGGGACAAGTCCTCGCCGAGATCGAGACCCCTGAGCTCGACGCACAGCTCGTTGCCGCGCAGGCCAAGCTCAAGGCGACGCGGGCTGATGTCCAGGTGCGGGAAGCCGAGGCCGAGTTTGCACGGACCACGTATGCACGCTGGCGGGAGGCGCCGAAGGGCGTTGTTTCGGACCAGGAACGGGAGGACAAGAAGGCCGAATTCAACGGAGCAGTCGCACGTCTGGCGGCAGCGCAGGCCCATGTCGCACTCGACCAGGCAGACGTCGATCGCTATGCGGCGTTCGAAAAATTCAAGCGCGTAACCGCTCCTTACGACGGCACAATCATCGAGCGGCGTATAGACATCGGTAATCTCGTGGCCGTCGGCAGCTCGAGCGGGACCATGCCGCTCTACCGCATGACGCAGGACGATCCTATGCGGATCTGGGTCGACGTACCGCAGACCGCAGCCGGCGATCTAATGAAAGTCGGGGTGCCGGTCGGTGTCGTCACGAATCAAGTTCCCAGCCGCCGGTTCGAAGGCAGGATCGCGCGCACGGCGGAGGCTGTCAATTCGCAGGCGCGGACCTTTCGCGTCGAAATCGATGTGCCTAATTCGAGCAGAACCCTGGTATCGGGCATGTACGTGCAGGCTGTCTTTACCCTGCCCGCGAACGGGCTGCTGCAGGTGCCGGCAGCGGCCTTGGTCTTTCGCGCCTCAGGGCCGCAGGTAGCTGTCGTCGGCGCCGACAGCACCGTACACTTGCGCAGCGTCAGTATCGCTCGGGACGATGGCGGCACTGTTCTCGTTGCCTCCGGTGTGGCGCCCGGCGAGAAGGTGGTGCTTAACCTGAATAGCCAGGTGACCGAAGGCCAGAAAGTCACGGTGAGCGAAGGCAGTGATACGGCGTCGGGCGCCGCCCCGGCGCCGCCCCAAAGGCTGTGACCCGATGCTTCGAAACAAGACTAATCCCTTTCCACACCTTATCATGGCCGCACTCGCGGCAATGCTCTCAGCCTGCGCGGTCGGGCCCAATTATCATGCTCCGAAGCTGACGGTCCCGGAAGCCTTCGATGCGGCGCCCGCCTTGGCGCCGGCGGCCACGAAGGGCGCTTCGCCAATGGCTTCTTCAAAGGGTCCGGCCGCGGCGGTTATCGACGCACGCACCTGGTGGCGCTCTTTTGGCGACCCCGAGCTCGACTCGCTTGTCGAGAGGGCGATCAAATCGAATCCGGACGTCGAGATCGCTCTCGATCGGCTGCAGGAGGCACGAACGCTAGAAGAGGTTGTCATGGGCGGCGCGCTGCCGGCCGCCGGAGTGAGTGCGGCCCAGGGCTACGGGACTGGCAGCGATTTGACCCGCGGGGGAGTCGCCCTTCCGCTGCACGCGGCCGCCGACAGCAGCGGCGTCAACCATATCCAACAGGTCGCGGGTTTCGACGCCGGCTGGGAGATCGATCTCTTCGGAAAATACCGGCGCGAGATCGAAGCGAGTCGCTACGATGTACAAGCCGCAGCCGAGGCTCGCAATGGCGTACTGGTCAGCGTGATCGCCGATGTGGCACGTGCCTATTTGGACATGCGGGGATTGCAGATGGAGCTGGCCGCTGCCCGCCAGGGCGTCGACACCGCGCAGCAGACGCTGGATTTCGTGCAGGTCCGTTACGAAAGCGGATTTACCAATGCCTTGGACCTCACGCTCGCGCAGAGAGAGCTTGCAACCCTCCGTGCGCGGCTGGCGCCTCTGGCCGCCCAGGTGAGGGCGGCCCAATATGCCGTCGCGATATTGGTCGGCCAGTATCCGGAAGCATTGGTCCACGAACTCGAGTCGCCCCGGGCGATCCCGCCCCTCCCCCCTCAGGTGCAGGCCGGATTGCCGCTCGACTTACTGCGGCGGCGCTCCGACATTCGCGAGGCTGAGCGACGGCTCGCCGCAGCTACCGCACGCATCGGAGTGGCCACGGCCAATCTGTTTCCGCCTCTGGCCCTGAGTGCAGCCGTGGGAGTCCAGTACCCGGGCCTTGCCGACTCCCTCAGCGGCGGCAACAACATTTGGATGGCAGGCCCTTCCGCGTTCTCAAGCTTGCTGGATTTCGGCACCCTTGACGCCCTGGTCGAATTCGCCGATCTGCGCACACGCGAGCAATTGGCCGTCTACCGGGCAACCGTCATCAACGCCGTGCGCGAGGTCGACACAACGATCAGCGCCTACACGGCCCAGCTGGATCGGCTCAGTAATCTCGGCGATGCCCTCGCAGCGGGCCAGAAGGCGGAGGATTACGCCTCGGAGCGATACAAGCGCGGCCTGACGGATTTTCTGAACGTCCTCGATGCGCAGCGCCAGGAGTACGATCTCGAAGACCAGTACGCCGCCGCTCAGAGCGCGACTGCCGACGCTTTCGTTAGCCTATTCAAGGCTTTGGGTGGCGGTTGGGAGAATTATCAGTCCATTCCCCCGATCCGCCGGCCGCAGCCGGCAATCGTCGCCGCGTTCAGACGCTTGTTCTCGCCACCTGTTGATCCGGCCAAGTGAGGATGATGGGGCGAGAAGACTCGGTGGGTCGGCAGCACGGTGCGCTTGCCGGCGAATTCAAAAAATGCCCCAGGGAGGGTTGAGATGACAAAAGAGATGAAGGACGGGGACGATCCCATGTGCGCCAATGAGGAAGCCGTGCGCTTGAGAATCTATGTGGGTGAGGATAAGCGCCATGGCGACCTGCCCCTCTACCAGGCGATCGTCGCCAAGGCGCGAAGATTACGTATTGCCGGCGCCATGGTGGTGCGCGGCACGGAAGGCTTCGGCCATTCGACTCGCCTGCATACGGCAGACGTGCTCTTCTCCGAGGACCTGCCGGTGCTGATCGAAATAGTCGACAGGGAGCAGAAAGTCAATGAGCTCATATCGGCCCTGGACCAGATGGGCGATATCGGCCTCATCACGTGTGAGCGCGTGAGAGTGCTGCGCTGTTAGAGGGCCCACCACCGGACGTTCCCTTGGACGATGACACCATTCCTACACTGCCTTATACTTAATACCAGATGGATCGGAAAGAACCGCATTCGACACGTCCCTTTAATGCCGTATGGATAGCCTTATTCATCCTTGCTGTCTCACTCGCGCTGGCCGTGAAGTATCGCGCCTTCTTCCCGGGGGATGTGGCTATAGAACGGTGGGTGCAATCCCTGGCCCCCCATGACCTGAATTGGGCGAAAGCGATCTCGCGCACGGCGGAATTCCCCTGGCTCCTTCTCATACTGGCGTTCGTACTAGCCCTTTCCTGGCGGCTTTCCGGATGGCCCGCCGCGCTTCTTTCCATCGTCAGCCTCGCAGGAATGCTGGCCCTCGGGAATTGGCTCGGCCCGTTGATTGCCCGGCCTCGACCCTCCCCCGAGCTGGTGCATGTGCTTCGACCGCTTGCGGGCTATAGCTTCCCCTCCCTCTTTGCCTTGAGGTACGCCGCTACTTTTGGATTTCTGGCGGTTCTGGCCGCTTCGAAGAGTTCCGCAGGCCTGCGCATCCTCCTGCTGACCGTGTGTGCCATCCTTCTGATTCTTGGCTTTATTGCCCGGGTCGCCTTAGCGGCCCACTGGCCGAGCGATGTCATAATCTCCTACTATCTGGGAGTGCTCTGGGCGGCTTTCATCATCCGCTTTGCAACCACTGCCCTGACTCATCGGGCACCCGACCGCAGGTAGACGGAAAAAGGGAAGATCTGCCCAGGATAGGAGGGTCATGAGATCTTCTCGTTGAGCCAATCCAAAAAAGGATTCATCGTCCGGAAAACAGCCATGCAGTTGTCGACAAAGTCATGAGCCGTCACTTCCTCGTCCGGGAAGGAATGGGCAACATAAATCTGCTTGAGCTTCAGCAGCTCGATTGCAACATGGTCTTTTGGATACCCCTGGGGAGGTCTCGCGAGTTTTTCGCCCCTCAGCTCGCCGAAAGTCCGTGAGAACTCAGGGGTATCGATGACCGCGAGGATAGCCCCCGGATCGGCGTCTACCGCGCGGCGGAAGGCAGCCAATTGTTCGGGCCTCGGCTGCCAGAGCCCGCCTGCCGCCACCGTATCTCCCGGCGCCATACGGAGCCCGTAGCCGAAACGCCCCGATTTCTTTCCTCCAGGCGCTATCAAAGCGGCCATCCAGGGGTTGTAGGGGGTCTTGTCCCTGGAGAAGCGAACGTCGCGATAGATCCTCATGACACAATCTTTTGCGAAGAGCCCGGCAAGCTCATGGTCAAAGGAGGACAAGCGATCGATCAATTCCTCGACAAGGCTTTCGAAGATCAGCCTTGCCTTTTCGTAGACTGCTTTGTGTTGTGCAAACCACGCCCGCTCATTGTGAAGCGCCAGATCCGACAGGAAATCGAGCGTGTACCCTAGATCAAAAGAGGACATGGGAACACCTCCCAAGGGCATTGTCTAAAATAACATCTTAAGGGTACCTCGAAAAGGTGGAATTTGCAGCGAAAAAGTTAGCCGCAGAGACTCTCCGGCACTACCCGCCCTTGTTTCGCCCTATCGCACGGCTAAGCTCCGCGTCGCTTGGTCGGCGGGCCCGGCAGGGTTGTCGCACGGGGCCTGAAGGACGCTCTTTCTAGCTGACGCCTCAATGAACGCGAGAGGCAGACTGAGGTGCCGTCGAGCGGGGCCGCTTGTCAGCATCGTACCTTCCCCTGGCCGCGTGGCTTAAGGGCGAGGACTGCGCTGATGCCGGGAGCCGCGCCGAGATCACGATTACCACCGGTCAATATTTTTCGGGGTTGTACGATGTGCCGCTATGCCACAAAAACCGAGCAGGTACCGACGGCAATGAGATCATTTTGATCGTTATTCAGCTCGATCCTGGTCACCACAATCTTGTTTCCCGCTTTTAAGACATAGGCCGTGGCGACAAACCATTTACCGATCCCCGGACGCAAGAAATCAACACGCAAATCAATCGTACTCCCCCTACCGAACCTCTCAAGTCTTGTTTCTAAAGTCTTACCCGGCATTTTTTCTTGAACACCCATAAGCGCCGCCAGGCCGCCTGTCACATCAATGAAGGATGATATAACCCCGCCATGCAGCATGCCCCGTTTGTAGTTTCCCATCAATTCATCTCGCATGTGGAATGAAACCCGTACGCGCTCATAGCTTATCGATTCAACTTTAAGGCCGAGTACTTTATTGAACGGGATTTTCTCGCTGAACATTTCATGGATGGCGGAAACAAATTCTTCATCATTTGTGCAACTATCCATTATCTCTCCTCGATAGACAGCCGGCTATTTTATCACATCTCCGGTTTCCGGCTATTTCAGGTATGCCCAACTGCAGCGCAATTGACCTCAGTCCGCGATCTTCGCCTCGAATTCCGCCCAGAAGGCGTTGTTCGGTTTCCGCCAGTAAGGTCCCCATTCTTTGTTGAAAATGCCTTCAACGTCTTTCAGGAGGCGTTTCCAGACAGGTCCGTACTCGTAGGTCAAAACGTCTTCGAGGAAAGGGACTATCGCGCCGAGCCTTTCTTTGGGCAGGTATGCGCGCGCTCCCAGTTCTATCGATTTTTTCAACGCATCAGGGGAGAACGCGCGGGCGGTGAGCATGACCGTCGGGATAGGATAATCGCGCCCGGTGGCATTCTGCAACAGATCAAAGCCGCGAACGCCCATGATATCGAGGATGAGAAGGTCGTATGACCACGACCACAACAGCTCGCTCGCCTGCTCGAAGGTGGTGGCCGTCTCGAAATGGCACTTTGGTGCTGCTGTCATTATCTCTTCCTTTAGCACTTCGAGCACATCGGGCTCGTCGTCTACCGCGAGAATCCTTTTGGTGTCCAAAACTGATTGGGCCATGTATTCCTCCTTCGGGGTACCGGGTGAACCGCCCGCCTCGGCCGCAGACTTTCCTTCCCCAATGCGGTCATGTTACCATATCTTTTCCCTTGCGTAAAAGTGAATAATCACCACGTATTGCTCCGACGCATCGGCCGTTGGTTCCTTTAGCCGTTCATCGTTTCGCCTCACTACAGTGATGTCGGGCAGGTTCAGGAGTGCGGTCAAAGTGTGGAGGTTTT
>JBEKBK010000479.1:0-11992 GCA_050015435.1 Bryobacteraceae bacterium
CAGCAAATCCGAGATCGCCCGCCGACTGCAAATCGGGCGCACCTCGGTTCGCCGAATTCTGGGGTGAACCTATTCCCGTAGAAAAGCGACCGCCCGTACGCAGCCTTGCCGAAAACTCACGAGCTACTACGCAAAGCAGAGGGTGCTGTTCGTGATCCTCGCCACTATGAGGTACTCGTTCTTCGTTTCGGCTATAACTGGCCGATCGAATCGAACGATCCGGAGCAGCCCACTCTTGCGACGAAATATGGCGTTTCGTCCCGCCAAGTTCGAAATTGGATAAAACAAGGCCTTGAAACCATCCGAACAGCGCTCGGAGTAAAGTTATGAACACCCAGCCGTTTGATCTTGATGATGTTCTCGACTCTCTCATGGTTGAGGAGTCAAAACCCAGCTACACCGTACTGACGCGTTGGATTGCGAAATACCCGCAGTTCTCAAAAGAACTCGCAGACTTCTTTGCTGTGTGGGCAATACAAGCAGAGCGATCCGACGAGGTTGAAATCGATTCGGAACGGCTTTCGAATCTCGCCGTGAGCCATGCAATGGAACTCTTGCACCGACGAGGGACGGAACAGAAGTCAGCGTCGAAATCGGGCAGCGTCCGACTGTTTACGGCGATCGCGGCCGTGGGGAAAACGATACAAAGCGCCGCGGCCGAACTTGAACTGGATTCGGAGTTGTTAAAAAAGCTCGACCTGAGACGACTCACGGACCTGCCAGGCCGATTGTGTGAGGCGGCGAGCGAACAACTGAGCATGTCCGCAGAAGCGTTCCGAAGCATGGTGGTTGGCCAGCCGGTCATTAATGCTTCTGCGCATCACAAGGCAAAAGGAAAACTGTCGCTCACTACAGAAACGTTTGCCCATGCGGTAGAGCACTCGTCACTTTCTGATGATAAGAAGGCCCACTGGGCCAGCATCATTGCTGCGGAAAAGGGCAAGCGTAACGAATGAGCATCTGGGCCGCAGTCCGACAGCTGGCACGAGAGAAGCATGATTCCCTGTGTAAGGGACAATCAGCTCTCGTGCCCGCGAGCGATCTGCTATCCGCTGCGGCCGAAGCGACGCACGTCAAATACGAGGCGCGTCCTAAGGATGATGCTCTTCTTGATGGCGCTGAAGCCGTATTGGACCGGGATCTCAAAGTCATTCTGTACTCGAATCTGACCGAACCACGATTGGCTGCTTTCCATCTTGCTCATGAGTACGCTCACTTCTGGTTGGAGGAGGTTCAGGCTCATTGTGGAGGTGCGGATCTCGATCTTGAAACTCCCGCTGAACCGGAGATGTCGCTTGTAGGTGAGTCAGATGCCTATAGCCCGAAAGAGCGAGCCGAGGCTCAAGCCAACCTCTTCGCCAGAGAATTTCTACTTCCGCGCAACAAGCTCCGCGCTTTATGCGCAAACGGCGGATTCGATGCTGCGAAGATCGCGACTCTGGTGGGCGTGCCCGTAGATCTTGTTTTGCAACAGCTCGCGGATGCCTTACTTCTTCCGGACGAACCTGCAGAAGCGGGCGCTGGCGAAGTGGAACCCGATCCGGACGAGACTCAGCTAAAAGCGATCCAAGCTTGCCAGGTGCCGTATAGAGTAGGAGCTGGTCCGGGAACCGGGAAGACTCGTACGCTGGTGGGACGCGTTAAGTGGCTCGTCGAAAATGGTGAAGATCCTAAGACGATCTTGGTGCTCACGTTCTCAAACTTCGCGTCGCAAGACTTGGCCCGGCGCATCCGAGCCGAGCTACACGAAAAAGCTACCGGAATTTGGGTTGGTACGTTTCACGCGTTCGGACTTGAGCTCCTTCGAAAGCACAGCGCTGGGGTTGGGTTCCAGTCGGAACCGACACTAATCGATCGTGCCGGCTCGTTGGATCTACTGGAGAGTCTAGTTCCCCAGATGGAACTGGATCAGTTTCTGGACCTCTATGAGCCTGTTTCTAAGCTGCGGACGATTTTGGCTTTAATATCACGCGCCCAAGATGAACTTGTAACCCCTGACCAGTATTTGGAAGCAACAAAGAAGATTGAAGAGGACGCGGAGCGTCGAAGTGCAATCGAGGCCGCGCGAGCATACAAGATCTACCAAGACGCGAAGCATCAGAAATCCTTTGTCGACTTCGGCGATCTCATTGCGCGCTCGGTAGAACTTCTGCGAGCGAAGCCGGCGATAAGAGCCTTTGTGCGTTCGGAGCGGAAGCACGTTCTGGTAGACGAATACCAGGACATGAACCGGGCCAGCAGTTTTTTCCTTCGGGAATTGGTCGAACCCGGGAAAGGACCATGGGTTGTAGGCGACGTGAAGCAAGCCATCTACAGATTCCGAGGTGGGTCGCCCCTGAACATGGCGCGATTCAACCAGGATTTTCCGGGCGCACAGGGAACTGACCTTGGTATCAACTATCGCTCCGGAGGAAAGATCGTCCGCACGTTTCAGATCTTTGAAGGATCGATGACCACCAGCAAGCTTGGTCCGTTCATCAAGCTAGAGGCAAAGCGCGGCGAGTCGGCCGGGAGCGTAGAACTGGATATCGCCAGCACCTTTGAAGCCGAATGCGAAGGGATTGCAAATAAAATCAGGGCGGCCGTAAAACAGGGTGGGCGCTACGGGAACCACGCAATTCTCGCGAGATCACACACCACGTTGGTCCGTCTCGCAAAGCATCTGGAAGATGGCGGCATACCGTGTCTTTACTTCGGTAACTATTTCGAACGCCCGGAGATCAGAGACCTACTTTCCCTTCTCTCCGTTGTTGCCGAGAAACCTGGGCTTGGCCTTTTTCGAATAGCCCAGTTCCCACGATATGCGGTCCCGTTCACTGATCTCGAAGCGCTCAGTGAGTGGCGAAGAGCAAACGAGATTTCCATGTTGGACGCGCTGGGAAGGCTTGACGAAGTTCCACTCTCGGAAGAGGCAAGAGTGACCCTAAAGGGGCTCACTTCGGATTTGGGCGCGGTGGAGTTCGCAACGCGTCCCCACGCGTTTCTACTTCGGTTCATATTCAGAGACGGCACCTACCTTAAGGCAATTCTCGACGATAGTTCACTTCAGGCGCAGCAGCAACGACTAGCCATCTATCAGCTGTTGCAGTTCGCTTTTTCTTTTAAGAGCGCTCCCCAACAAAATCCAAAGAGAGCCTTTCTCGAACACGTGCGTCGGCTGGAGATTCTCGACGAGGAGAAGCAACTGCGGCAGCTCCCGGCCGCCGCAGCTGGGCTCAATGCCGTGCGCATGATGACGATTCATGCCAGTAAAGGACTTCAGTTTCCGATCGTTCACCTCCCGTCCATGAGCTCCCGTCATTTCCCGTACAACAGGGAAGATCCCAACAAACTGCCTCCGGGCTTGGTTGATGAGGATTCGTTGATGTCTCGATCCGCGGAGGAGGAGAGCCTGTTCTTCGTGGCGCTGTCACGAGCAAAGGATCAGGTTCACTTGTCCCGTGCAGAGGCATATGGCGGCTGGAAGAATGTAGGTCCGTCTGAGTTCCTTGTGCAAATCAAAGCGCACGCATCACGCCAACCTGAAGCGTCACCCAATTGGGTGAACGACGGCCCGAAGAAACCGGCGGGGCCCAAGCTTCAGGCACCAGACGCGCGGGACTCGTGGGCTGTCACCGAGTTGGAATCGTATGTGGAGTGTCCGCGTAAATACTATTACGAGCATGTTCTCAATCTGGACGGCGGTGGGCGATCTACTCCGTATCTCGACCTAAACCGGACAGTCCGCTCGACCATCTCATGGTTGCAGTCAACACCTTCTAAGAGTGATCGAGAGGCCGGGAGGGCAGCCCAATTCGAGACTGATTGGGCGGCTCGAAAGCTTCAGGGTCACCCGATGGAATCCATCTACCGGGCGGCGGCCGAAAAGATAGTGGAGACCGCTTCCGGCCTGATGGACACCGGCAAGTTGCCGCTGGATCTGACTGTCGCGGTCGACGTCCAGGGGGAAGAGATAACGGTCACATGCAAAGCCGACCATATCGCCCAACTCGCTAGCAGCATAGAAGTGTATCGCTTCAAGATGACGAAGCTTGCGAAAAAGGAGTCTTCCAAGCTCCGATACATTGCGGTGCAAGCAGCGATCCATCAGAAGTACCCGGGGAACAAAGTTGAGTTCCATCACGTCTCCCTCCTTACTGGTGACCGGCAAGACGCCACTGCAAAGAAGCTTATAAGCGACAGTGCAAAGCTGGGCGAAGCGATCTTGGGCGTAAGAGCCGGAAACTTCGATCCGGACCGGAGCGACCGCGAATGCCCCCGATGTCCTTTCTTCTTCGTTTGTCCCGCACATAGCGGCTCCAGCGTTCAGACGTAGGATCCTGCAATAGAAGTTCTCATCCGAGACTTCCGGTTTTAAAATCCTCCCGGTTGAACAAAGTAGAGCGCCAGTTGGGCGCCAAGTTCAAAGGAGATTCAATGTCCAACGACGTGATGTTCATCCAGGCTGGTCACGATTCAAAAATCGTCGAGATGCCAATTCCCGAGAAGCGGACCGAGTCGGCGCTCATCGCCGCGTTGGTGGCGGCAGGTCTTCTGAATGACGAAAACCTCCGGGTCTTTGTCGACGACGCGGAAGACGAGGTGCTGAAGGACCGCGAGGCCGAGATCAAAGGTCTCAAGCACGGGTGCCGAATCCACCTGAGCCACTGCAAGCGCATCGACGTCACGGTCCACTACCAGGAGAAGACGGCGGAACTTAAGTTCGCGCCTGGCGTGCGCGTGAAGGCAGTGAAGCAATGGGCAACACGGGAGTTTCACATCGATCCCAAGGATGCTCCGGAGCACGTTCTCCAGATCTGCAATTCCAAGGAACGGCCTTCAAGCGACACGCCTCTTGCGGCGCTGGCGCACGGCTGCGGGTGCAACGTGTGCTTCGATCTGGTGCCTGAGAAGCGGGTCGAGGGCTGACATGCAGACTGCGGTATCGCCTGACAGGTTGCTTCTGGAGAAGGACCTGGCCGCGTCCGAGTTCCGGCTCGGCGAAATCGAGGGGCGGTGGAGGCTGGTGAGCGTCGAGTGGCCGCACGTTGTGATTGCGGTCACCGTGGCGGAGCGGGACCAGTCGGATCACGAACTTGGACTCCGGTTCGAGTGTACTGGCTACAGGCAAACCCCGGTAACCGCACAGCCGTGGGACTTAAACGGCCACCGGCCGCTTCCACACAATCGGTGGCCGAGGGGTAAGTCGATCATCCCTTCGATTTTCAGACCGGAATGGAAAGGCGGGCAGTGTCTGTACTTGCCGTGTGATCGCATGGCTATCGAAGGGCACGGCAACTGGCAAAACGAGCATCCCGGCAGGCTATGGGACTCGTCACGTGGATTGATTTGTTACTTGGAGCAAATTTATGATCTCCTCAATTCGTGCGACTTTACGGGCGCTGCTTGCGCCTGAGCATCGACTAAGCTGCTCGAAGGCACGGTGGGCGGAGTTGCTCCAAGAACTTCGTAGACGAGGTCGAGGGCAGCATGAGTCGGGCGCGTTCCTCCTCGGCGTAAAAGGGGATGACCGGCGTGAAGTAAAGGCCGTCGTGTACTACGACGATCTCGACCCGCACGCATACGATTCCGGTGTCTGTGTTCTTCACGGTGATTCGTTCGCCAAACTGTGGAAGATCTGTCGAGAAAGAAACCTGTCCGTTGTCGCTGATGTTCATACGCACCCGGGCGTAGCGCGGCAGAGCCAATCCGACCAAACGAATCCTATGGTGGCCAATGTTGGACACGTGGCGATCATCGTCCCGAACTTCGCCCGCGCGCCGGTGGTCGAAGCAGCGTTGGGCATCTACGAATACTCCGGCGACTACGAATGGGAAAACTTCAACGGCCCTTCTCGAAGGAGGTATTTTTATGTTGGATTCTGCGGTTAACGTTACTGCTGACACCCTGCACCGAACGGCCAAATACTTTATGGACACAGGCCGCGCGGCCAGTCATCAGGACGCACTCGGTATTCTGCGGAAGTTCGGTCTCTTGATCCGGGTTGGCGAAGAGGTCGCAGAATCTCGGGATCACCAACTGGCACTACTCACTTTGGCCAATGTGGCGGGCCGAATATGCCTTGGTGGTGTCCGCGTAGAAGGACGTCTTGACGGCATACTCTTGGTACCGTTTCCAGGTGCCACCACGCTAGGCGAAGCCGTAGGACTGCTCGTCGGAGACCATGCGGGGGAGCCAGATGAAAGGTGGCCAGTTGCGCACATTGGTACCGTCAAGGCCCCTGCGTCCATGGGCTGGAGATTGACGTGGGAAGGCTGGCGCGGAGGGGTTCTCCCTTTGGATCGGGAGCAAAGATTAAGAGAGCTTGGCGGGAGCGGTCTTTCTCCGGTATTGGCCGCTGCTGCCTGCGCTGCGGAATTGTTCTTGTACCATGCGGGCGATCATCCACTCGCCGGTCGACGGCCGTCAGGACTCTCCTTGTGGAATCCAGGCGCGGACTGGCTCGCTGCTGATCAAACTGAACCGACAATTGAACTGCTTCCCGATGCTTTGTGGCTGATTGGCCTTGGGAATCTCGGCCAAGCGTATCTCTGGATTCTCGGGGCGCTCCCGTATCCGGGGACGGATGTGCTCACGCTCGTTTTGCAAGACTACGACAATGTGACGGTGGCAAACGAAAGCACTTCGATTTTGACTTGGCCGAAGATGGTCGGCGAGAAAAAGACCCGTGCGATGGCTCGCTGGGCTTTGGGTCCTGGTCACGTCGCGGTCCTTCCGATCCCAACGTAGCGTTGTGCGGGGTTGATAACGCGCTTGCGCGCGCCTCTTTGGAAGACGCCGGGTTTGGTCTAGTTGTCGAGACAGGTCTCGGTGCTGGACCGCAAAGCTTCAAGAACTTCTCGCTCCACACGTTTCCGAGTAGACTCATGGCCAACAGAATATGGTCGGAAGTAGCACCACACGAACTCCCGCGGACTCCTGCGTACGCGTCGTCCAAGCTTCCGAACCTGGACGCGTGTGGGATCACGCAGCTAGCGTCACGAACAATAGGAGTACCCTTCGTTGGTTTACTTGCTGGCTTGCTGGGGGTCTCTGAGATACTTCGACGGCTCCACGGTGGTCTGGCGCTGGAATTGGCGTCGGGATCGGTTTCTGCGTTGGCGGACATTGAGGCGGTAGGCAATCCAGCGGGAGTCTACCAGTATGGCTTTACGCGCTCGTTTGGCTGATTGATGGGCTAGCCCTAGTTGGCTCCCTGCGTTCTCTACCGAGAAACGCTCACAAATCCGATAAAGTGGGTGAGGTAATAAAACGAAAGCCACTCAGTTAAAGCTATCTTCCCCGCGTCGAGGAAATCTAAGGACATGAAATTCATTCATTGCGCAGATGTTCATCTTGACACGCCGCTCCAGGGGCTGGCTGAATACCCAGGTGCTCCTACAAAGGAAATCCGGAATGCGACGCGACGCGCGTTCGAGAAGGTCTTGGATGCGGCTATCTCCGAAACCGTCGATTTTCTTATCATTGCTGGTGATCTTTATGATACGGGGCTCAAGAGCTTTGAATCTGCACTGTTCTTCAACAAGCAGATGGCCCGTCTGGCGGATGCCGGCATTGACGTCTACCTGATCTATGGAAATCATGACGCAGCAAGCAAATTAATCAAGCAACTTCGTCCGCCAAAGAACGTACATGTTTTTCGTTCGACTGAGCCGCATAGCTTTGTGAACAAGGATTTACGGCTGGCGATCCATGGGCAGAGTTTCTCCACACCGGAGATAACGGATGATCTCGCCGTCAATTACCCCCCTCCTGTACCCGACTTCTTCAACATTGGAGTGCTGCATACGAACCTTGGTGGGATATCTGACCACGCGAATTACGCCCCGTGTTCCCTCCAGACATTGAAAAGCAAAGGCTACCAATACTGGGCACTCGGCCACGTGCACAACCGGCAGGTTCTCTGCGCAGATCCCTATATTGTGTATCCGGGGAACATTCAGGGACGTCACGGCAAAGAGCAGGGTGAAAAGAGTTGTGAGTTGGTCACTGTCTCTGACGCTGGAGCGATCTCAATCGGACCTGTCTCCACGTCGGTTGTGCCATGGATTGAAACCTGCATTGATGCGTCCAGATGCCACAATGCCGACGAGGTCTACGACAAGCTTCGGACGGCCTTCGGAGGCCTGGCCCTTCAGAGCAAAGAGCGAGTTACCGCGATTCGTCTAAAGGTTACTGGCACGACAGATGCCCACATCGAGCTAAACCGAGACTTGGATCAAGTGCGTAATGAAGCCATCAGCATTGCCAACGAGTGTGGGAATGGCTTGCTGTGGATCGAGCGGGTACAGGTTGCGACCTTGCCCAGCTTTGATCGAACATCTCTTTTTAAACGCGACGACCCAATTGGAGAAATTGTAAGAACGGTGGCGGCGCTTCGCGCTAACCCAGCGGGCCTCGACGACCTCACTTCAATCCAAGAGCTCCGGAAGAAATTGCCGCCCGAGGTCGCAGATGGAGCAGAGCCCATTGACCTGGATCCGGAGATGCTAATCGAAGCTCTTGAAGAAGCTGAGGGACTCCTGCTTGCACGTCTGGCCGTTTCGGAGGCTCAATGAGACTCGACCGCATTGAACTTCTTCGGTACGGACACTTCTCCAACCGGTTTATTGACCTTCCCATCGTGGCGCCTGACTACTACATAATCTACGGTGACAACGAAGCTGGGAAATCGACCCTGTTGAGAGGCATCTCCTCGCTATTCTTCGGGGTGCCGGCGCGAACTGTAGACGTTCATAGCTGCAAGACTTCGGAGTTGCGGATTGGAGCAACCCTCTCCGAGAGCGAGAAGAAGTTTTCCTTTAGAAGGCGCAAGGGAACCACCGGAACCCTCTTAAACATCGACGACGGGCAAATTCCTGAAGGTCTCCTCGCAGCGTTCCTCCGGGAACTCGACCGAGAACGCTTTGAACAGTTCTTTGGCCTAAACCATCAGCGCCTTCGCGAAGGAGGTGAGGAACTCCTGCGTGGCAAGGGAGATATAGGCAGCGCCCTATTTCAGGCTGCTGGGTTGCTGGATTTGAGGACTCTACTCGAAAGACTGGATACCGAGACGAAAGAGTTGTTCTCCCCGAAATCACGGACCAAAGTCATCAATTGCGCGATTGAGGATTACAAGACTGCTAAAGCAGAAGTTCGGAGACTCGCCATTTCAGCCAACTCGATCAAACAGAAGCAAACGGACTTGGACGGAGCGAAGGAGAGACACGAGCAACTTAAGGCAGAATCAGAAGCTCTTCTACATGAACTCGTACGGCTGCGTCGAATAGCCAGCAATATGCCGGATGTTGCTCGCCTCCAAGAGCTCCGTGGAGCACTTCTTGCGCTCGAAAGCGTTCCGTCTTTGTCTGGTGCATCCCGTAGGGAGCGCGACGAGGCTGTCAATACGCACACGGAAGCAACTGGTCAAATTCAGGTTCTAACCGTTCATGTCAGTCAACGAAAGGACCGCATCGGAGCTCTTCAGGTCGACAGCATCTTAAAGAATTATGCGAAAGAGATCGAAGAGCTCAATAGTGAAACGAATGACTACCACCGTAGCGTAAACGATAGACCTAAGCGAGTGAATGAACGCGCCGAGGCTATGCAGCGCGCCGAGGGCGAATGGAGGGCAATCTGGGGAGAGAGGCCGACCACTGATGCGGAGCGTATACGGGTCGCATACTCCGGCAAGTCGGAGATCTTCGCTCTAATCACAGAACATGCACGACTAGCCACCGCTCTTGCACAAGCTGAAGAACTGGTGCGGACAGCGAGCGAGGACAAGGATCGGCTTCTCGAACAACTTGACAGATGCCCGGATCTCGGCGATCCAGCCACGCTCATCGCCGCCATTGACCAGGCAAAATTGCTCGGCGACTCGGACGATGGAATTGCGCGTCTCAAAGCCGCCATTGAACGCATGCTTTCGAGTGCTAATCGGGAAATCAAGAAACTTCGGGGATGGTCGGGAAGTCTTCAGGATCTCGAAGCCGTCACAATTCCCCTGCTGACGACGATCGAGCGGTATGTATTCGAATGGGAGCAACAGACGGTAACTCAGAAAGCACGGAAGGCTCAACTCTCCGAAACGACAGAGCAACTTCGCGCCAAACAAGTTGAGATTGATCGCCTTGCAGGAAACATCAGCGCAGCCGGAGAGCATGAACTCATCGAGATCCGCAACCACCGCGATCGTCTATGGGCCCTCATTTACGCATCGAGGTTTGAGACAACGCTATCAAGCGAGGCGGCCCAGCAACAGTCCGGAGACTCATCCCCGCTCGGATCGAACTTCGCTACGCAGCTCCGTCTCGCGGACGAAATCGCAGATGTACGGTTTGCAAACGCGAAGGACGTCGCGATCCACGATCGTCTTGTTAAGGAAATTGGAACTACTAGCCAAGACAAGGTACGGATCGCCGAAGAAGTAGTCCGGCTGGAAAACGCGGATCGTGAGCTTCGTGAAAAGTGGGCAAGCGAATGGCCCTCGCTAGGATTTGAACCACTCTCGCCGGTAGAAATGAAAGAATGGATTCAGACGCGCCAGACCATTCTCGATCGGCTCGAACAGTGCCACGAAAAAGAGGAGGATCTGCGAATGCAGATGGACCGAGCTAGGAGGTCCGCCGAACATATCAGGACGTGTCTAGCGCCATTTCAGACAACGCCCGTCCCCGAGAACGACTCTCTCCCAATATTACTCAAAGTTGCCGACGGACTCGCAAGGAATCTTCAGGAGCGGAAGCTCGCCATCCAGGACATCCATCGGCAGTTGCATCAACTTTCCGCGGAGAAACGTCAGACTAAGCGAGACGAGTGCATGTCCCGTCTAGATGGCTGGGCGCAAAGGTGGACTGCGGTCGTCAGTGAGTTGCTGCTGCCCGTCGGTCGCACGCCGGAGCAGGTAGGAGACGCGATCGCGGTTCTCGAAAAGGTCTTTGGCCACCTTAAGGATGCAGAGAACTTGCAGCATCGAGTGAACAGAATCGGAGAAAACATTGATCTGTTCGAGAAACGCGTCGCCGTCCTTGTTGCAGCAATTGACCTATCGCTTGCTACCTCCTCGCCCGACGTGGCTGTAACGGAAATGCACTCCCGGCTGGTTAGAACGGGCAAAGCAGAGACGGAACGGAAGACGCTGGAAGAGCAGAACGCGAGAGACGAAGATGTCATCGCCGGCCATGCGATCAAAGTGCAGCGTTCTGAAGCCACATTGAAACGGCTGATGGATCTTGCACGCTGCAATAGCACTCAAGAACTTGAGGTCACCATCACCTATTCTGAACAGAAAGCGGAGAAGCGGGACGAGTACGAAAGGATCGCTCAGGGACTGATCGAGCGCAATGCAGCGCCCGATGTGCGAAAAGTCGAGGAGGAGGCCTCCAGCCACCACCTTGATTCTCTTCAGACGGCGATCGCCTCCAGCGAGAATCGCCAGAAAGAGCTCCAGGATGAGGTCTTTAAGGCCGGCAGCGAGTACGGCACGTTACTCCAAGACTTCGAGCGCTTGCAAGCCAGCGACGAGTCCACTGTGCAGGCGCAGAAGGCCGAGGATGCCCTAGGGCGGGTTCGTCCAGCGCTGGCCCACTATCTTCGATTGCAGCTGGCTTCCGAGGTGCTTCAGCGAGCTATCGAAAGCTATCGGGAGAAACATCAAGGCCCAGTTTTAAGTCGTGCGAGTGAACTATTCTCAACTCTTACACTCGGCGACTACTGCGGGCTGACGACAGGCTTCGGTGATAACGACAAAGCGGTTCTCGTTGCGATTCGCCGCAGCAAAGAGACCGTTGAAATCGACGGATTGAGCGACGGCACCCGCGATCAGATGTATCTTGCGCTGCGGCTTGCCGCAATTGAGCATCACGTTGAAACCGTGTCGCCTTGCCCAGTCATCTTAGATGACATCCTAATCAACGCGGACAATGCACGAGCATCAGCCACGCTCAAAGTCCTGAGCGATCTAGCGAAGCGGACGCAAGTGCTTTTCTTCACACATCACAGACATTTGGAA
>JBEKBK010000480.1:0-6678 GCA_050015435.1 Bryobacteraceae bacterium
CTTCAGGAAGATCTTGGCATCTTTGCACAAACGCTCATCCAAAGCACGCCTGTACGTCCGGGCTAGCTCGCTTTGTGCGGAACATGGCCTAGAACACCTGAAACCGCTGTTCAGGATAGTGAGCGCACAGTTCAAAATCTGTAGATTTCGGCACAGAATCACACCACAAATTTAAGGACGCTAAGCGCCGAATCATCACAAAAGCAAAATCCCCTTCAGGATGCATTCCCGGAAAATGCTTACCGAAATCTCAGGAACTGGAGCTGTGCGCGGCAAACCGAACGGTCCCCAGATTGAGTGCTCGAAGTCTCCCTGCAGCAACAGCACGTTCGGAGCGCGAAAGCGATAATCCTGGTAGCTGCTCAGCGACGGGGCACTGTCGATGCCCAATTTCAGTACAGAGAAGGACGAGAAGACCCACCGAGCAGCGCAGTGTTCATATTGAAAATTGTATGATTCCCCTCATTTCCGCCCCATGCAAACATCACGTAGACCATGGGAAAACCGCCGGCTCGAAGAGTAAGTCCAGTGGCAAAGCTGTGCTTCAGATGATCGAACCCAATGTCCCCGCGTGTAAGCGCCACCCTTCCCTGATCCGCCATGAAGCGGAAACCGAACGGTCCCCAGATTGAGTGCTCGAAGTCTCCCTGCAGCAGCAGGACATTCGGAGCGCGAAAGCGATAATCTTGGTAACTGCTCAGCGACGGGGCGCTATCGATGTCCGCACCGCCCAACGTCTGCTGGAAATAGAAGGGTACCGCACTCGTTCCCGAGGTGATCGATTCCGAAAGCAGCAGGCGCAAATTGACCGAGCCATTCAAGTTGTGTGAGCGCGAAACCGGTGGTGGCAAAATGGGTGGACACTTCTCGCTGGTGGGCGCGCAATGGTCGGGCCCATTCGTGTCCGTGTTCACGGGCGCCGATTTCGTATAGCCGTAAAGATAAAACGTGTGGTTCAGGTCGGTCGTCCAGCGCCGAAAGGAATACTGCGAACTCGATGGCGCAAAGAACTGCTGAAAGTTTGCCAGGTAATTCAGCTGAAGGTGATCCCCAAACACCGGCTTGATACGAAAGCCCTCGCCCAGTTGGATGAATCCTGGCTGGCTGCTCAACCCAGGAGCAGTCGCATTAGTGTAGAGAGTTTCAGTCGACGGAAACGATTGTCCGTATTCCCCTCTGAGGTTGACGAAGCGCCCATTCACTTCGCCGAGCAAAGCAAGGTTCAGTTTGCGAATCGCCGCCCATTCAAAGACCGGTTTAATGACGTTGCCTCCAATGATAGTCTGAGTCATGCCAAACACGGACGCGCCCGCCTGCGTGGAATCGTTGCCAAGCCCATAGAAATTTATCTTGTTGAGAGAAATCGACTGCGCGTAGAGATTAAAAACAGTGTAGGGATGAACCAAGTTGGTCCGCGGCTTCTTGGCAGGCTTGGTTTCTGTTGTTTCTCCGGGCTGCGAGACTACCGGCGAGATGACGCGGATCTCTTCAGGCGGCGTGTGGATCATCTTCATATAACCGCCAGCCCGCCACGACGCGATGTTCGAGGCGACCGCATCCAGGTCCCAGGTCAAGCGCCAATTCTTGGTGTTCTTGTCGGCGACGAATGCTCCGCCAAGGCCGAATCCGTTCTGCGGCGGTAAACTCCCCGCCGCAATGTGCAGTGGATGGTCGGTAAAAAGCTCATAGGCGCATCCGGTCACTAGCTTGAAGCTGAATTCGTTGCAGGCATCGGCAGCCCGTTCGCCCTCGCGGCGGAACTCCGCCTGTAGCATGCTTTCCTGGGCCACCGCTATCGTGGATGTAAGCCACAGCAACACCACCACACTCCAACGCATACTACCTCCGCGAAAAACGATGGAGGACTAAGTCTTCCGCCCACGCTTTACAGTGCTCTTCTTCTTTCCCCCGCTGGCGCGAGCCCCTTTGCGACTGGGTCGTGCGGCGGCGGCAGCCGCGATTGCGATCCCGCGTCCCCTGTTCGCCGCCGCAGCCTCATGCGCCTCGTGGATCGCCGTCGTCACCAGTCGGATATAGTCTGCGGCTTCGCCTTCCGTCTTGATCGCGTTGACGTAAATGTCAGTGCGGTACCGGAGAGGAAGATTTCTTTCGGCGTCTCGCAAATGCTGGATTTGCGCCTTCAGCAGCGCATTCACGGGCCGATCCGAATCCATCGCGCTCTTCACGTCCGGTCTTGGTACGTGGATGAGAGTCATCTCGTCACTCCCCAGTCGTCATTTCTTCGTTGCGGCGCGACCGCCGCGACATTCCTAAACGTCAAAGTCCGGGCAATCGTTTCGCATAGCCGCAAGCGAGAGCAGGTTGCGCGCCGGATCAACTGCCGGTCCGTTAGGCTCGATGAAAACATCGGCACTCTTCTCTCGCGGAGATCGCGGCGAATAGTCGCCCAGAAAGAACTTGGTGATTGTCGCCGGAATCGAAGCGTGGTCAAAGACGCGGCCGTCCACGACTGTACCCTTCGGAATCCAAGGCGAGATCAAAATGGCGGGCACGCGCACACCCAGCCGGTCAAACGCAAAGGGCTGCCCGGCTCCCGTGTCATTCGCCGAGGCCGTAAATTGGTCCGGAGTGCAAGCGGGCGGTTTGACGTGATCGTAGATTCCCCCATGCTCATCATAGACAACCAGCAGCGCCGTACTTTGCCACAGGGTCGCGTTTTGCTTGATCGCGCTGTACACCGAAGCAATGAACAGTTCCCCTGCCTGGATGTTGTGGTCGGGATGCTGATCGTTAGCCACTTCTTCGCCGCTGTCGCTGTCGTGATCGCTATAGTTCGGCTCGATGAAGGAGTAATCCGGCAGATTACCAGTGCTGCAGTCATTCAGGAATTGTTGATACGTGCCGAACAGCTCGGGCTCGTTCTGCAGCAAGTTCGCGACCTCCATCGTTGAACTGGTCGTATCGTAGTAATATACCTTGGCTGTGTGCTTGGGATTCGCATTGATCAGACGGTCGTAAATGTTCTTGAAGGGCTCGTTCACATAGATTGGATTCATGTCCACTCTGCCGAACGACGTGCCATAGTGCGCGAACGCGCGGTTGCAAATCGTCGGCCCCGGAATCGATGCGAACCAGCGATTGAACACCGCAAACTCCAGCGCCAGCGTGGTCAGCACAGGCAATTGGCTCTGAGCAAAGTAATACATGATCTTCTGCGAATGGCCCACGTCTTGCTGCTGGTTGAAATAACTCTTCACAAATCCCTGCATATTTGCCACGCGATTTGGGCTCGTATCCCCACCGAAGATCTGCAGATCGACCGCCGGAAAATGGTGGTCAGGATCGGGATCAAGCTGCCCCTGAAACTGCGCCAGCGGCCGCGGCGTGACGACACCGCCCGTCGTGTCAGGGTTACTCAGTTGGTCGGTAATCCCGTCAATCCGGGGATCCACTGCCGTCAGCGATCCCAGCATGTGATCAAAGGACCGGTTCTCCATCATCAGCACAACGATGTGTTTAAGACTGTCCAGTTCGGTTGGCATACGGGTTATTCTCCTGCTTGACGAATCGTGAATCGGTTGTTATTGACTTCGGCATCACTTGCGGGCCTTCATGATCGACCTGTCAGGCCGTGTCCGATTGCTGCTTTGGCAGTTGTTATTTCTTCTCCGGTATTTTCATCCCGGCGTAAGCGGCCGAACTGATGCCCATCAAGCCGAGAAGACTGTTGTTGAAGTCCGGCATGGCCAAGGTGTTATAGACCGTTACGACGAAGACGATCATTAACACGATACTCCAAAGCCCAAACTGGACGCGGTGCAACCCAGCTCCCCCCTCTACGGAGAACAGGTCACTGAAAACACCATCTGTATTAGCCACGGTTGTTCCGCCAGCTGCACCGCCGGCTCCCTGTTCTTTCCCTTTGTCAATGGCAGCGGCCGTGGCATAGGTGCCAGCGGAAATTCCGAGGATCGCCAATATCGTGCTCGGGATCTCGGTATTGTACTCACCCGTGATTATCCAAACGAACAAATAGGCACACACAACGAGCAGGGTCCACACGGCGATTTGCGTTCGCGAGAGGCTGTAGGACCGGTCCGTGGGCAGGATGTTCACTTGCTGGCCGGCTGGGTTTGTCGGGGGAGGCTCCTTGTCTCGCAGAACCCCGGTTTTCCCAGCCACGGCAAGAAAGCCAATGCCGAGCACTACAGTCACCAATAGAAAGATTGCCAGGCCTATGCCGCCGATACGGACAAATTCCGCCTTGTAACTCGACGGCAAAGGTGGACCGTTGATCAAGCCGATGCTGACCGGGACCTCTTTGCGATTCTTGCCCAATCCGCCCAGAAGCGTCTTCCAGCTTTCCTTGCCCTTGTCACTCGACAAGTCACGGGTGATTGGAAAGGTGAGCCGGAAGGTGACGACCGCATCTTTACCCTGGCTCTTTTCCTCTGGATCGGCCGCACCGGAAGGCAGTTGCTGGTCCGATTGATCCTCGACGACCGGATGTGTGCCCGGAAGGGGCTGGCCGTCCACGAAAAGGATCAAATCGGTAACTTCCGGTGCGCCTTCCTCATCCATCAATTCCTCGGTCGTGGTCACATCAAAGGCGACCTTGCCCCCAATGCCGATCGCGCCATCCTGACGAGGATGGTTTGTGCATTCCGCTGTCTTCTTGCCATCTCCGGCATCGTTCATTTGAACCATGCACCTGATTTGATAGACACCGTCGGCCCTCTGCGCCAGCGCCGCCAACGGGGAAGCGACCAGCAACAACGCTGGCAGCCAATATTTGCTCTTCATTTGGGGCTCCTTGGGGCTCTCTTACGGTGAAGGTGTCCAATCTTCCAAAGCCTTCCACCCAGCGCTCTGCGTGCAACGTCCAGACACGCACACGAAGAACGAGAGGAGAGGGTGAATCTCCCACACAGAGAAGCGTCTGGGGTTGCCACCTGCCTTCCCTTTTTGAGTATTCGGCTCGTGCTCACTATCAAAGAAGAGTCTGCCCTGTATCTTGACCTGCAACTGCTGCGCCCGAATCCTTGTCAATTTGTCGAGGGTCCAATCCTTGTTCTTGCGGTGTGGGTCTTGCGGAATCATCTCCACCACGATGCCTTGCGTCTCATCGCTATTCTCAGCGGGTGTGATGTTGATGTGATAGTCATTACTGGGTTCATCCGTAAGCTTGCAATTCACCGATTCGCCCGTATTCGGATGTGGCGGCAGGGTTGTGGCAGCGATGTACCCTACCAACTCGACGAAATCTCCTTCGCTAAATATTTGGCTCTCGACCTTAAGACCCGAAAGCACGATCTTGCGCGATGCAGCTTTCATGTTGTGATAGCCGGAGACCCTCTGACCCTCGACGACGATGGGACCGTTGGAGAATTTTCCGTCAACATCTCGCTGAAGGTCTTTTAGATCGCTGAAACTTATCGCTGTCGGACTGCCATTGATCGCTGTCGTCCGTTTCTGTGAGTTGGTCGCCGCCAGCGGAGTGCCCGGCTTAGAACATCCGGTCTGCGGGCACGCTGAAAGAGTTTTGATGCTGCACTTGACTGCGGTGTCAGCAAGGGCATGCAATACGGAGATGACAAGGAACACGGCCGCGAACAAAGCGAACCTTACGCGCATAAGCGTGAACCTTTCAGCGTGGCACAGAAAAAGCAAACGTACGTCTGGGGAAAGCTAGAAAGTTTGTACGCAGTCCACGAATATGTCAAGACGGTATATGCCCACGAGCTCATCTTGTACGGTTTTCGTAACAGCGTGAACCTCTCAGCGTGGCACAGAAAAAGCAAATTCACGGAAAGTCTAAGAAGTTTGTACACAGTCCACGAATATGTCAAGACGTATGCTCACGAGCTCATCTTGTACGGTTTTCGTAACAATGCCTTGAACAGCAAGTCGCCGCCTTCTTTCAGTGCATGGCAGGACCGAGACATCCCAGTCAAGAAGAGAGCCCAACTCCCAACCCGCCGAAATAGCGCCGGAAAAACCAAAAGCCCACGATTTGTATCAGAGGCTCACAAAGAACCAAGCGCTATTGATGTGCCCCGTTACACGACCGTACCTTCCCCCGCTCTTCGCCACGTAAACGTGGCCGGTCCCGGGAAGCAATCGGTATGGGGCTCGAGTATCGAAGCGTCATCATGCCTTAGACTACGCGAGCCTAAACCCGTTTCTGGACAACCCCCGATCTGAGACGTTAAAACACGCCGCGTCATTGTCGACAAGCCATGTGCGACGACTTTCGACAAGCGCGGTTGCTTCCTACAAAACGGTCTCTGAACGGCCCCGCGTCGCCTATACCTCGCCGGCCGGAAGCGAAGGTGGATTCGCCGCGGCGATCGCCGCCGCTGAGTTCCTTTCGACGCTCCCGCCGGCAGCGCGAATAGATTCTACACGGGCGAAGAATGTAGCCATGTCGCATCCAGCCGGCGCCGGCGGCACGTTTTTAGGAGCATTCTCGAAGTAAGAGGAAATCATCCACGACCCCAAGTGGCGATAGCTTTCAAACTGCGCTTCGTTGAAGAACTGGTTCGAGGTAGCCTCATGAGGGAAGGTCTGATGGGAAGCGGCATAAGCGCGAATGTCCGGTGGCTCGCTGCCGTTCAGCATCGGTTTGATGAACAACAGTTCGCCCTTAGACTCACTGTAGTCGACGCAATCGTATTGGATCTCTCCGCGAATGCAGTAGATGTTCAGAGGTTCAAC
>JBEKBK010000481.1:0-6672 GCA_050015435.1 Bryobacteraceae bacterium
GGATCGTAAATTTCCGTTCCATAGGCGCTACAGGTTGCGCCGTATCCGGTGAGGAGAACTCGTCCGTCGCTCAGAAGCGTCGCGGTGGTGACGGAAGTGATCGCAGCGGCGGTCCCCACGGTATTGAAGCTTCCGATGGAAGGATCGTAGAGCTCGATGGCCGCCAAAGATCTCGAAACACAGTCATTGGAGAAAGAAGCGAAAAATACGCGTCCGTCAGCCAGCAGAATCCCACCGATGTGCGAATCGGCCGGGCTCATCGAGCCAGTCGGCGCGAAGCTGCTCGTTCCGGGATCGTAAAGTTCAGCCATGTTCGTGCCGAGACACGGGCCAGGGACAAAGCAAACCGTATTTCCTCCGGCGATCAGGACCTTGCCGTTGGGAAGCAAAGTTGCCATGTGGCCAAAGCGAGGCGTAATCATGTTGCCGGTCGCGGTGAACATCCCAGCCGGTTGCGCCAGCGCAACGGCTGACAAGAGCATTGGAAGAATAAAATCGGTCTTCATTTCTGGTCCTTGTTTTGTGCGGCGGCTCCCGCGGATTGTTTCTCCAGCACAAGATGCCGCTCGAAACTTCGACCGTGGGCCTGCCGCTCGCTAATCTCCAGAACCAGTTCATTCGGCTGCGCGGAGAATCGTCGCACGAACCGGATCCAGCCACCATTGGCGCAGGTGCGCAGGATCTCCACGGTCTGGCTATCCACGCGGCGCGACGATTCGGTTCCCGAACACCCGGGGTCCTGGAAATCGCGGCCCTTACCATCCAGGTAAAGGATCGTACTGACGGTGGTGGACCGGCCGTCCGCTTCGATCCGATCAAGACTGAAGACTTCGCCTTTAGCGTGCGACTCGATCCGGATCGTAATGCTTTTGGGGCGGGGATCGGGGGTGACCGTCGAGCGGGCAGGGTTCATAGTCCAAGTCCCGAATGCGTCGTCGACCCAGGTGGTGACCGTGAGCAACAAGACGAGCGCCGTAGTTCGCACTTAAGAAGTATGGGCGAGATCCAACCGGGAAACTAGTCGAGAAGGGTCGTAACGGGGTGTTATACCTTTGCATCACCCTGAAAACAGGCTATGCTGGAACCCGATGGCTCCCTCCGAATGCCCGCCCGACGCCGTGCGGAAGGAACTGGAGCGCGTACTCGCGAGCAGAGGGTTCACGCGCAATGAGCGCCTGTCCCGGTTTTTGCGGATAGTAGTTGAGTTTCATCTGGAGGGCCGGGACAGCGACCTCAAGGAGTCGGTCATCGGAGTCGAAGTATTCGGGCGAAAGCCCGGGTTTGACCCTAAACAGGATTCGACAGTACGCAGCGAAGCCGGACGCCTTCGTGCCCGGCTGGCGGAGTATTACGCAGGAGAAGGCAGCGGGGACGCGGTGGTTATCGAGTTGCCGAAAGGCGGCTATACGCCTGTTTTTCGTCCATTCGGGGCGGATGATAAAGGCAAAATCCGGTCCTGGCGGCCTTGGCTTGCGGGTGCTTTTACAGCAATTGCGGTCGCCGTTGCAGCCACCGGCTGGTGGTGGGTTCAGCACAAGAGCGCGCCGGTCGCCATCGCGGTTCTGCCCTTGACCAACCTGAGCCAGGATCCCGCCAACGATTACTTCGCGGACGGCCTCACTGACGAGATTATCCGCGACCTGTCCATCATCGACGGGTTGGCCGTGCGCTCTCAGACCTCGTCCTTCTTCTTTAGGGGCAAGCCGCGGAATTTGCGCGAGGCGGGAGAACAACTGCACGCGGATTACATTCTGGAAGGTTCCGTTCTGCGCGCCGAACAGCAATTGCGGATCAATGTGCAATTCATTCGAGTGCGTGATGATTTCCCACTGTGGTCGGGAAGTTACCACCGGGAATTGAACGGCGTCTTCGCGATCCAGGATGAGATCTCCCGGGGCATCGTCAACAGTCTGCGATTGGAGCTGGGCCGCGGCCGGCGGCGTTACGAGACCAGTTACGAAGCTTACGATCTGTATCTTCGAGCGCGGGTTCCGGCCGACCTTGACCGGAACGTGCCAGACAGCAGCATCGGTTTCTATCAGGAAGCGATCGCCAAGGACCCTTCATTTGCTCCCGCTTATGCAGGTCTCGCCACGGCTTATGCGCTGCGGTCGGGTGCTCTAATGGACCGCGATCTCGCCGACGTGATGAAAGAAATGCGATCGGCGGCGGAGAAGGCGATCCAGCTCGATCCCTTATTAGGCGAGGCCCATGAAGCGCTGGCCTCGGTCTATGCACGCGAAGCAAATTGGGAGCAATCCCAAGAAAGTTTCCGCCGCGCCATCGAGCTCGACCCCAACACTTCGAGTTCGCGCGCAGATTTCGCTATCCTCCTACTTTTGCCGCTCGGCCGGATTGACGAGGCAGTACAGCAGTTGCGGATCGCCGAGAAAATAGATCCGCTTTCACCTCAGGTTCATGCAGCGCTTGGCTCCGCGTTGCTTTCCGCCGGCCAGTACGAGGAGGCGGCCCGACAGTGCGTGAAAGCGTTGGAGTCTGACCGCATTGAGTGTCTGGGCCGTGTCCGGTTAGGCCAGGGGAGAATTGACGAGGCCATTCCCATTCTTTCGGCGGCACCGCTTCCCCGCTGGCTGGGCTACGCGTATGGACGGGCCGGGCGCCGCGACGAAGCCGAGAAGCTTGCGGCTGTCGAGAAAGGCCGATTCCTCCAACGCGTTTTGGCCTATGCCGGCTTGGGTGACAAGGAGCGCACCCTGGAAGCCTTGGATCGCATGACCGTACTTGGGCCGGTTCGGTTCGGAAGAACCCTGACCTTCCCGGAACTGGCTTTTCTGCGGGGCGATCCGCGGCTAAATACTCTGCGCAAGAAGGTGAGCCTGCCCGAACAGTGAGATTTGCGATTGGCAATCGACGGGCCTCCAATCCTCATCAGAACCCGCCGTCATCGTGGTGCTGATTTGGTCCATGGGGACGTATGAGATGGCTCCTACGCTTTAGGTTCTCCCGACCGAGGGCGCCGCGGCGGCGGTAAAGACGAATTGACAGGCAAGACTGAAGAAATAAACCAGAAAGGCAGCCGGACGATTGATCCTACTGCTTTGCGCAAAACATTCCAACGCGCAACATCCGCTCCTCCTCACTTGGTCGGTCCAACCATCACTTTTGAATCGGATGGCAGGATAGGGAATGGATTGTCGGCTACACTTCCATTAAAAAACCTAATAGAAGGCGCCTGGTTATTTACGGAGAAAAACGGTAACTCGACGGAGCGCATCACATCGTGCTCCTCGCGGGCGATCTTCCATCGGTGATTGCTTGAGGGAATGGGAGCGGGCGAGCCAGTGGCCTCAAAACAATACAATTCGGGCATGGACATTTTGAAGATGCTGGCCGAGATGTGTAAGGAACGAGCGCAAATTGAGGAAGCCATTCTGGTCCTTGAGCGCTTGGCCAGCGGTCGGGGCCGTCGTCGGGGAAGACCGCCTGCCTGGATGGCAGCTGCAGCGAGCGCTCCCAAGAGACGCGGAAGGCCACCGGGCAGCAAGAACAAACCAGTGCCGCATGAGTGAGACGGGGGCACTCTGATTGTAAGCTGGCCGCGCCTGACTATCGCGTGATCGAAGGCTACCGACTAGGTGCCGGCGAAGGCGCGAACTATGCGCGCCTCCACCATGCCATTTACTTCGCGAGTAGTTGAACGATTTCTTTCTCGTAGTCTTTCCTGCTCACGATACCTACGTGCTGCGCCACGATCCTGCCTTGACGATCGATCAGCAAGGTGGCTGGAAGAGACGTGACTCCATACCGTTTGGCCAGGTCTTCATGACCGACCACCAGCGGATAGAGGATTTTACTCGTATCCATGGAGACGGCCGGGACAGGCCAGACATCAGCCAGGGAGACTCCGATCACTGCGAGCCCCTGGCTTCCGTAAGTCTGTTGAAACTCTGAAAACCACGGCATCTCAGTCCGGCAGGGCGGGCACCAGCTAGCCCAGAAGTTCAGCAGGACCACCTTCCCTTTGTAATCCGACAGCCTGACCTCAAGGCCGGAGGAGCTCCGAGCTGTAAAATCCGGTGCCGGTGCGGCGACTCGCACGACGTCCACCACGCCGAGCCAGAGTCCCTGACACGCTTCCACGCATGGGACCCACAGACGTTGTGCCACCGCTCGCGGGGCGGGGAATGCCAGGACACACAATCCGGCTGCAATGGTGGATGCTGCCGCCCAAGTCCATTTTCGTCGGCCGCTTGCGTTCCCGGGGCGACCAGCCAACTCACGGAGTTGCGCACGCGCCCTAGTTTCGTTCGGCTGCCAATTGCTATCAGGGCTTAGGGCCGCAAGGCGATCGTCAACCCAGTTGTCTACATTCGTTTCATCGTGTTTGTCCATATCGTTTGATGTACTCCTTCCGGAACGCATGCTGCGCGCGACTGAGAAGAGTGCCGATGGAAGCGGGATTCAGATCGAGAGCTGTTGCCAATTCGTCGTAACTGAGGGCGTGGCTGCGTAGGAGTAGCAGTTCCGCCTGACCGGCCGCGATAACCGCCAAAACCGTGTGAACCTTCTCCCGTTCCTCGCTGGTAGTGCGGACGTCCTCGGGCGTTGGAACCTTTCTGACGAATCCGAACAGTCCCTCATAGCGGGCGCGGCGCGTTCGGCGTCTCAGTTCATCCAGGCCCTTGCGAACGGCGGATCGGTAAAGCCATCCTGCGACCTTATCGCTATCTGCCGGCGGGCGCCGCCATAACTTCAAAAACACCTCAACCGCGAGTTCCTCCGCGCGGCCAGGATCTCCCACGACCCTGGCAATGACGCGGGCGATACGCTCATAGTGAACGTGAAAAATGGCCTCGAAATCAAACGCCGCTTCCTCGATCCTCGTGTCGTCTACAGCTTCACTTCGTGCGTTCACAAGCTAACAACGCCGCCGGAAGAAGAATTGTGACAGGTTTTTGAAGGGCGTATTGTTTTTTTGAAGAACAACGCCAGAAATCTATGCCACGCGCTGCTCGTGTGTCGCTGTATCCACCTTGACTACCCTAACCACAGACTC
This sequence comes from Bryobacteraceae bacterium, assembly GCA_050015435.1. Taxonomy (GTDB): domain Bacteria; phylum Acidobacteriota; class Terriglobia; order Bryobacterales; family Bryobacteraceae; genus Palsa-187. Next base: position 5,018 of record JBEKBK010000481.1, read on the forward strand.
CAGGCGCCACAGTGTACTCCGCCGCGTGCGGTGGCCGCTTCGGTTGAGTGCCGCTGCAATCGCGCGGAAGCTACGACCCGGTTGAACAGGCTGCGCTGGCAATGATTCGCCAGCTCCGCTCCGCGCGGGTCCGTCTCCAGATGCAGACCATCGGCAGCCAGTCTGTGTCCAAACTCGATGTTGCCCACGCACTCGCCCTTGCCTCGTTTGTGGCGCAGCGCGTGCCGCGTCCATTCCCCGATCGCCTCGCGCTCCCATTGACTGACCGCGCCCATGCCTGGTGATCACCAGCCGTCCTGCCGCCGACGTGATTCTGCAACCGAGATCAATGCGACCTTGCGCTTTTCAAATAGCTCAAGCAGGCCGCAAAGGTCTTTAACGCTTCGGGTAAGGCGATGGGCACCCTCCTTCCTGTATAGGAAATTATTTGTTGTCTGCTCCGACAACAAGATGAAGCTGCTGGCAACCGCGCGCGAAAGCACGCCATATGCCGTCTACTAAGTGGAGTCCGCGTGGAGTCCAGTCTCCGAAAAGCCGCCCCTGTGGCGTCCACCGGGGTCGGTACACCGTCTCGGAGGATGCGGCGCGGGCTGATGATTAGGCTGTCGAGGTGCTTTCGGTAGATGTAGGAGCCGGAGCAGCCTGGTGAGTGTCAGTAGCGTGGGCCGAACGACCAGCGTGTTCTGGTTGGGCGCCGGTATTCGTAGCAACAATCCCTAAATCAGAATCGACAGTGGATACGGTTATTCCGAGATTCTCGGCGATCTGCAATGGGCTCTGACCTTGGTCATGCAGTTGGCTAACCTGTGCGGACTGAGAGAGGGTGACGGTGTCAGATGACGGCTGTGGTTGTGGAGCCTGCGGGGTTGCGGCTTGGGCTGGAGCAGGTGTATCGGTGGATTGAGCCGATAATGTGCCAGAGATAGAGAGCGTCATAACGAGCCTTCCTTTCCCCTGCGTACACAATGCCTATCGGCACATCGTCGTGATCGCATGAGCGCGTCGCTCACTAAATAGGTATAATCAACCGCGGGAAGGCCGAGGAACTAAGTCCAGCCGATAACTTCGTGGCAACGCGCTGCCATTCTGCCGAAGGCAATTGCGCCGTGCCTGCCAACTCTGGGAACCGGTCATGAGATTGCGGCCAAAATAGACGAGTGGGGGAGCTGTAATGAAGAAACGTTTCTTGATGTCAGCGGTTTGCGCCGCGGCGATTGCGCTTTGCGCCGTCGCACCGATGAATGCGCAGGACGGAGGCGGGGCGGGGCGGATTGCGCCAGGGGGCGCAGCACAGATTCCGCAACTGCCATTCCATCTGCAGGAAAATTTCTTTCACTATCCCCCCAATTCCGTCGTGGGCCGTGTGAGCGGGATTGCAGTCGGTCCAACGGGCAGTATCCTCGCGCTGAATCGCGGCTATCACCCGGTATTGGAGTTCAAGCCGGACGGCACGTTCGTGCGCTCCTGGGGCGAGGGCTCAGGGATGTTCGTAGGCGCCCATGCCCTGCGCTTCGATCCGCAAGGCAATCTCTGGTATGTGGATGCCGCCGATGACATCATTTACCGCTTCGACTCCGAAGGGCGCACGGTGGGTACGTTGGGAACTAACCCGGAGCCATGGACCTGGCTGACGCACGTGATTGAACGGGCCGCGC
>JBEKBK010000482.1:0-6666 GCA_050015435.1 Bryobacteraceae bacterium
TGATCTGATTCCGTTCAGAAAAGGCGACCCCGAGGCATGCCCGAACTGTGGGCAGAAGCACGAGTATACAGGCGATGACTATTTCGTCACAGAGGAAAAGAAGAGAGCCTAGACGGGTCCAAATGGAGCCGCATGACTAGACAAGAGTTCGAGAGCCTTCCTGAAATAGAGAGGTTCAAGTCACTGCTCACGAGTGAACTTTCGTTCCGAGTTCACATGATCGTTGGGGATTGTGCAACGTTCGGGCGTGTGCGGCTTGACCAACATGAATGGTACGACGACTCCATACGTTCGGGACAGTCTTTAGGCGGTGGGAACTTCGTCATAGCTCACGCACTCTTTGCGTTGCTGAATTTGTTGGCAAAGAGCTATAGATTCTTAGCGGCACCGGGAGAATTTGCGACGAAAGAGAGTCGTGAACTGGTCGGGCAATCGATCAAGCACGTCAAAGCTGCTTCAAATGATGCAGCGGTTAAGGGTACGGAGCACGGCAACAAGCTGAAGGAAGTGCTCAGGATCGCAACAGAGGATAAAAGCGCTCGATGGCGGAAGCCACCGATTGGAGCGCACTACAACGAGAAATCAGCCTTCGGACAGTTGGCAATGAGCGTAAGAGAACACGTCGAACTTGGTTGTTCTACTCAGGAAGAGGCAGAAAACATCTGGCAACAATTCCGAAATCAACTTGCTCACATGGCATTGCCGGAAGGCGTGACTGCGGTATGGGTGTACACACCAGATCACCCGACGTATGAATCTTGCAAGCTGGTGACGAAAGGAAGACCACCTTTTGCCCATAACGGAACTGGATGGCAGTGTGATGTGGATCGGTTAACGCAATGCGTTCCTGAAATCGCCGGATGGGTGTGCGACGAGGTTGTGATGAAATGCCAAGACGAAAACCGACTACGAGACCTCGCAAGGTGGATGACAAACTCTACGGAGTGGTAATGGGTCGGTGGCAGGACTTGTCAATGGCTCGCTGATAGAGCGTGCTCGGAGGAACGCTGACCGGCTGTCACGAACTACCTTTCAATTTGTTGCTGGTATTTTCCGTATCGAGACGGGCAGGTCTGACTTACTTACGTGTACGTTATGATAGGAGGACCGCTAGGACGCTCTTCGTTGCATTGAGCACACACCCAACGAATCAAGCCTAAACTCGTTTTCTGAAGATACATTTTGAGTGCGGGAAATTGAGGACAACCTGGACCTTTCAGGATGTTCTCAAATTCGTTGTTCTCGGTCAGATCGGCGTAGCCAATCTTTCCAAAGAATCTCTTGCAGCCCGGAACCGGACAGCGAAAGCCTCTCTGAACTTCCGTAATAGGGCCATGTCCGTGGTGGAGTTCTACCGGCTCCATTTCCACGCCTTGATGCTTATCGCAAAGGACACCGATGTAACGGGGCTTGTTGTGTTCGGCGTGATGCTTCCGCTGTTCCTTGTCGATCAACTCAGACACGCTTTGGTCCACGTGACTTCTCCTATATGCCTTATCTTGTCTTCCGCATTGACGATCCCAAAGCGAAAGCAGCGACGACCAAACCAGCCAAGAGAACGCCCTGTTGCAACTGTGGCGATTCAGCTTTATGCGTGTAGCAGTGCGAAGCGAAATGTTGGCAATTTTTGTTGAAGAGCATGTACGGCTGGTCTTCGTTCAGAAGAGCCGTTTCCAGAATCATTTGCTGATGTTCAACCGACTGCGGTACAGCAACAAGTTCAAGCGGGCGTCCGTCTGCGAACTCTTCTAGCGTGCTAACATGAACGCCTCTCTCAGGCGTCGTATGCATCACCAAGACGACCCATTGATTGGTCCAGGGGTTCAACCAGAAGTCGGTGATAATGCCGTGGTGTTGGATGCCTTGGTTCGCTCTTCTGATCCACATTCCGAGAGCGGCTGTCACCAACCCGGTGCGGTTCACGAACCACAACAACATTGCCGGGGCTCTATCGACGAACATACCTCGATTGTAGCTTAGCGGCTCTACCGCTGACTCCGAATTCGGCAATGCCCCTGAGATTTTTTCGGCTTTCAGCGCACTATACCGTGGACAGGTCGCTTGTCAGATCCCGTGATCCTGCCGTCGAGCGTTGGGCCAGTGGCGGGACCTGTCAACGTCCTACCGCTCACGTCTCACGGGCACAAGTAAAATGTACTCGTGTCCAAGACGTACCCAATACCCCAGATATCCGTGACCTTCGACCCTGACGCCAAGTTGTACGGATTCTCCGTCAAGTTTGAAGGCAAGCCGCCGCACTTCACGATGAACGTCTTCACATCCCTTGACGGCGTGATGGCGTGGGCCGACCCGTGGAAGGAACGCATCTGGGAAGAGACTTCGGACGCTGATGAATCACGTGTACTGATTTCCAAACGTGTCAAGGACGGAGCGGTAGGATATTGAATCGTGGTTCCGAACGAGCGACGGCGAAACGTGGGCACGTCACGGCGGTAGGCTCTGTCTTTGAGGGCTGTTCGAGAGGGTACAGAGTTTTTCGCTGACCCGTTCTGACATGGACCGAGGTTGACACCGAAAACGCTATTCACGATTTTTCTGGTGGGCGACGAACGGAAGGCGATTATAGCTCTGTAACTTCAAGCTTCAAAATGGTCGTTGTCCGTAACGAAGAGCACTCAACCGCAGTTGTTCTCAAGCGATGAGGAACCTTTGACACAACCGATAATCAATGGAGTGCGACTCGGGGCGGGCTCCATTCGGAGACCGGATACCAATGAAATTCTCCGTGATTGTCACGAAAGGAATCAAATTTTTGGGTCCGGGTGATCTTGTATTTTGGGAATGGCCAAATGCCAAAGGTGATTCGGATGATGTATCTGAGGCGCTGAACTGGGAGCTTCCTTTCGGCCTGAGAAATGGAAAACGTTTCAGGGCAGGTTATGGAATGTTGCCCGAATGGAAAGATGGTTATATTCGAAGCAAGGCCCTGCGACCAAAACGCTTCTGGATTGCCATAAACGGTGTTGTGCGGCTTTACGTCTTCGCCAAAATAAATCAGTGGGTAAGCGCAGCCGAAAGCGGTGTCTTGAAGTAGTAGCGGACTGAGGTTACTTATCAGGAATCGGGTGGCATACGGATCTTGAGTATTGCTGGTTACAGACGCCTCAACCTTTAGCCACGGAACCAAATACAGCAGAGCCGCTGCCGTCGAGACGGCTACTGTTGAAAATCCTAGCAGGTGTCGTACGGATCGGAACGGGTACGACGGCGACCGCAATAGTCTCGATACAATCGCCGAAGATCGGGGTGGCTCTTTCGCAACCACCCTTGGCACAATCGGGCGATTCTTTGAATCGTAGAGTTGTGGGATTCTATCGGGATCGTTCGGCGGTATGAGCATTACGTCGAATCATGCTTCACCTTGACAGCGGCGTTGATTCTTCGGGCCAATACACCGTTTGAAAACCGGTCACGGAACCGGCCTTTAGCATCTTCGCTAGACAATCAGAACACGTGATCGCATCCTCACTGATGCCCGCTTTGCCGACTATCAAGGTAGAGCCTTGGGTTGGCGTCCCGCACAGGATTTTCCTGGTGCCCTCGATGATGCGTTCAGCGTGAACCAGCGGTTTCCTGAATCCAAGTTTCTTGGTGGTCACGGGGCGTCCAGGTTCAACATTGTCCATCGTGCGCTCAAGGGTCCATCCAGCGGCTTCCATGCCTTTGATGAACTGTTCTACCCGTTCAATCGTTAAGGTGTACTCTCGGTATCTGGTGTCTGGGAGTTCGGTCGTAACGACGATTTCTGCGAGTCTGGGGTCTGGGTCGTGCGGCACTTAATTGACACCCTTCTCAAGTGCTCTCGCAGGCAGATTCCCCTGCTTCGTCAGGATTCCGGTAAGAGTAAGTGGCGTGGACGGTATTTGTCCAGCCACGGTGATCTTGTTGCCGGTGAGCGTTCCGTTCAATTTCAGATCGAACTCGGAACGGCCCATCACGTTAGCGATGCCCGCTGCGTGCTGCTTGACGTGGACCTGAGCAGTCATCGTGTTCCCATCTTGCGTGTACGTACCCGTGTACACGAATCCGTTATCGCCGCCAAACACCTGCCCACCGATGAGCACGATGACACCAGCCGCCATACCCTGGACGCCGGTGAATTGGATTGTCCAAAAACCTTCCATGTGAACCTCCCCAAAGTGAACTACGAACGCTTTAATGTTACGTCCAGTTTATGACGGAACTGTTTCAATTTGGTTGCGCTATCGTGTCTTCGTGCCGAGTCGAACCTGCATCGTCACCTTCCACGGACAACGGTCTTCACGTCTCGTTGAACAGGGCGAGAGGACTTACACATGAATGGAAAAATGGCCCGCACATCCGGCCTTCATGCGACTCTAGGGCCATGGCTTTGACAGAGAAAGGTCTTACGATCCCAGAGATCATGTTGATCGCTGGAACTCGGGTTGCGCTTGGCGTTGGCGTCGGTTTGCTGATTTCGGATCGGCTCACTAGAGATCAGCGGAAAGGGGCAGGATGGGCGCTCCTGGCAGTCGGTGTCTTGAGTACGATCCCGATAGTAACGGGCGTGCTTGCGAAACCACCTGTTGCCGGGAGGCCAGCGGTGTCGTGAACCGCAACGAGCCGCCATCTGAACTCATCTCTGCGTGTGATCCGGCTCTCGGGAATGTGGATGTGGACGGCGGGATGAGTGTCGGACAGCAGTGATGGGAATGTCGCCCGGTCCCGTCTGGCTTGTTTAGACCTTGTTTAGACCTTGAGCGAGGGAACGGATGGGACCGCATGGGAACGGTCCTGTATGATGAATCAACAAGATAGCATCTCAGCGCTGCTCCAGAACGCTCAAAATCCGATTGAGGTGCTAGCGGGAGCAATCTCGTGGGGGTTCAAGTCCCCCTCTCCGCACCATAACAAAATAAAAGGATTAGCGCAAATAAGCCCACCTCGAAAGGTGGGCTTATTTGGGTGGTAGCAAGTGCGGTAGCAAGTGTTCTGGTTGGGTGTCGCGATTTGCTACCAGTGCGCGGCCTTGGGGATGCGGCAACCTGCCGCTTGCTTTTGATCCATGCGTCCAGTTTTGCGCCCGCGTCCTGGACGTTTTTCAGACTCACGATGTTGTAGCGTTCGAGCATTGATCTGGTTACATGGCCGCTGATGAGCATGGCCTGCGATTCCGGGATTCCGGCCTCCTGGACCATCACCCGAATGCCGCTCCGCCTCAGATCGTGAAATAGCAGCCCGGCCGGAATGCTCTCGCTTAAGCCGTGCGCTTTCTTGACAGCGTTGGTCCAAGAAGTGCGAAACTCGCGGATGTGCGCACCTGGCTGAGTCCTGGCCCCGCCGTGGCCAACCCTAACGTCTTCGTCCATCCAAAAGAACAGGTGCTCACATTCCGAGTGGTGCTCATCTCGGTACGCCTTCTGCCGTTTCAAGTGATCCTCGATCCCGCCCCAAAACGGAAGGTTGCGCTTTCTCCCGTTCTTGGAATCAGGAAGCCGCACGATGCGGTTAGCCCAGTCAACGTCCTGCCAGCGCATCGCCAGCAGCTCGCCGAGGCGACAGCCGGAGTGGAGGGCAATAACAAAGAGAGCCTTCAACGACCGGGGCAAGCAGCCGAGCAAAGTCTCGTGGTCGTTATACTCCAGGAAGCCTTCGCGGGCCTTACCGGCAGGCCCCATCGGGATGAACGGAACCTTGCCGATACGCGATGGCGTTTGCTTCGTTTCCATGTTGAGCGCCGCGCGGATGCAAGTGAAGTGATAATTGACGGTCGCGTGTGAGGTTCCCGCCTTCGTGAGACGGTCCCGGTAACGCTTAAAATCCGCCGTGATGAGAGTGGCAACCTTACGGTCTTTAAACTCCGGGGCCTTGAGCGCCTTCAGTAAGACGCTCTCCGCGATAGATGCTGACTTGCGGCGGTGAGTCTTAAGCTCGTTGATATAGTCTGCCACTATCTCGGCAAGCCTGACGTTTTCCTTGGTGGTTGGCTCGAACTCCCCGCGATCAATCGCACCCATGAGATTGTTGCGAACCTTCTGGTAATTCCTGGTCGCTTCCTCCTCGTCGCGCGTGCCGAGGGACTTCGAGCGACGCTTACCCTTGTGCATGATCGAGTAGTACCAGCGCCCATCGGCCTTCTGGTAGAGCGACCCGTCACCCTTCGGCCGGTAGGTTCTGGTTTCAGTTGGCGTTTCCATGGCTCGGATGGTAGCAAGTAAAGCTAACGCTGGCAAGTCAGCCGAGCCACTCGGTGTTCTCATCGAAGGCCTTCTCCAGGTCCTTAATGTCGACCATTACCCGGCCGCCCATCTTCTTAACCGGAAACAGCTTCGCTCTGGCCATGCCGCGCACTGCAGCCTTAGTCGTGTTCATGAGTTGCGCGGCAGATTCCAGATCCAACCATCGGGGAGCGAGCCGGGTCGCCGATTCAGGTTTGATGCGTCGCGCGACACGTTCCGCAACAGCGTCGGCGAGTTGATCGACGAACTGATCGGCTGGTGATTCTTTGGCGTCTTTCATTGGGGAACCCTTCGATAATGTTTTTCAATCGCGATCATCTTGTTCTGGCTCTCCGCAGGAATTCGTGAAAACATTCAAATATCGATGATTCAGTGAGATGGCGTTTTTGGGTACACTCGGCAGTTGACGCACAAGGAATGGACGGCGATTCTGGCGTGGCCGGGG
>JBEKBK010000483.1:0-6655 GCA_050015435.1 Bryobacteraceae bacterium
TCGAGGGGCGGAGGGAGGCGGCCGATGAATCGGGGATTGCTGTGCGCGATCCAGGGTCCCGTGCTGATGATCACGCTCGGCGCATTGCTGGCGCTCGACCAGTTCGGTTCGCTCAGCTTCGGACGCACCTGGCCGGTGCTGCTGATCGTTTTCGGCCTGTTTAAACTGATGGAGCGCACGGGAACGACCAGCACATGAGACGAGCCTCTTTTGTCGCGCCGCTGCTGCTGATCGGCATCGGATTGCTGTTCCTGGCGCGAAACCTATATCCGGATCTTCCGCTGGTCGACTACCTGGCTAAATACTGGCCGTTCCTATTGATCGCGTGGGGCGGCTTACGACTGGCCGAGATTCTGTTTTGGGCCGCCACTTCGAGACCCCTTCCGGCGCGCGGAGTCTCCGGCGGGGAATGGCTCCTGGTGATCTTCCTGTGCATCTTCGGCGCGAGTGTTCACGCCGCGCGCGGCGTTTCGACCTGGTGGCCGCACACCAACGTGAACATCGGCGGGCTGGATATGTTCGGGGAAAGCTTCGAATATCCGATTTCCGGCGAGAAGGCCAGCTCGAAAACTCCGCACATCGTGATCGAGAGTTTTCGCGGAAATGTCCGGATTCAGGGCGGCGGCGCGGATCAGGTGAAGGTGACCGGGCACAAGACCATTCGCAGCTTTAACCAGGGGGTCGCGGACCGGGGGGATCAGGATTCTCCTTTCGAGCTGGCCGGCGACGCCGATCACGTCGTGGTGCGAACCAATCAGGACCGCGTCGGGGGAAACCTGCGCCTCTCCGCGGAAATGGAGATCGCCGTGCCGAAGGGCGCGTCGATCGAAGCGCACGGACGAAACGGTGATTTCGATCTGACCGGCATCGGCGGCAACGTCGAGATCACTTCCGACAACGCCGGTGTGCGGCTACAGGACATTGGCGGTGACGCACGCATCGACCTTCGCCGCAGCGACATTGTGCGTGCGGTGAACGTAAAGGGTGCGCTGGACCTGAAAGGCGGCAGAGGTTCGGATATCGATCTGCAGAGCATCGACGGACAGGTGACGATCGCGGGCTCATACAACGGGATCGTGCAGTTCCGGGATTTGAAACAGGCGCTGCGCATGAGCGGGGGTATGGGACTGGACCTGAGTATCGAGAGAATTCCCGGACAGGTGCGCATGGTGCTCGGCGACTTCACCGCTTCCAATCTGGTCGGCCCCATCCATCTTTCCTGTCCTTCGCGCGACGTGCGGATCAGTGATTTTACGAACTCGCTGGAGCTTTCGGTCGCTCGCGGAGACATTGAACTTCGACCAGGCACGCTGCCTTTGGCGCGCATGGACGTACACACGCATTCGGGAGACATCACGCTCTCTTTGCCCCCTGCCGCGAAATTCGATCTGACGGCGTCCACGAGTCGGGGCGATGTTACCAACGATTTCGGCTCTCCGATTACGACGGAAAATAGCGGCCGCGGCGCGACTCTCCGGGGATCAATGCCCGGCAGCCCGAGAGTGAGCGTACAGACAGACCGTGGAGAGGTGACGGTGCGCAAGGCATCGGCGGATGACAAGCCGTCTACCTCAAAATCGAGCGACCCGGCGACAGCACTAAAGAAGCTCGATCAGTAGCTTAGGGCACCAGCAGAATCCGAACGTCCATGACATTCGTCCCCGTTGGTCCCGTTTTCACCAGGCCACCGACCTTTTCGAAAAAGTGATACGAGTCGTTGTCCGCAAGATAACTTCGCGGATCTAATTCGAGCTTACGGGCTCGATCGATGGTTTTTTCATCGGCAACGGCGCCTGCGGCATCGGTGGGACCGTCCGCGCCGTCCGTGCCTGCGCTGAAGATCGTTGCCGGGCCACCGCCGCCCAGAGCTATGGTGGCGGCCAATACGAATTCCTGGTTCCTGCCACCCAGGCCGCCGCCTCGCAAGGTGACGGTGGTCTCTCCGCCGGATAAGATGCATGCCGGCGGACGCACAGGGCGGCCGCTCGCGAGAATCTCTTTCACGATCGCGGCGTGCATGCTCCCGATCTCGCGCGTCTCTCCCTCAATGAACGTCGATAGCACCAGCGTTCTATATCCCAGCGCGCGGGCCCGAATTGCGGCTGCCTGAATCGCCTCGCGGTTGCTGCCGACAATCACATTCTGGACGCGATCGAAATATGGGTCGGCGGGTTTTGGGGTTTCATGAAATGGAACCGAGGGAATTCCATATTTCGTCAGGATCGCCTCCGCGTCCGCCACCGTGGAACGATCCGGGACAGTGGGGCCGGAGCCGATCACATCAAGATCGTCGCCGATCACGTCCGATAGAATCAGCGCGATTACGGTCGCAGGCCACGCGAGCTTGGCCAGTTGTCCACCCTTGATCTGTGAAAGGTGCTTGCGAACGGTGTTGATTTCGTGAATGGTGGCGCCGCAGGCGAGAAGGCGGCGTGTGATCTCCTGCTTTTGAGGCAGCGTGAGCGGAGTAGACGGAGCCGGCATCAACGCCGACCCCCCGCCGGAAATCAGGCAGAGCAGCAGATCACGGGGTCCAGCGGCGCGCGCGATTTCAAGGATTCTCTGGCCACCCGCCACTCCTCGCTCGTCGGGTACCGGATGTCCGGATGCGTGCAGTTTGACCTGGCGAAGGGTCTCATTGACTCCGTCCTGCACGTTGACGAAGCCGCCGGTGATCCGCCGTCTCAACACTCGCACCACCGCACGCGCCATGGCCGCGCTCGCCTTCCCCGCTCCGATCACCTGAATGCGGTCGAATCGTCCAAGTGAATATTTGCGGTCCGCGACTTTCAGCGTGTCCCCGTCCAGGTGAAGATAGCGCCGGACCGATTGCTCGGGATCGGCGGCCTTCAATGCAGCACGAAAAATTTGAAGGGCGTGCGCACGGGACATTTACCCGAGCCAAAACCTTTTAAGCCGCGGAGGAACGCTGATGAATGCCGATAGGACAACGCTTTTAAATCTGCGTTTATCTGCGTTCATCCGCGGCAAGCGATGTCTTTTTCTTATCATCCGGCTAAGGGACGAACAGCGGAAGCGCCAGGATCTGCTCTACAGCCGCTCGCGGATCGTCGCCATTCAGCTCGATGCGGTAATGGGCTCGCGCGTAACCTTCCCGCCGTGCCTCGAACAGACGCTGGAACTCTTCGGGATCTCTGGCCAGCGGCCGATGCGTCGCGGCGGCCACACGCCGCTCAATCGTCGGAAAGGAACAATCGAGCCAGATGGTCACGCCGTGATTTGTCGCCAACTCGTAATTTTCCTCCCGGTGAAACGTTCCTCCGCCTAGCGCGATTACATGCGGCCTTCCGAACTGAACGCTGCGCACGCGTTCGCGGAGCGCGGCCGTCTCCATCTCGCGAAACGCCGGCTCGCCGAGTGTGTCGAAAATCTGCGGGACCGTCGCCTGCGCGCGCGTTTCAATCTCTTCGTCAAGGTCGCTAAAATTCCACCCCAGTTCGTCGGCCAGCGCCCGCCCAACCGTGGTTTTGCCGCACGCCATGAATCCTACCAGGTAGATCCCAGGCGTCCGTTACAGCTTCAGAATCATGATGAATTGGCGAAGAGTCGCGTACGAAAGTGATAATGGTAACATGCAGCCGGGGCTTCTGCCGCTCTTTCCTCTTCAGGTCGTTTTATTGCCGGAATCCGAACTTCCGCTCCACATCTTCGAGGATCGCTACAAAGAAATGATCGCCGAAGTGATGCGGGATCGAATCGAATTCGGCGTGGTTCTAGCGAGTGATCAGGGCATCGCGAATACGGGATGCACCGCCACGGTCGAGAAGGTGCTGCGTCAATACCCGGACGGACGGATGGACATCGTGACCCGAGGCCGGCGGCGATTCGAAATCGTCCGCTTGGATGACGAGCGGCCCTTCCTGCGCGGGGCAGTCGAGTTCTTCGATGACGATGAGTCCGAACCTGCCCCGTCCGATGTTCAGGCTCGGGCGATCGAGGGATACAACGAATTTCAAGCGCTGTCTGAGAATCAGCCGCTCCAGGTATTGGAGGGTAAGAACCCGAGGCTTAGTTTTCTGCTCGCGCAGCCCGTCCCGGATCTCACCTTTCGCCAGGTGTTGCTCGGCACGCGCAGCGAAGCCGGGCGATTGAAGCAAATCGCCGATTTTTTCCCGAGCTACGTGATCCGGCAAAAACGGATTCAACGCGTCAAAGCGGTAGCCCCTCGCAATGGGCACGGCGGCGGAGTCGCCGGAATCGAATGAGGCCGCCGGAACACTCCTGGCTCATTTTCGACGCCGACGACACGCTCTGGGAAAACAATATCTACTTCGAGCAGGCGTTTGATGATTTCGTCGATTATCTGGATCACTCGACGCTGACTCCCACCCAGGTGCGCGACGTGTTGAATGAAATCGAGCTGGTGAATGCGAAGATTCACGGCTATGGAGCTCGGAATTTCGGCCGGAATCTGCAGCAGGCTTACCGGCACTTGGCCGAGGACGAAATCAGCGAAGAAGATCTGCAACACGTGATGTCGCTGGCCGAGCGAATTCTCGAGCAGCCCCTCCGGCTGATCGAGGGCGTCGCGGAAACGCTGCAATATTTGGCCGACAGGCATGAATTGACCATGTTCACCAAGGGTCACCCCGACGAACAGCGCCTGAAAGTGGATCGCTCCGGATTGGGGCGCTATTTCGCGCATACGGGTATCGTCAAGGAGAAGGACGCCCCAGCCTACCGGCGGCTGGTAGAAGAGCGGGGAATGCACCCTCCGCGGACCTGGATGATCGGGAATTCACCCAAGTCAGACATCAACCCGGCGCTGGATGCCGGATTGAACGCAGTGCTGGTACCGCATCCGCACACCTGGTGCCTGGAGTTTCAGGATTTGCGCGAGGACGCGGGCGCGCGGTTTATCCAAGTGGGCCGTTTCGCCGAGCTTCGTTCGTACTTTTGAAAAACCGTTCGATTGTTTGGTCGCGCCAGAACGTCACCGCTAACCCAAATCCACCTTCTTGTCGGACGGCTTTGGATTAAAGAACTCGAGCGCCTTTTCGACGATTCTTCGGAGGAGCGGCAGGTCGTCCTTCACCGTGTTCCAAACTATTTCATCGGAGACTCGATGGTAGGAGTGTCGCAGGAAGTTGCCCATGCCCCGGTATCCTTTCCAGTCAATCGCCGGACACGCCTCCGGACCATCCACTTCCAACCGAATGACAGCCTCCGTCAGGATTTGCAAACTTTCGCTCGACGGCCGCTGTTGCCTTTTCGTGTCGCTCGTATGCGGCGAAGTCCATATCTCCGATGAACTCATTGATATGATCAATACTCTCGAGAATATCGCGGAGATGCCGTTCGAGATCCCTAAAAGGCAACAACTGCCTCCCGCAGAACCTGCGTTTTGACCGATTCTTTGAGCCACTCAGCCGAGGACAGTTCGACCCTTGTTCCGAGCAAATCGGCAAGGCGGTTTTCGAGCCTTCTCATGGTCAGCAAGGTATAGTGTTGCGTCTTGTCGAAGTCGGCCAAAAGATCGACATCCGATTCTGGGGAATTGTCCCCTCGCGCAACCGACCCAAACAGTGCCAGCCGCACGATTCCGGCGGCCTTCAGTTCCGGCTCATGCGCCCGCAGTTTGTTGATGACTTCTTCTTTGTTCATCCGTCGGCCCTACGCTATATTTTAGCCTTCGGAGGTCACCGAACCCTCAACATTTCGACAATCACGCGCATAGACACAGAGTCGCCGCTGGTCCTAGAACCAGGATCACCCCGTAGTACTGTTGACCAATTCGCCATCAACAGACAAGATCACGGAAGACGCAACTATCGAAGTTAATGCACGTGAGACAAATGCCAGTGGCCAAAATGAAACCCAGCGGTGCCCCGAACCGCGCTACAACCGTAGCTTTGCCGGCGGCCAGCCCGGTCAGCGACGTATCTCGCGGCTGGAAAATCGCGATTGTCGCGGCCGCGACTTGCGCCTTGGTGGTCAAACTATTTCTGGCCCTGAAGACGATCGGTACGAATGACGTCACAACCTTTCACCATTTTCTGGTCTGGTGGCGGTACTTAGGCACCGTTGGTCTCTACAGGGCGGATTCCGGATTCAACCATCCGCCATCCATGCTTTATGTGCTGCGCCTTTTCGGATGGCTGGAGAGCTCGACTTCCCTGCCCTTTGCATTCTGGCTGCGCGTGCCGGCGATTCTCGCGGACGCAGGCAGCCTGTGGATCGTGTGGCAACTTCTCAGGCCACGCCTCCAAGAACGGCAGATTCGGTGGGCTGTTCTGCTCCTCGCGATCGCTCCTCCGCTGATTCTGATTTCGGGCTTTCATGGAAACACAGACCCGGTGATGATCTTGTTCCTGCTCTGGTCGATTTATCTCATCGAAAAGGGCAAGAGCGCCTGCGTTTCGGGAGCATTGTTTGGATGCGCGCTGTGCATCAAGGTGGTTCCGGTGATTGCGATACCCGCGGTGTTCCTCTATCAACGCAATTGGCGCACGCGGGTTCAGTACTTTGCCGCGGCAGCCGCAGTCGTGCTTATATCCTGGAGTCCTTTTATCTTTCACCTGAATTATGCGCAGAACGATCCTCGAAGCGCGTGGTTCGTATGATCTGAGCGTGCGGCGAGCGCGATCGATGTCTCGTTTTGATTCTTTCTGTATCTGACCCGGTTTCCTCCACT
>JBEKBK010000484.1:0-6637 GCA_050015435.1 Bryobacteraceae bacterium
CGCTGGGCCCGCAAACTCTCCTGGAAGGAAACCGCCGAGGCGTTCCACACTTCCTGGGATCTGGTGTGCGATGCCGTCGAGTATGTGGTCGGCTGGGGTCTGGAGCATCGCACGTTGGAGCCGGTCCGCGCCATCGGTGTGGATGAAATCCAATACGCTAAAGGCCACAATTACCTCACGCTGGTCTACCCAATAGACCGGGGGCTCACCCGTCTGCTCTGGGTTGGAAAGGAAAGCACCATCGAGTCCTTCCAGAACTTCTTCACGGTCATTGGCGATAAACTCGCCTCGCAAATCGAGTTTGTTTGCTCCGATATGTGGAAGCCCGATCTGGACGTGATCCGTGACAAATGCTCTCAGGCGCTGCAAATCCTGGACCGCTTCCACGTCGTCGCCAAGATGAACAAAGCCTTGGACGAGGTCCGCGCCACCGAATCACGCAAGATGGCCCAGGCGGGCCACCAACCGCTCCTGAAGAAATCTCGCTGGTGCGTGCTCAAGCGCAAAGAGAATCTCACGGCCAAGCAACAGCACCGCTTGCGCGATCTGCTCCGCTACAACCTGCAAACCGTCCGGGCCTACCTGCTCAAAGAAGATATTCAGCAGTTCTGGGAATACAACTCGCCCACCTGGGCCGGCATGTTCCTGGATTTCTGGTGCCAGCAAACCATGCGATCCCGCATCGAGCCGATGAAGAAAATCGCCCGCACGCTACGCGCTCACCGTGCGCTGTTGCTCAATTGTTTCAAGGCCAGAAAGGAGTTTTCCAGCGGCGTGGTCGAGGGCCTGAACAACAAAGCAAAGTAACCATGAGAAGATCGTAGGGTTTTCGCACCTTCCGCATCCTGGAACTCGCCCTCTATCACTCACTTGGCAAACTACCCGAGCCGGAGCTCACCCATGAATTCTTCTAACGAGTCCGAATAAATAAGGGCTTTATGGGGGGCCAGCGCGATCATCAACAATATTTGGAAAGATCCGCCCCGGCGATATTGGGCGCTGGTACGGCGGATCAACTTGCGGCGTGGATTGCGCGGAGTCAGGGTTTGGCGCGCTCACTTGTGCCGCCATCGATGATACCGTGAAGCCTTCGAAAAGCAGACGCGCGAGAACAATCTTCATTTTCGGTACCCTGCGGTCCTGCCATTGGGCAAACGCGGAATGTTAGGCGGGACGATCGAAGATTTGAAAATCAATTTCCACTTCATTCTTCACTTTGATCATTCCGCCACCGATACTGATGGGCTTGATTCCAAAATCAGTTTGTTTGAGCACGGTGTGTGTCGTGTAGGACTCGCCGGTCTGTTTCACGTTCAGGCTGACCGCTTTGGTGACACCGTGCAAAGACAAATCACCATCGACCTTCCATTGTCCGTCGGCCAGTTTTTGGATGCGGGAAGAGCGGAAGGTTATCTCTGGAAACTTCTTCGTCTCCAGTGTCATCTCTTCCATATGTGTCTGGATCGTTGCCTGATCTTTCGCGTCGACTTTCGGGTCGGGCTTCACTGTCATCTTCGCGGTTTCAACTCGGAATTCGATGCGCGGGGTGCCAGACTCCAGGATGGTGCCGGAGGATATCGGCGCGTTGATGATATGGTCATGGGCGGCAGCTGACAACAGCCCGGACTTGCCAACGTGAATCGTGATGGTGCTGCGCTGTGTGTCGATGGCTTTTTCTTGCGCCAGGAGCGGCGCTGCCGCTACAATCGCCGTGCAAAGAGCCAGAGTGCTAAGCCGCATAAGAATAAACCTTCCTTAAATTCCGTTCAAAGATTTTCGCCGGAAGCATCCCTGTCATCACCTGGCGCCCGGCCGCGATCAGCAGGTTCTCCCACTGCCCGATATGCCCCATTAGAAGGGAGCGCTGCTGCACATGGCGAGTTCGGCGGCGGCGCAGCGACTCATAGCAGCGCAGAGCCAACTCCGGAGTCGCCTCTCTGCAAAACGACTTCGCGAGAACCAACGCGTCTTCAAGCGCCATGCAGCCGCCCAGTCCGAGATTCGGCGTACAGGGATGGGCGGCGTCCCCGAGCAACATCACTCTCCCATGTCCCCAGCGTTTCAGAGGTGCAAGATCGTACGCGCCATTTTTCAGGATGGCGCCTTCTTCGGTCCCGGCAATCAGACGTTCTACCGGCTCGTGCCAACCCGCGAACATCTGCAAGAGCTCGCGCTGCCGGCCTTCGAGAGAGTCGACGTGATCAGGATCGGTATTCGCCGTTGCATACCAAGTGAACCGGTCGCCGCCGGTATTGAGAATGCCGAAGCGTTTTCCCCGACCCCAGGTTTCGCTATTCGGCCCCCCCGGGACAGAGCCTCTAAGACGCGCCAATCCCCGCCAAACGGTGTAACCGCGGTAGATGGGCTCGTGAACTCCCAGTAATTGAGAACGGACGCGGGAGCGAATACCATCGGCGCCGATCAAGAAGTCATGCTCCACAGAAACACCATTAGAGAAGTAAATTCCTACGCTGGATTTTTTCCGCTCCAAATATCCGAATTCGTGGCCGAGACGAACGCGCTCCGCTGGCAGCGCGGAGATCAATGCATCCAGTAGGTCCGACCGGCGAGTGCACAGAGCGGGCACGTCGAAATGTCCCATCCCGATATCCATCAGGATCGTGCCCGCGCTCGAGCGAACGAGGAAATGCTGGTTCGGCCCGCTCAATGTCGCTACTCGTTCGAGCAGACCCAGTTCCTTCAGCACACGCGTGGCGTTAGGCCAAAGCATCATACCCGCGCCCACCTCGCGAAGCTCGTTCGCCCTTTCGTAGACCGTTGCGTCGATGCCTGCGCGGTGAAGCGCGAGGGCCGCGGCTACGCCGCCGATTCCACCACCGATGATGCCGATATTGAATTTAAAATGACCCATTGCCTGTTTTATTTGTGTTTGCGTGAAAATTTCCGCTCCAGATCCGGCCAGAACTCCTTGAGGATGTTCGACGCCATATCGACGCCAAGCTGACTGCCAAGTTTGGATACGCCATCGGCCACGTCGCGATTCTCGGGATAGTACGCCATCGAAATTGCGACGGCAGTCGAGTTACCTGCGATCTCCGAGAAATTGAACTGCCCGCGGCCTGAATCGTTGTGGGTCCAGAAAATCTGACCGGCAGCGTATCCAAGTCTCGACCAGCCACTTCCCGTGCCGCGCCGGAAATAGCGCGGGTCCTGATGCAGGATCGTCGGAAAGACGGCTTCGGTCATGTAATCGCCGATCACATAGTCAGCGTAGGCGGTGCCGAAATAATGGGCGTAGCCTTGAACTCCCTGACCGAAAGAAGGATTCGAATTCGTCAATTGGGCCTCGGCCGCAAAGAGCACCCCCAGCGCCACCGTCCCGCGGTCAAATGAATCCAGAGTCGCGATCCGGAATTTTTCGCGTGGGTTAAGCGGTTTGTACGCCGCAAGGCTGGGAGATGTGCGGAAATTAGGGATGATCCAGAGAACGCGTTTGGGCTCAGGCGGTGAGGTCGTCGCGGGTCCGGCCTGCTGACAGAAAGCCGGGATCGGGAGTAAGCTCATCAGCAAAACGACTGGATATCTCTTCCGGCAGCAACTCCGAAGACGGAGGCGCCCGTTCGGCGACGAGCTGTTCTGGTCAGGAGTCGCAGTCTTCGGTGTCACGTTCGTCGGGATGCAAGGATTCACCTGTGTAAGGAGACGCCTGCGATGGACTTAGGTTAATGACGATTCGTTCATTTGGGCCACGTTCGAACCGATGCGGCTCATCATTACGTCTATATCGGGGGAAGATGACCCCTGAAGAACCGCTGGATGACGAGATGTTCATCAACTCGAACTTTCTCGCAAATGGGCCGATACAGAAAGCAGGAGTCAAGACCAATATGATCAATCCAGTTTCTTCCGCATCGGCAGTATCACAGACCATTGCCCCGCAGAATACGGCACAAGGAAAGCCACAACCAGCTTCGTCTTCCGAACCGAAAGACTCGGTTCAGCTAAGTCCGAAGGCGCAGGCCCAGGCGTCTGGTGACGTCGATCACGACGGCGACAGTCACTAACCGGAACGCCGGCTCACCGAGTGGGGTGGCGAACCCTCAAATCGAACAGTTTGAGTTATGCATTGGGGAGAGAAACTCTGTACGAATGCATTAACATCAAGTCATGCGGCTGTTGCTGGTGGAGGACGAAGTCGAAATTCAAAGCTTCCTGCAGCGTTCACTGGCGGAGGCAGGATACCAGGTGGAAGCAGCTGGTGATGCCAGGACTGCCGAACGCATGACCATCGAGGGCACGCATGACGTGCTGATCGTCGACCTCGGCCTGCCTGACGAGGACGGCCTCAGCTTGATCCTGCGACTGCGACAGCTTGGGTTGCGTGCACCAGTACTCATCTTGTCAGCAAGGCGTTCGGTGGATGACCGGGTGCGAGGGTTGGAACAGGGTGGTGACGACTACCTGACCAAGCCATTCGCCCTTGCCGAGCTGCTTGCAAGGTTGCGCAATCTGGTGAAGCGAAACAGCTCTTCTGTCGCCGAGGCCTCTCGCCTGCGAGTGCTCGATCTCGAACTGGATCTGCTCAGACGCGAGGCTTCCCGGAGCGGGGAGATCCTGAATTTGACGCCGCAGGAATTCGTTCTTCTGGAATATTTGTGCCGGAATGCGGGCCGCGTTGTCACACGGTCAATGATCCTCGACCAAGTCTGGGGTATGCGAATACAGCCGGACACGAATGTCGTGGATGTACACATCTACCGTCTAAGGGGGAAAGTAGACACGGATGGGCGTCGGCCCCTCATTCGAACGTTGCGAGGTGTGGGCTATGTTCTCAAAGACCGCTAAACCGATCATGCGGAGCGCTGCCTGGCGTATTTCCATGTGGGCTACGCTGGCGTTCGCCTGCGGCACCATGGTCGTGTTTATATTCCTTCATCAGTTTGTTGCCGGGGATATCCAGCAGAGGACCGATGCCTGGCTGGCTGGAGAGGCTGGAGTTCTGAGCGATGTGGCGGCGCGAACTCCGGAAGGGGTGCTCTACAGACGAGTTGTCGGAGAGGTTGCCGAACTTGCAAGCAGGGAGGTGCCGCACAAGCGGGCAGCCAACGCAGGGTTGAACGATTCAGTGTTCTTCCTTCAAACCTCCGCCGATGGCTCGGTGGGTTTGTGGGTGGGAGCAGGGGATGCAAACGCCCATTTCATTGCGGTCAGGAACAGTAAGATTGTCCCGGATAGGCCGACGAGTGTACACATAACCGGTTTTGATGCGCCCTTTCGCGTGGTCTGCGTCAGGATGAACAACGGAAGCCAAATTTACCTTGGCCTGTCAGAACGAGATCAACTGCGAGTGCTCGGGAAATTGCGCCTTCGCTTCGTTCTTCTATGGTTGCTCATCGTTTTAATAGGCTCAGCTATCGTGTTTTACAGTACGCGGCGAGTGCTGCGTCACATTCAGGAGATCACCGAAGCTGCTTCGAGGATCGGTGAGGCCGACTTGAGCAGCAGGGTTCCTACAACGCGCAGAAACGATGAAGTCTCACATTTGGCAATCACACTGAACCGTATGCTGGATCGCATCGAAATGTCGGTTCACCAACTACACACCATCACCGGGTCGCTTGCCCACGATCTTCGGAGCCCTCTGACAGCGGTACGCGCCAAGCTGGAGATGTCACTGACCGCAGGCGCACGAGACGAGGAATCGGAATCGATTGTGTCGGCCATTGAGGACATGGATCGTCTTACGGAGTTTCTGGATAAGTCCCTTGACGTTGCCGAAGCCAAAGCAAATGCGCTCAGGCTGAATCGCGTGACGGTCGACCTTGATGATCTTCTGAGAGTCATGATCGAGCTGTACGAACCGTCCATGTCGGAAAAGGGACTGCGTGTGAACTTTTGCAGCGCGGGGTGGTTGGAGGTCTCCGCGGATGCCGCTCTTCTCCATCGCATGATCGCCAACCTCTTCGACAATGAGTTAAAGCATTTGCCTGCCTCATGCACGGTGACAATTTCTCTCAGCGCCTCGGAAGATTCCGCATTGCTCGTCGTCGAAGACGACGGGCCGGGCTTCGAATCGGAGGTCCTCTCGCAAATCTTTGAGCGTTGCGTGAAGGGGCGAAACTCGACCGGCCACGGCCTGGGTCTGGCGTTTGTCGAAGCTGTCGTGCGCGTACATGGCGGGACTATTGAGGCTTCGAACGGTAGCGAGGGCGGCGCCCGGCTAACCATCACCCTCCCGCTCGCCGTTCATTCCATGAGCCCTCTTTCCCCGGCCTTGGCCCACGCCTGAATCCGAACACTATCTGTTCACGCGATGTACGCTCTACTTCGTTGTGACCCGTCGCCCGAGAATCAGTTTCACCAGCAAGTGGTCGGTACCACCGGTTAAGCCCACGCCCACTCCAAAGTTAAATTCCCATTTGGGGCTGAAGTTCAGATCGGTGACAGCGAAGATCTGTTGCTGTTGTTGCTGCAGCGGGTCGAAGCCGGTGATCGGACCGAGCGCGCCATAGTATTCGAAGCCCGCATTGACAACCTTCGTCACATCGTAGCCAACCTTGACGTTAGGAGAGAATGTCACGCCTTGTGGAACCGACGGTCCATGAAACGAGCGGTCAATGGTCGGGTTGAAGCACAGATAGAGCCTGCCGATGGTCTTGTCCACAATCGGCCGGAT
>JBEKBK010000485.1:0-12005 GCA_050015435.1 Bryobacteraceae bacterium
TCAGCTCGCGAAGTTCGCCCTTCGCGGCTCTTCTGTTTTATCGCAGGTTTTTCGGGGTCCCCAAATGGGGTTCTCAGTCAGGCGGGGCGATGCGGTTCAACCGCTGTGCATAAGTCAACTTTCACTGAATCGCTTGGCTTCATAGACGTAGTAGAGCGCCTCGAATAAATCCATGTGCTTTGAATATCGACGCTCATTTAAAGCCGCAGAAGCGAGCGTGTAGCCGCTTCCGACACACAAGGAGCCTTCAATCGGCATGACTGTGGCGTCATGCCCTACGTAGTAAAGGCGCGGACTACCTTCCAGCATCCCGGTGATGATGAGATCGCATCCTAGGCCGATCTGCTGGACATCCAGCATAAACTGTTTGAGAATGTCTTCCGGGAACTGCTCCTTGCCGTGTTTGAGAATGTAGTTGTAACTGATTCCGAAGCGCGAATAGGAAAGTTCGTTAGCCAACTGACGTTTGCGAATCTGCGCGCAGCGCAATAACTTGGCCTCGACTTGGGAAACTGTCAGCTTGGCAGTTTTCTCGCCAAGAGTGAAGCGATAAAGGTCCGAAAGTAATTGCGCGCTGCCGGTACCACCAGACATCGCGGCCCACCATCCGTCGCCAATGTGCCTGAACTTCGAAACGGTATCAGTCCCGGAAAAATCAGACTCGACGCGCTTGTCGGAGCAGAGTATTACCCTAGGCTCGTTCTTGTGCTGGCATACGCCAGCGATGCAGATCGTGTCCGCCACAGGGTTAATAGCATATACCCATTTCTTGACCGGTTGCGGATGGGGACGCAACGGGATCTGGCGGACCGCAGGACGGCGATGAATATTACAGGGAGGGTGCGGGCACGGAGTAGGAATTATACTTCTCAGCCCTACTCGTTCAGCTTCCGTTCTGAACGGCAATCCAGGTACAGCGCGACCGCCGAAACTTCTGCTCGGCAGTCCATGACGCGGCGGCGCGTACCCCGGCTGAACGTGATAGGATTGCGTGCTAATCATGGCTGAAATTGAAACTGCGAAGTGCCCGAAGTGCGGGCGAGAGAACGATCTCCCGGAGCGGATTTGCGGAATGCCGTCGTGTGGCTATGCTCTCAAGACAGATATTGAATGCCTCAGATCATTGGATCGATCAGTTCGAGGGATCAGACGCATCATGATATTTTGGCTGGTTCTGTCCATCATCGGTGTGTTCTTTGGATTCCTTGCCGCTGTTGGCGCGTTCCGTTAGCCGATGCACAGATTCTAGATTTTGTCAAGACCAGTCAAATCGAAACTGACCCACTACCCATCATGCCTCCGCGCGCGGGAACTGGACGAACAAACGGCGAATCGGATCAAATCAGAACTCGCCCCGGAGATCGATTCCCCTGCATGCGGAGGTCGAGCGCCAATCCTCGGAACAGCGGCTCACGAACGCAATTAATCAGCCCGAAAAAGACAAGTTAACGCTGGCCCGAATTGTGGGACTCGCCATTGATCAGAAATTCGCGTTAACAGACTCTCTTGCCTATCATGCCCCCGACGGACTCACTAGCGAAACCGCCACCGGCGAGGCGATCCGCTCGAGGGCCGACCTGGCAAACGCAGAAGCCAGCGTACGGTCGGCCGAGGCCAATCTGCGGGCTCAACGAGCGCAGCGCCTCCCGGCCGTTTCCGTGACCGCAGATTATGGCCGCGATACGAACCTTGAGCTTTCTCTTTCTCGTTTTCGGATTTGGACTCTTCGGGAGCACCACGCTAATTCCTCAGACTCCAGTCACTTTACGGATATCGGGCGATCGATGCCGGCTTGGTCCTGGGGCCAGGTGCGTTGGTAATCACGATGTTCGCCCTGGTGGCGGCGCGACTAATCCAGCGCCAGATCGTGGCGCCGCGCATTTTGATCGTCGTCAGCCTTCTGATCGTGGCGGCGTCGATGTGGTATTACAGCACTTTCACCTTGGCTACGGATTATCGCCACTATGCGCTTGCCCGGGCGTTGCAAGGACTCGGCCGCGGTTTCTTCTTCGTGCCGATCAACGTGATCGCCTACTCGCAACTGAGGCCGGACCAGAATAACAGAGCATCCAGTCTCACGAATCTGTTTCGGAATTGGGGAGGCAGCTTTGGGATCGCTTTCATCACGACAGCAGCGGAACGCCGGCGCGACTTTCACCAAACCAACATCGCGGGCGCGATTGGCTCTACATCCCAACAGTCGAGCGAAAGAACGAACGCGTTAACGAATTATTTCGTTCAGAAAGGGTTTTCAGGGCCGGATGCCGCAACCGCGGCGCACGGTTATCTGTACCGGCAATTGCAGCATCAAGTGAGCCTGTTAGCTTTTATGGACTGCTTTCGTGTGATTGCGTGGCTTACGCTGGCCGTTGTTCCGCTGATGTTGATCGTGCAGCGCTTCAAGGCCGCTGGCAAAGCGCCCGCGGCACATTAACGCGCCTGGTGCGCCTGCTGAAGACAATCCTGCGCCAGCCGGTCATCCGGAAAAACGGCGATCACCTGACGGCAATCCTCTATCGCTTCGTCGAGTTTTCCCGCCCGGAGCAGAGCGCGGCCCAGATTCAGGCGGGCGTTCTCGTAATCCGGCCGCAATTTCAGCGCGAGCCGGAACTGCTCGATCGCTTCGGTATTGCGGCCTGACGCCACCAGCGCCGAGCCAAGCAAGTTGCGCGCCTCGGGATTACGAGGCTCTGCATTCGCGGCAGTCTGCAGCATGGTCACTGCTCCCGAAGGATTGAGCCGCGACAGCATCACCGCGCCGAGATGAAGATGCGCCGTGAAGTCGTCAGGATATTTTTCCAAGCGATGCCGCATTAACGCTTCCTCGAGTTCCAGGCGCCGATCTCCGTTTCCGCGAGGCAATACCTGAAGCCACAAGTGGCCCATCTCGTCAGTGGATTGATTGCCGGCCATCACGCGCTTCGGCGGATGATTCGGGTTCCGCGGATTCGCGGCCGAATTGTCATAGTGATAACGCATCGAAATCACCGTGCCCTTCGGGAGGAACACAGGCTCGCTATAGTGATACACACCCTGCCAGCTCGGATCCCAGTCCGGGATGCGGATGAGCCACTTGCGTTCGCCGCTGGGCAAAGTCGCGTAACCTTCGAGCAAGTGGCCTAGATAGTGAGCATGCGGATATACGGCGAGTACATCCGCATCGAGCGGCAGACGAAAATCGTCCGACACAAGAAAGTCGCGATTACCTGCCGAAATATTGAGAGCGCCGTCGTGCTCGAGTTGCACCAGCATTGGAAAACGCGTGGGCGGCTTGTCAGTAAAGTACAATCCGATCGAAGGCCGCACCTGCTCGGGCTTTCCCATCGGCCGCAGGTGAGCGTTCAACACTAAATCAGACCCGGGCCCCAACCGCCAGGCGAGTCCGTCCGGTTCAACATATGGGAGGCCGCCGGGCTTCCAAAATAAAAGATGTCCATCATCGGGTTCGAACGCGGTGCGCTCGATTACGGGGTCCATGCCGGGAAATCCAGCGCCGGGCGTCTTTTCCTGAGCGCGTGCGGAGCGGGTCCAGTCCACATACATGTTGGCGTGATGAACCATCCCCTTGCCGCCCGGGCGGATTTCGACGGCGCGCACATAGCGCACAGTCTTCATCGTGGTTGGAAAGAGGAAGTTCCAGTACACATCGGGACCGGACGCTGGAACCGTATACGCACGCGCAGCTTCGAGGATCAAGTCGGGCGGACCGAGTTGCCATCCATCGGTGAACGCCGGGGGCGGCAGAGCCTCGGTCGCTGGCCCTTCGGGTGCGCCCTGGCTCACCCAGTCCGCAATTAGTTGGATTTGCGCATCACTGAGACGTAGCGAATCTGAGAAATCGCCGTGTCCGGACTCGGGGAGCCAGGGCGGCATGACGCGGCGGTGAGTCGCGTCCGCGATCTGGGTCGCGTGCTGCTTCACATCCTCGTAGCGGAGCAGCGGAAACGGCGACATTTCGCCCGGACGATGGCACGGCGCGCAGTATTGGTAAACAATCGGCGCGATGTCATGTGCGAAGGTCGGCGGCGCCGCGTGCGCGAATGCGCAGGTCAGCAGGACGAAAAGCACGAACCTCACACTCATCAGATTACAGGTTGACATTCAGTACAGAACACTATATATATTCATTGGAATAGATGTCACCGGAAAGCTTTCTCCCACTCAAGCCGCATTGGCTGCATGTCTTGCTGTCTCTCTCTCACCAGGACCAGCACGGCTACGCGATTATGCAGGACGTTCTGGAACGAACCAACGGGAAGGTCCGGCTCTGGCCGCCAACACTGTACGGAACCATCAAGCGGCTGATGGACGCGGACCTGATCGAAGAGTCCGACAAGCGGCCGGAGGCGGGACTCGATGACGCTCGACGCCGTTATTACCGTTTGACGACATTGGGCAGGCGCGTGTTGGAGGCCGAATGCACAAGGTTAGAGGACCTGGTCCGAGCGGTCCGCTCGAAACGGGGCCTAAAACCACGGAACGTGGAGTTCTGACATGCTCGAAGCGCGATCGCTGACGAAATATTACAACCACACGGTCGCCGTCCGTGACGTCAGCTTTACGATTCAGCCCGGAGAGATTCTCGGGTACCTGGGCTCGAACGGAGCCGGGAAGAGCACCACGGTAAAGATGCTGACCGGCATGATCGAGCCTTCGGAAGGTCAGATCTTCTTTCAGGGTCGAAGCGTTCACGACGATTTCACGGCGTTCCAGCGGCGCATCGGATACGTGCCTGAGGAAGCGCACCTATACCCGCATCTTTCGGGCCGGGAGTATCTGCAACTGGTCGGCCGGCTGCGAGGAATGCCGCGCCAGGTTCTCGAACCGAAGATGGATGAATTCTTGCGGTTGTTCTCGCTCTGGCACGACCGTCATGATCCCCTGTCGTCATATTCGAAGGGCATGCGCCAGAAGATCCTGCTCTCGGCGGCCTTGCTTCACAATCCCGAGATTTTGATCTTGGACGAACCGTTTTCGGGTCTCGATGCGACCTCCGCTTTGATGCTGCGCAGCCTGCTACGTGGGCTGGCAAAACAGGGAAAGATGATCCTGTACAGCTCGCACGTCTTGGAAGTGGTCGAGAAGGTTTGCTCCAAGGTCCTGATCCTGCGCAAGGGTGAGGTGGTCGCGTACGACTCGATCGAACGGCTGAGAGAACTGATGAGTCAACCCTCGCTCGAGGGTGTGTTCGCTCAACTCTCGGAGGCTCAAGATAGCGACGCCCTGGCCGGCGAACTTCTGGACGTGATGAATTCCAAGAGCCCTGAAGCCGCGGCGCCAGTGGCTATGAGTCTGCGCGTATACCGCTCCATGGCGAGCGCCTTCCCGCATGAGTTTCAGAACGTATACGGCGAGGAACTACAGGACGTCACCGAAGCCGCCATCGAACCGATCTGGCTGCGTCACGGCATCCTTGGTTTAGCGCGTTTGCTGCTCGATGTTGCGATCCGCGTTCCCATCGAACATCTGGCGGAGTTGCGGCAGGACGTGCGCTACGGATTGCGCGCACTCCTGGCCTTGAATTGGTGGTGGTCCAAGTCCCGACATCTTATCCGCAATTCCGGCGCTTTAGCGAGCAAGGAGACCTGTTCTCTTCGACGATGGCCTACGCTGCCCCTGTGCCGTTTGAGGTTTCGCGTGGTGGCGGAACCGAGAGAATTTGGGGACACCTCGTCAGCGCGTCATACTTTCCCACGCTCGGCGTGCATCCGGCGCTCGGTCGTTTCTTCGACGCGGGTCAGGAGCATAGCGGCCAACCCCCGATCGTCGTAGTGAGCGATCGCTACTGGCGGGATCACCTGGGCGGAGATCCGCAAATCGTTGGTCAGACTCTGCGGATCAATGGACAGCCTTCCACCGTCATTGGCGTAGCCCCCGACCACTTCCTGGGCGCGTCGCCGATTCTGTTCAGGGCGGATCTTTGGATGCCTGTGTCCGCCGGCAGCGGTGTCGCGCCGGAGCTCGCGGACAACGCGCTCGAACGTCGCGATCTGAACATGTTTTTCGTGGTGGGGCGTTTGAATCCCGGCGTCACGATCTCCCGCGCCGAAGCAGAACTCGATGCAGTCGCGCGGCAATTCGACCGGGACAGAGTGGACGTGGACAACACGCGCAAAGACCGGCGGGTCCTGCTGGCTGAGGGCGGCAAGATGTTTCCTTTGCGGAAGCAGGACGTGCCGTTCTTCACTTCGTTTTTGACCGCCATGGCCGGCTTAATCATGCTGATTGCATGCGCCAATGTCGCAAATGTGATGCTGGCGCGCGCCACCGGCCGACGCCGGGAGATTGCCGTGCGCCTCGCGGTGGGCGCAAGCCGCGCACGTCTGATCCGCCAGTTGCTGACCGAAAGCACGGTTCTCTCACTCGTCGCGGGCGTGGCCGGATTTCTTGCCTCCCGATGGCTGATGGCCCTGTTTTCGCAGGTCAGAATGCCCTTTCCAATGCCCATGGAAATTGACTTCCGGCCCGACGGACACGTGCTGCTGCTGACGCTCGCGCTCTCGTTATGCACCGGGCTGGTGTTTGGTCTCGCGCCTGCTTTGCAAGCGACGAAGACTGACTTGGCATCCGCGCTGAAGGAAGGCGGCAGCCTCTTGTTCGGAACGCGTCGCCGATTCAATTTGCGCAATGCACTCATCGTCTGGCAAGTCGCAGGCTCGCTCACGCTATTGGCAATCCTCGGTCTCATGTCGCTTGGAATCCGAACCACGCTGGGTGTCCAGGCTGGATTCAATCCCCAGAATCTGTATCTCATCGCCGTCGATCCGGCTCGGGACGGATACTCGGGCGAGCGCGCCGCGGGCTTTTTCGACAAGCTGTTGGACCGCGTGAGATCGCTACCATCGGTCAGAGCGGCGGCGCTCACGGATACCGTGCCGGTATCGTTGTCGGGCGCCTCAGTCGCTGTCTCCGCATCCGCGGGTGAAGACAAGGCGGTCTTCCCTGCACGGCAGCACGTGGTCGGCGAGGGCTACTTCGAAACGGCTGGGATACCGATTCGGATCGGTCGAAGTTTCGGCCGACAAGACACGGGTGAACATTCGGCTGGCGTGATTATCAGCGAGGCTTTGGCGGAACGGTTGTGGGACGGCCGGGATTCCGTCGGACGCGCGATCGAAATCGGGAATGGCGAACTCGCAGCGCCGAAGATCCTGCCCGGCTCCATCGATCACCGACCAACCGTTCCCGGAAGCAGCTTTCAAACTTTCGAGGTGATTGGAGTGGCTGCCGATGTGGCCGAGGGCATGGTTGTGGGAAGGCCACAACCAGTGGTGTATTTTCCGCTGCGTCCATTTAGTTACAGTCATCCGTCTTTACAAGGGGTCACGCTGATGCTGCGAGCTGCGCCAGGCGCGGACGTCCTATCAGCGGCACGCCGTGAAATATCGGCGATCGACCCAGGAATTACGCC
This sequence comes from Bryobacteraceae bacterium, assembly GCA_050015435.1. Lineage (GTDB taxonomy): Bacteria > Acidobacteriota > Terriglobia > Bryobacterales > Bryobacteraceae > Palsa-187. The sequence continues at coordinate 7,412 of JBEKBK010000485.1, forward strand.
GTTTGATGCGAGGAGCATGAACGATCAGATCGATCAATTCATGGCGCCTCTGCGCATAGGAGCATGGACCTACGCGGTAATTGGAATATTCGGGTTGGCTCTGGTGTCGGTCGGGCTGGCTGGCGTGACCGCTTACGCCGTTGCGCAACGCCGCCGTGAAATCGGCGTGCGCATCGCGCTCGGCGCGCGGAACCGGGACGTTCTTTCACTGATGATGAGGGAAGGCTTCGGACTGGTAGCCGCCGGGATCGTCATCGGAATGGGGGGTGCATGGGCCGGATCGCGTTTACTCTCTTCCATGAATTCCAGCGTGTCCACTGTCACGAGCACCAGCGCCTCGGACCCCAGGGTCCTGATTGGAGCTCCGCTATTGGTGGCGTTGATCGCTCTGATCGCCTGTTACCTTCCAGCGCGAAGATCAACTCGCATCGACCCCATGGCCGCCTTGCGACAAGAGTAGGATTCACGATGAGGGAATGGCTTCAAGAAACGCACGCGCCTGGATTCGAGCTACTGCGCCATTTTCTGCTGCGTTTCTTCGATAGTGAATTAATCACCACACCGGGCCAAATGACCCCGGTGTTGATCGGGACCACTCCCTTCGCGTTTCAGTGGTTCTTTCTGTTGCTGACCCCGCTGCGGCACAAATACGCCTACCTCAATAGCCTGCCAACTCCGGGACCATATCGTGAGGCCGTTCGCGCCGACGAACTGTGGCTGATCACGTTGATGATGGCGGTCATCGGATTGCTGACCGCTATTCGGTGGCAGTCGCTATTTCCAGATCTTCGCGACTACCGGATACTGGGAGCATTGCCGCTGCGTGCGCGGCAAATCTTCGGGGCGAAGCTGGCTGCGCTGCTGATCGTCGCCGCAGCGGCTCTGGTTGCCGTGAATCTTTTGCCGAGCCTCGGCTTTCCGGGCATTTCGGCGAGCCGGTGGGCGTTCGAGTCATCGCCGGGCGCGAGAATCCGAGCGCATGCCGGTGCTTCTCTGGCAGCCTCCTCGTTCCTCTTCTTTGGTCTGGTTGCGCTCCAGGGTGTTCTTCTAAATCTGCTGCCGCCGCGCGTGTTCGGCCGCATCACGGGCTATCTTCAAGGCTGCCTGGTCGCGATCATGCTGGGTCTTGTGGTGCTGAGTTTTTCGGTTCAGCCGCAAATCACGAATGTGGTGATCCAACGGGAATGGGCGCGATGGCTGCCGCCGGTATGGTTCCTGGGACTCTACCAGACTTTCTCCGGAGATCCGGACCCGGCGATGCACACGCTCGCGCACCGCGCGACGATGTCGCTCCTCATGGTGGTGACAGTCGCTCTCCTGAGTCACCTGGTCAGCTATCAACGTCACCGAACATTACTGGTGGAGGGAATGTCCGGCCGGACGAAAGACCGCCGCTGGGACGGAACAATGCTGGGCTGGCTCGTCCGCGATCCCCGCCAGCAGGCGGTTCTGGCCTTCATGACGAACACGCTAGAGCGAAGTGGCTACCATCGCATGATCCTGATGGGCTATGGCGGTCTGTGGTTCGCCATCGTACTTACGGGACTCATCGAAATGGGCAGCCTGGTCGAGCACTCCCGCTTGCTCGCCGCGGACTTCGTCTATTTCCACCTGATCACTCTGCTGTTCCTGCTGATCGGTGCACGCCACCTGTTCTCACTGCCCACGGAATGGAAGGCCAACTGGATTTTTCAGATCACGGAACGCGAAGGACGAAGCGCGTGGTTGACTGCGATGGACCGATTCGTTCTACTGTGGGGTGCCGGGCTGACGCTGACGATCCCGGTTCCTCTGGAATTTCATCTACTTGGCGGACGCGCCTTCGCAGAGGTGGGCCTGTTCGTGGCTTTCGGGATGGTCGCCTTTGAGTGGTCTTTCTCCTCTTGGGATAAGCTGCCGTTCACCTGCTCGCATCTGCCTGGAAAGATGCCTACCTGGATGATCATGGGCTTCTTTGGCTTGGCCGGCTCGGTCGCGGCGCTTCAGAGCCTACTGGTTTCGACCCTGTTTAGTCCCGCCAGATTCGTGGTCGCGATGGCTCTACTGCTGCCGGCTTGGGCACAAATCCGGCGCCGGCGTCGGCAGGGCCGGAACGAAATCCGCCTTAAGTTTGATGAAGTTCCGGAGCCGGCGGTCAGCGGGTTGAATCTTCTGAAGTGAGCGTCCCGCCGAGCCGCCTGGAAAGGTATACTGAAGGCGGATGTGTGACGCCATGCGTTCTCTCTTCGCGCTGGGCATCGTACCCCTGCTCTTTACGGCTACGTACGCGGCAGACGACCCCAAACCACAAGAATCCGCGCAGCAAGTCGGGCAACAGCCGGCGACGGCCAACGTAAATATCACGCCCCGGGTTCGCGGAAAGGCTTCCGAGCCGGAGACGGTGATCGACCGGCGGTCGAATATCCGGGTCGACACGACACTGGTGCTCATTCCGGTGGCGGTCACCGATCCCATGACGCGGTTCGTCACGGGGCTGGACAAAGAGAACTTCAAGCTCCTCGAGAACGGCGTGGAACAGGAAATCAGCCAGTTCTCGAGTGAGGACGCGCCACTTTCCGTCGGCATCGTGTTTGACACCAGCGGCAGCATGGGCAGCAAGCTCCAAAAATCACGCGAGGCCGTGAAGCAATTTCTGAAGACCGCCAATCCGGAGGACGAGTTCTTCCTGATCCAGTTCAACGACCGGCCGGAGATGGTGGTTGGATTCACGCCCGATAGTGAAGAGATTCTGAACCGGCTGACATTTACCCAGGCTAAGGGACGGACCGCATTGCTCGACGGCGTCTACATGGCGATGAACCAGATGAAGAAGGCGATGAATCCGCGCAAGGCGATCCTGATTATCTCCGACGGCGGCGATAATTCCAGCCGCTATACCGAAACCGAAGTCAAGAACGCGGTACGCGAGGCGGACGTTCAGATCTACGCCATCGGAATTTTTGAACCCATCGCTTCCCGCGGCCGTACGCCGGAAGAACTGAGCGGACCGGCCCTGCTCAGCGAATTGACGGACCAGACTGGCGGCCGTCATTTCGAAATCAGCAATCTGGCGGAATTGCCGGATGTGGCGGCCAAGATCGGCATTGAGCTGCGCAACCAATACGTGCTCGGATATAGCCCGAAAAACACCGCGCGTGACGGAAAGTACCGGCGAGTGCAGGTTAAGCTGGTAAAGACCACAGGGTTGCCTCAACTCAAAGCGGCTTTCCGCACCGGATATTATGCGCCAACCCAATAACCGCGCAATGCACCTAAAATTCTTACGGCCTTCTTTATTCTTCCTCGCTGCCGGCGTATTGCTTGCACAAACGCCGCCGCAAGCGCCTCTCCCGGATGACGAAACACCTACTTTTCGCGCTGACACGCGCCTGGTGGTGCTCCACACAAGCGTTGTGGATAAGAATGGGAAATTGCTCACGAACGTCCCGGAATCGGCGTTCAAAGTGTTCGAGAACGGCGTCGAGCAGCCTTTGAAACTGTTCCGGCGCGAAGACGTGCCCGTCTCGATGGGCATCATCATCGACAATAGCGGCAGCATGCGCGACAAGCGTCTTAAGGTCGCGGCCGCGTCCATGGATCTGGTAAAAGCCTCCAATCCACAGGACGAAGTGTTCATCGTCAATTTCAACGACGACGCTTATCTCGATCAGCCCTTCACCAGCGATAACAAGAAACTGGAATCCGCGCTCGAAAAGATCGATTCCAAAGGCGGCACCGCGATGCGGGACGCCATCAGCATGTCGATCGATTATATGAAGGACAAGGGCAAGAAGGATAAAAAAGTGATCCTGGTGGTCACCGACGGCAATGACAACACCAGCAACGAGACGCTGGAACAGCTGGTCCGCAAGGCGCGCCAGGCGGAGGTGCTCATCTATTGCATCGGGCTTCTAAGCGAGGAGGAGCCGCGAGAAGCCAAAAAAGCGAAACGAGCGTTAAAGGCTCTCACCGAGGCTACCGGTGGTCTGGATTACTACCCGAAGGACTTGGCGGAGACCGATCGCATTACTCCGGAGGTCGCGAAAGAGATTCGCAGTCAGTACATTCTCGGATACAATCCGTCCAACGCTGCGCTCGATGGCACCTTCCGCAAGATCAGCGTCACGGTGAATGGATTCGGCCACCCTACGGTGCGTACGCGGAATGGCTATTACGCGTCCCCCGGTCCGGAGACTAAGGCCACACCCCCGCCTTCGTCGCTCAAGTAGCGCGATGCTCGGTTTCTTGTGGCAGGCGTCCAAGGGTTACCGCCTGCAGCCGTGGAGGAGTCCTTATCTACGCTGGCGCATGGAGACCTATTGGGGCATGCACGCGGAGACGATTACGGCGCGTGATTTCTGGCGCTTCGTCTGGCAGCATCGCCGCGACCTCGCTCGATTTCTTCATTGGGCGGACCAAATGGCTTGTCGATGAGCTGCTTGTTCTCCATTCACGTTTATCAGCTTTTATTCACGGCCAATCTTTTTTCATCGAACCGCTAAAGGGTGCGCGTGACCTTGGTCAGCGTACGCGGATGGTCCGGATTCAAGCCCTTTCGCTCCGCTAGGAGCCCCGCGAAGAGTTGCGCCGGAATAATGTATGGAATCGGCGTATA
>JBEKBK010000486.1:0-6604 GCA_050015435.1 Bryobacteraceae bacterium
AGCAGGCTGCCAAACAGCTTTGTGAACGTCTCCATCGGCTGTCCTCCCTGGATCAAGTCTGGACAACAAGATCATCGGTCAGACGGCCGGTGGAGTCAAAATTTCAAATATTTTTGGCTAGCATTCCGCCAGACCGCGAGCCGCTGCTCAGCGCGACCCCGGTAGCGAACAGACTCGGAGTCAGTAAGTCGTGGGTCTCGGCGCACGCGAGCGGTAGGCGTCGACCGATCCTCAAGAGCATCAAGCTCGGCAAGCGTGTAATGTTCAGACCGAGTGATGTCGACGACTTTATCCGTTGCTGTGAGCGGTGTTTTTCACCATCACAAAGGGGCGCCACCCGAGAGCTAACCTCCTCAGCGTGAACCTCGGTTCACCTAAAGGAGAACAGACGATGCTTAACGTCAAAGACATCGGTCGACACCTAGGTCGCGACCGTCATGAAAACGGCTGGGTCGAGAAGGTAGGCAAGCGTGTAAAGAAATGGCGCGGCTATTATCACGTCTACGTCGCCCAGCCTGATGGCCTAGAAAGAAGGTGCCGGCGGAAAGTCCTGCTCGGCGAATGCACTAGCCTGACGAAGGGAGATGCTGAAGAAAAGCTTCGGGACGTTATCAAAATAGCCCGTGGTGAGCGATTAGCAGAGGCGCCGGAGGCGAGAGTCACTCAGCTCTGCGACGACTACTTCAGTTTGCGAAAGGGCGACTGGTCAGAAAACAACCAAGGCACCCTTTCGTCCGTGCTCAATTTGATCAAGTCGGCAGTTGGCGATACGGAGGTCGGCAAGGTTAGCGCCGACGATCTCAAAGCTTTTGTCAACAGCCTTCCCGACCGCCGATGGAAGACGCCGAAGGGGCGCATCAAAACCGGGTGCAGCGAATCGTATGCCAAGAAGTGCATCACATACTTACGCTCCATCTTCGACCTTGCCGTCGCCAGAGACATCATCAGACGGAATCCGGCACGAGATCCGATCATAAGATTGGCGATGCCGAAACAGGCGCGCAAACCGAACAAGGACTTTTTGTCCTTCGACAGCGTCCGTCGCCTGTTGGATCAATTGGGCGCGGAGGACCATCTCATTATTCACATCGAGCTGGTCTGTGCGCCGCGGCCCAACGAAACGTTTGCTTTGCGACGCAATGATGTTGGTGCCGGGTGGCTCCGAATTGACGAATCTCTCGATCGGCGGCGTAGGCCGAAGGACCCGAAGACCGCTTCGTCAAAGGCGAGAGTATCGGTGCCGCCGCTGTTGCAAAGGGAACTGGCCGATTGGATGCATGCTCACCACGGAGAACCGCGGAGGACTTGCTGTTCCCCAATCGCGACGGCCGGCCCAAGAATCGCCAGAACGAATTGAATCGAATGCTGAAGCCAGCGGCGGCGCGCGCCGGACTCGGCAACGTCACTTTCCAAATGCTCCGCCGCACGTACTCGACCTTGAGTCAGACGACAAGCGGCCTAAAAGATATTCAGGCGCAGATGCGCCACGCAAGGCCGGATACAACCGCTGGGATCTACATGCAGACCATTCCGGCGCAGCAGGCTGACTCAGTGCGTCTCCTCGAAGAGATGATGTTCGGGAAACCGCTGGTAGCAGCGGGGCCAGTCCAATGAGTTCTGGTCCCCTTTTGGTCCCCCTGTTTTTAAGTGGGGTTCCTAAGTCTTTGAAAAGTGGTACGCCCGGTAAGATTCGAACTTACGACCTTTTGCTCCGGAGGCAAACGCTCTATCCAGACTGAGCTACGGGCGCTCAAGAAAACAAAGAACTTACTGCACTAACCCCTCAGAGCCTCGTGAAAAATCGTGCAGAACGCTCTGAAGATCCGTGTCCAGGGACTCCACTGCGGCCTTCACTTCTTGCGGGATCGGCTGCACGTAGGTTCCTAGAGTCATCGCTATATCGGAATGCCGAAGTTGGGTTTGGGCGTTCTTCGGCCCCTTCCCCTGCATTAGTGTAGCAAATGTTCGCCGTAGTGCCTGGAACGTGACACCTTCAACACCGAGCCTTTTGGCAAGTGGCTTTAGGTGCCGCTGAAGATAGTTGTGAGCATCCTTCGGCGTTCCGTTCCTCGAACCGAAAATGTAGTCTTCGTCCGTACTCGGCTGAACAATCTGCTTCCAGTGCTCCAATTCGGTTTGCAAAGATCGAGTCAAGTAGACGAATCCCCTGCTGCCCTTCGTCTTTGGTGGTCCAATCTTGTCTTGTCCTTTTTTCACCCGACGCACAGCCTGATGAATGAACAACTGGTCCGCTTCAATCGACGACCAGCGTAGTGCGAATAACTCGCCGGGGCGCAGAGCGGTAAACAGGAACAGTTGAATGGTGAGATGGTCCTCGCCCGTCAAGTGAGTGAGGAGCACGCACAATTCCTTGGCGCTAAGATTGCGCTTGTTCGGCTCTCTTGTGGGCCCGGTTTTCCAGTTCCGGGTCGGGTTTTTTCGAAGATAGTCTTGGTCCACGGCTTCTTCCAAAGCCGCATTAACGTAGACTCGGACTTTCTTGACCACCGAACGGGATTCCTTCGCCGCAAGCTGATACAGATGTTTTTGCAGGTCCACCTTGTCGAGTCCACTCAGCTTCGTCGCACCAAAGATCGAAATGAAGTGGTTGTTGATGACTGACACCACGGTTGATCGTGTGGCCTCGCTCCATCCCTGCTCCATCAGAGGTAGGTAACGATTGGTCCAAAACCAATGGAACGTAACTTCTGGATCAGGACTGACTACATCGTGGCTCTCACGACTGATGATTTCCCTCAACTTGTTTTTCGCATCGGTCTTACTCATCTCGGAGCACAGACCAAGCGTGCGTGTATGATGGTGGCGGCATTCGAGACCTTCGGCGTTGAACGAGTAGGATGTCCAGTTCCCTCGCCACTTCTTTGTCTTTTTTCCAACCCGCTCGACCCATCCATCCTGGGAGCGGTTTCTGCCCAGCCCTCTTCCCACGCCAACCGGCGACTTCACTATTGACACCACGTCGCTATGAACTCCTCGATATCTACTAAACGATAGCGCAGCAGCTTGCCCACTTTGACGTACTTCAGCCGTGGCCGCTTCCGCGTAGAGTGATCCCGAACCCACGCCTCCGACACCTGAAGCATCGCGGCAACTTGGGTGACCTTGAGCAAAGCCTTGTCATTGCGAGGTATCGGCTGCCCAGTCTCCCTGGCCGATGCGTCAGTCAATCGGGCTTCAAACTCAATCTTTTGGCTCCGCTGTGCTTCATCCCTCATCTTTTCCTCAATCGCCGACCCGACTCAACGAATCTCCGTAAAGGATGCCCAACCCAGCGCCAGCCGTGCGGCCTGTGAAAAGGCTTCCGTCTTCTTCGCCGGATGCTCCACCGGGATCTGAGAGATGGTGATCTGAAATGCACAGTTGGCCGCGTCGGAGATTGGGCCGCTCTATCGAGGACGACGGGCGCGTGGGGTGCTCGATGTGTCCTGTTAGATTGAGAGCCACGTCGTTTGGATCGGGCGTGGCGTAGGTGTTTACAGCGTTTTGCTTTGCCATGATTGGTACGCAGCCCAATCATGCGGCAACTAGAATTTCCTGCCCTTTCTACTTCGTTCCGTTTCGTTTCACGGACTTTTTGGCACTCACTCCGGTTCCTTCCGGCCACAAAAGGTTATTCATATGGCAGGGAAACTTTCGATTGAAGAGAGTCGCAACGCAGTATCGGATGCGGTGACCAAGGTTATGACCGTTGTACATCCGGCTGATTGAAACGGCAGTCACCGCCGCTCGTTCTCCTTCAGGGAGACTTTCGCCAATTTTCGATGCCTGTCTCGCAATTCCGGCGTGTGAGAACGCTTCACCATCCTGCCTAGCGAGACGCATGTACTCGTCTATGTAATCGGACGGGAGTCTGCGAGGACGTGCCTCCGTGATTCCTTCACCGGGACTCGGTATCTCAACATCAGCTACCGTGGGCATGGATTCCAGGTCGTTGAATTCCGCTATGTCTCTCAAGTCGGACAGAGTAGGCTCGATCAGGTTCAGGAACTCGTCTCTGTACTCCTTCGCAACCGTGTACTCTCCCAATTCCACGCCGTCTTGCGGCGGCTCCGTAGGCTTCGGGAGCCATCCGGCGCTGACGGCCAGATTGAAAACGTGACCGGGGATGCCGTCTTCCACGACTTCGGTCGTTAGAACGGAAACTCCAGGATCGAGTACATTTCCGCCATCTATAAAAGCGTCAGCTATCGTGTAGCAGGCAATCTCCAAAGTGGTGCCAAGGGTTGCCTGATCCAATCTTGCGTTCGCGTCCATCCCTCCTAGTATGCCAAGCCGCCGCCGTGCTCGTCCGACCCTGGCCTTGAAAGGTTCTCCCGACCGCAACGTACACAGCGCCCCCGGTTCGATGGATACCAGTTGGCGACTCGAAAGGCCGTGCGGGTACAGAGTTAGAGTCCAAAAACCTCTCCATTGCGCGGGGTGCGCTTGTAGCGGGCGCGGATGGGACCGGTAACGCGTGCTCCGCGCGGTTCCACGCGACCATACCGGACGAAAACCTCAGCAAAAACGCAATTCCGTCTTACAAAACAGCGAATGCCCCATACGCACGGACGTGAACGTCTTGTGGAGGTCGGGTTGTGGCGGGTGACTTAAGACGAACAAAGCGTTTTCAATAGTGGTCCGGCCCCCCGGCAACAGCGGCATCGTCTTCTGGTGGCGCGTCGGAAGTCATTTTTAATGGCTCACAAAAGTCTGAAACGAAACGAAACGAATTTGAAATGGCAAGAAACTGTATGAAAGAGCGTGACGAAGCAGCCGAGGCCACGCAACGAATCGCGGCGGTGGGTGGCAGTGTTGTGGTCACGCTACATGCAAATTTAAATGACAAGGAAATCCAACTGGCCGTCGCTCGATGGATGGGGAAACCCGTCACTCTCACGCTGGTCGAGGATGACAGCACGCCGGAGCAACGGGCAGACTTCCGTCGCCGGTGGGCTGCTGCGGGCGGGGGAGCAATCGAGCAATCAAAGTGACCTTTCCCCGATCCTCTCGTTGATCGCCATCGGCGCGGCATCATTCGCGGCGGGCTGGCGAATTGGGTATTGGATGACGCGGAGGGATCGAGTTTAGACGAAAGGAATTCAAAAAATGAAAACGGATAAAGGAATTGATCGCGGAAGCAATTAGCATTTGGATGCAGGTACCAGAGCGGGACATCCCGTCAGAATCGCTGTGCACCGTTGAAGTGCAGGATGGGGAACGCCGGGTCGTCTTGCGGAATGGAAACGGCGTCCTGATCGAAGGGGAAGTACGTCTATTGCCGTCGCAAAGGATTAGATAGACCCATTCCCCCAGCATGTCCGTACGATTCGCTGGGGACGGCGGCGGGGAGGGGGTTGAGACCGACGAAAGGAATTTTAAAATGAACGAAGATTTTGAAACGATGAAAAAACGGGTGCTGGCGAAAGATAAAACGCAAATGGCAATTGAACTCTACCTGGAGGACTGTTCGGACGCGCTGGTAGCGTCGGCAACAGAACTGGATAAACTGACACATGCGGAACCGCTGGATCAGACGGAAGTAATCCGAGCAGCAGTCGCGCACGGTGCATGCTGGGATCACTGGCGGAACGTGTTAGACGAATGGCTCGCGTCCCGCAGGCTGCAAGCCGAGCACGCACGGGAAGCAGGCGAGTAACCGCACAGCGTTTCCCTAAGGATCGCTGGGGGAGCGGCGCAATCGGAGGGGTTGGGAGAAATTGACAGAATTCAAAAGTGCGGTAAAATGGTACTGTATTCAGAAATGAATGCGGTGGAACTTTTAGCTCCACGCAAAAGATCGCGTGGAGCTAAAACTTTCGCCTGCCTATATATTGTCATACTTCGTTTACTCCGCATACTCCGAATTGGGAATGTCAAAAGCCCAGTGGAAAAGATGACAAATGAGTAGTACGGCACTTTGACCGCAAGCGAAAAGCCGTATGAAGTCCAGGGGGCGCGTTTAGAGCCGCTGGCGAGATGGATTGGAAACAATCCCGGCTTGTACTCAATGAGTTCGATTGATTGGGTGTCGAAGTCGAAAGTAGTATTGCCTACAGAAGGAGCACCATCAGAACCTCCCTTATGCTAAACCCAGAAATGGGCATCCGAACACTTGGAGAAGAGTAGTAGGACACTGAAAAGTGGTAGACCACCGGGCGAGACACCGTACCGAAACCACCGTAGCGAACACGAAGATCAAGTTCGACATCTCCCATGTCAGATGGGAATGTGAGAGGCGACGGATTAGATACTGTCCCGTACTCTCACATTCCAAGCAACCCTGTCAGGATATATCATCAGGATCGTGCGAAGCACTTAATTTGGTTCCTCTGAATGATTCTGGAACGAAATGAAAAGGATCCTTGAAGAAAGGATTTCCTTGCGGAAATCCGTTCATTGACACCCGACGGATGCGCCGCCAGCCCGGCATCGTTGTTCGCCTCTTTGATCAGGTTTTCCGCGCCTCCCCGCTGGCTGTAAAAACCAGACCACGAAGGAGATCGGATCGCTCATGTCGGTCACGAAGACCCGGTACTTGTACTGGCTGGTCTCGAACAACTGGTATTGCTCGCTTTCCTCGGCTTCCCGTTCCGCGCGCGTT
>JBEKBK010000487.1:0-6583 GCA_050015435.1 Bryobacteraceae bacterium
TTAACTTTAGCCCAGCGAGCTTTAGCAGCTTTCCTGGCGCTACGTTTACGCTGTTCGTCCGTCATGGTTTCAAGCCGACGTTTGCCGCCGATCTTGCCGCCTTTGGCCCCCATCTCTCGCATGACCTTTTGAACGACAGTCAATTCTGTAGTCTGGGTAGCTTCTATAAAGACGCGGCGGGCATTCTGAACGTCATCAAGTTTTTCAGGAGTGCGTTTGCGGTTTGGCATACGCCTCAAGCGTTACACGAAACGGAAGGAAGGTCAAGACGTGCCGATTTCAAATAGACCCACTACCGAAAATCGGCTTCCTGCACCATCAGCAAATCATCTGGGACAAGGGACGGGCGGTACTCACCAGGACCCATTATTGGTTTGCTCACGAACCTTGCTGGTACGTCCGAAAGAAAAACGCGCCCTGGTATGGAAAGGCGGGTGAGAACTCGACCATCTGGAACTCGCCATCCCCGAAGTTCATCATGGGTGGATCGGGTGAAGACAAGTTCGATCATCCGACGCAGAAACCGGTCGAGCTGATGCGGCGACCGATCCTAAACCACACCAAGCCGGGTGAACTGGTCTATGATCCGTTCCTGGGGAGCGGGACAACTCTCGCCGCGGCGGAGGTGACCGGGAGAGTTTGTTATGGCTTGGAACTCGATCCTAAATATACCGACGTCGCGGTCGAGCGCTGGCAGGGGTTGAGCGGCAAGCCAGCGACGCTCGAAGGCGATGGCCGGACATTTGAGGTCATTCGAAAGGATCGCGTGAGGTTGGCGGCATGAGCAAAAAGCCGCCCGTAGATGAGCTCGGGAGTTTTAGGTCTAGAGGCCACGGCTCAAAATTCAGCCGCAACCCACGGGGTCGGAGGTGTGCCAAGGTCTCTAAGGCTCCGGGCGCTCACGCGGCGGTTCTGGGCGAAACTTCACGCCTCACCGCCCGGCCCAGTTCATCCTCCGCCACCTCCAACTCCCAGGAGGCCTGCATGTTCATCCAGAACCTCGATGTAGTGCCAAAGTAACGCGACAGGCGCAGGGCAGTGTCGGCGGTTATGCCGCGCTTCTCATTGACAATATCGTTCATGCGTGTGGCTGGCACCCTGAGCGCCAGAGCCAACTCGTGCGATGACATGCCGAGGGGGGCGAGGAATTCCTCACGAAGGATTTCTCCAGGGTGGATTGGTGGAAGCCGATCTTTGTTTGCCATGTTCGCACGCACCTCGCTAATAATTCACTAATGGTAATCGACAATCTCAACGTCTTCCGCAGCCCCCTTTTTCCAGGCAAAGCAGATTCTCCATTGATCGTTGATTCTGATGCTGTGTTGCCCCTTCCGGTTGCCGGTTAGAGCCTCCAGCCGATTTCCGGGAACCGCCCCGACGTCTTCCAGTTTCTCGGCGTCATCGAGCATTCGCAGTTTCCGCCGTGCCACCTTCGCGATGTTGCCGAACTTCCGGCTGCGCCGGCGATAAAACAACTCCTCGGTTTCCTTGCCGCGGAAGGAGCGGATCACAGTGACAGGATATCACGAAGTCCGTTAAACGAAGGGCATTATACGCGCACCCATCAAGGAAGTTTCCCGAGCCGAGGCCCAGGCAATTCTTGGTCCGTACAAAGCCGCAAATTCCTCGCAATTCCTGGCAGATTTCGCTTGACTCGTTGCGCGACCGGAGGCATCAATGGTCACGACCAAAGCGACCGCAAGTAAAGACCGAACGCGGGGCGGGTCCAGGTGAATTTATGAATCTATTCCTCATCGACGCTGAAAATCACGTCACGGCATTCGCCGCGACCAGCCAGGTTAGTGTTCCAAAGGGCGGATACAAGTTCGCGAGCGCGACGGAGCTCGCTACGCTGGCCGCGGGTTGGCCAGTAACGCGCCTGGTTGAAATCTGGAACAAGCTTCCGAAGGTAAGCGCGGTCCGAAGGTTTACGGATCGCAAGACGGCCGTCCGGCGAATCTGGGGAGCTCTTCAAGAGATGGAGCCCTCGTCCACCGCGCCTAGCCATAAAAGCACGGCCGACCGAGGTAAGAAGCCCACCAAAACGGTTCGTGTCAGCGGGCGTGATGGCACGAAAACGGAGCGGATGATCGCTCTGCTCAAACGACCGTCGGGCGCGACACTCAACGAACTTATGGCGGAGACGGGCTGGCAGCCGCACAGTGTGCGGGGGTTCATCAGCGGTCAGCTATCCAAGCGTTTGGGGTTCCGGATCAAGTCGTTTAAACGCGCCGGAGACCGGGTCTACCGAATCCAGTAGCAATCAATATTCAGGAATGAAAGCGAGCAGGGTATGAACATCGTACGTTTTGAAATGAATGTGCCGACGGAAGTGACGTTGCAATCGTCCGAGGGCGTAGCCGTCGAGGGCCGCTATGGCACTCGCATCATGTTCAACTTAGCGGACGGGCGCGTGATGTACGTTCCCCCGATCATTGCCAATAAGATCGAAGGCATCCCTGCCGGCGAAACCTTCAAGCTCCGCAAGGCGAGCGTCAGGACCGGCCAGAAGCGCTCGGTTGAATGGGAGCTGGAGCGGCTAGACCCCGACGCGGGGGAGAACCCCGCCGACGGAGTGGACGCGTCAGAGACTCCGTTAGAACGCGACTTGCGGGTGTCGGCAGAAATGGCCAACGCCAAAAAAGCTGGCCTTGTGGCCCCGCCGGCAATATGCATCGACCGGGACGAGATCCCACCGTTTGCGCCTTTGAACAACGGGCACATCGGCGGCCGCGAAAACGGCAGTGCGCTGTCACCCTGCATGCTCATGCCATCCGCGCCAGCCACCAAGCTAGAGCAAGCGCTCAAGACCGCAATTTCGGCGGCGCACAATGCTGAGAAGTTCGGCTCCGAAATCGGCTACGTGGTGCGCTTTGATGCCGATGCAATCAAGTCGATGGCGATCACGGTGCTGATCAACATGAGCGAGAGGAGCCCGCGGTGAACGGTGTCCCACCACCAGCGGAGCTAGCCCAGGTGCTCTCGCCTAGCCAGGTCCGCTGTTTCATGGATTGCCAGGCGCGCTGGTGGTTCAAGCACAGCCTTCGATATCCCGACCCGCCCAGCGGGAACATGGCCCTGGGACGGGCTGTACACACTGCGCTGGCGGAGAATTTTTCCCAAAAGATCGAAAGCTATGAGGACCTGCCGATTGCGGGAGTCCTCGCGCTGTTCCGCCAAGCTTGGGCCTTCGAGCGCGAGCAAGCCGAGTTTCGCGATGATGAAGACCCGGCAGAGCTGGCCGCTTGTGGCGAGATCCTGGTGGCGAAGTACCTCGACCGTGTGGCTCCTTGGATTGAGCCGGTAGGGGTGGAGTTACATGTCGTGGGCGAGATCGCGGGTGTCCGGGTTCAAGGCTGGGTCGACCTGCTCGACGTAAGCGGCCGGATCATCGACATCAAGACCTCGGCCCGTAAGCCAAGCGGCATTGACCCGGAGTACCGGTTTCAGATCGCTACTTACGCGCAACTGACCCATGGAGCAAGCGGCGAGGCACGCATCGATACGCTCGTAAAGACCAAGACCCCCGCGTTGGTGCCCCAAAGCTTCACCGTCAACGAGCAGGACCTTCTCGAGACCCGCGAACTCTATCCCCTGGCGCAACGAGTCATGCGATCGGAACTGTACATGCCGAATCGGCTCTCGCTAAGCTGCTCGCGGCGCAATTGCTCGTATTGGAGGAACTGCGAGCGCGAATGGGGTGGAGAGGTACCGGAGACATGAAACCGATTCGTGATTCACTGTACCTCGCCTGGATTCGGACCTTTCCGTGTTTGGTGTGCGGGGCGACCAGGGGAATTGAAGCTTCGCACACCGGGCCCAGAGGCCTGGGGCAGAAGTCGCCAGATTCCTCCGCGATTCCCCTGTGTAGCAAGCACCACCGGACGGGAAAGGACAGCTATCACAAGCTAGGCGCGCGACGGTTCGCCGAAGTACACAACCTCGATATTCCTGCCGTAGTCCGGCGATTGAACCTGAAGCCCGTGATCCGCATCGAATCCGGCTCGTTCGTTGGGTACCTGGACGATCGACAGTACGTCCTCGGAACGACGAACACCGGAGTCCAGACGGCGGTTCGCAAAATGGTCACCATCTGTGGGGAGGACCGCATAGACCGATTGCGCGAGAAGGCATCCGCATGAGCTGGAGTTTGGAGGAACCCGAAGAGCCCCCAATTTGCGAATGCAAATATGACGCGGCCCGCGACGAAATGGACCGCGAAGATTGCCCCTTTCATTGCGACCTCGCCGATGCCGACGTAGCAGATGATGTGCTCCAGAAAGAGGCAAACCCGATTCAGCGGAAGAAGCCAGATTCAACGGCCGCGAAACGAGAGGAGGACGTCGCGTGAAAGGAAAGGTCGACGTGACTGGGCGGTTCTGATTCGCCTCGTCCTCATCCCCAACATCTCGTTGTGCGCTACTTTCGCCCTAAGCCACCGGTGAAGCTCCTCGATATCTGAGAGCAAGGCGTTAATGCTAGTCACTTGTTTCGCCTCGTTCATAGGTAGTTGATAATAATAGAAAGTAAAGAGCAACCTGGGGGTGCCATGAACGTGCGTCTGAACCCACACAGCGAAGCACTTCTGAAGGTGCAATTGGCACATGGCGCGTTCCGGTCGCCTGAGGAAGTAATCGAGCGAGCACTCGAGTCGCTTGCCGAGAAGGAATCAACACAGGCAGCGCGGGGCCTTGAAAGTCTCTTCACAGGCGGTCGAGGACATCTTGGAATTACGTACGGGCGTGACGCTGGGCGGCCTGAAAATTGGGGACCTGATTCACGAAGGGCACAGAATCTAGTGGCAGGCTTCGGCCAAATGCGTCCCTCACATCTTCGAGTGTCCCATCGAGCAAAGTTAACAGTATGGACTATCAGGGTGGTGGTGTAATCCAGCGCTGGAGTTTGCTGGGCAACCAAGAACCCGCGGTTGATTTCAATCCGCGCACCAAACGCCAAGCGTAGTCCGGTGAATCGATGGAGATCCCGATTGTCCGGAAATGGGTCGCATAGCGGTTCAGGGGCGGCGCTGTGCCGCCCAAAATCACGAACTGCTTCATGCCTCGGCGGATGAGGGATTCGATTAAATAGGCGCGTAGGACCACGGATAGAGAGTCTCGAGGAAAGTCGCGGTCATTATTTAACTGCGTGTATAGCACTCCAGCTGCCGAGCTGTATGCGCCGCATATGACGCTTAGCCATTCTCCATTTCGATGCTTGAGTCCAACCGCCAACGGCCGGGTCGCCGCGGCCGTCATCCTTAAGAACCGGTCGATTGGCGCGATGGATTTGCTGCACTTCGGCTGCAGATAGCAGGCCGCCAAGCGTGCCTCATCAATTTGAAGGTTGTCCAAATAAGCATGACCTGCATTCTCGAAACGGCGCCGATAGTATCGGAAATTATGCCGCGTCGTGCTTCCGAAGCTCCGCAGAATGTCTTCATATGTGTTGGGCAAGGACAGAACGGTGTGGCTGACTTGAGGCCAAAAGCGGGAATCAAGGCCACGGGAAACAACCAAGCGTCGCACAGCCGCCAGCGCAGGACTGTCCGGCTGCACTGACATCCGTATGCCGCGTGTTCCTGTGGACGAAAGCAATGTTTCCAGTGCAACGAGATAGGTATTTTGCTGCTCTACCGGGTCTCCAGGCAATGCGCCCGGGAAAGTCAAGTCGGCATACACAAGGCGAAGGCCGCGGAAGATTCCCCGATCTTTTGCATATACGACCCCCGCAAGGGCACTTCCGTGGCGAACAACAACGACTTTGGGCGTCCACTCCTCGGACACCGAGGCCAGGAAGAGCTCCCGATCGAGCAGAATATCATTCTGCAACGGTGAGCTCCAGGCGAATGGTTGCAGACTTCGGATTTCCGCCATTTTAGACAAAACGACGGCTGAGTAGCCTTCTAGTTTTACGGACATTCGCTGATTCCGGCTATCATTACACGCTGAGGCTGAAACGCGTACCAATCCGGCTCGGAGTTCCCTCTTCTGCCGAGAGAGTGTTCATTGAGACATTACCAACACCGAGGATGAAGTTCAGGCGCTGTAGGCGTTTTCCGGCACGAAGCCGATTTCCAGTTTCTCGAGGGCCCTAGACTCAACGGTCGGGGCTGGGCGTGTCACCCAGACTTCCTGTGCCCAGCGCTGTTTGTAGATAGTAGCCGCCTCCGTAGCCCGAAAGGGCAAGTGACCACCAAGGACGACGATAACGTCCGCGGGCTGGAGCGGATCTTCGACACTTCAGCCAGGACCCGCGAAGCGGAAGACTGACGCTAACGCCAGAAGAATAAGAACAGGGGCAGAGATGAAGAGCCAGCTAGGGGGGCGGCGATCTTCGGTCGACCTTAAGGGCTTGAGGAGACTCTGCCATTGGCGCGGGCCAACTTATGGTACGGGGGCTTCGGCGAAAGCGAACTTGTTTGCGGACAGATGAGCATTTTCAGTCTTCAGCAAGAAGAACGAGCCGATGGCGAGGACGTCCATTCGGGTGCGGAGGAAGCAATCGATGGCCTGGGCTGGCGTGTAGACAATGGGCTCGTTTTCGTTGAACGAGGTGTTGAGCAGGACCGGGACGCCGGTCACGA
>JBEKBK010000488.1:0-6546 GCA_050015435.1 Bryobacteraceae bacterium
GGCTGGGCCGAGGATGACGATACGCCTGGCGCCGGCGGCTGCATTTGCCTGGACCTGCAACTCTGGGTAGAGCGAATGTTCGCCAATTCGCTGGAGGCGCACCGCTACGGGTGTGAAGGCATGATGGCGATTCACTGGCGAACAGCCGCGATGACGCCGAACATCATGGCCCTGGCGCGTGCCGGCTGGGATTTCGAAGGTTCGGTGCCGGACACAGAAGGAGCGGTGCCAGGACCAGGGTCACCGGGCGCAGAACCGATGCCTGATCTGGATGCCTACTGGGCCGATTGGGGCCGGGGCATGTTTGGCGGCGAGGCGGGCGCCGAAGCCGGGCGGATCATGCGGAACTTCGACGGTGGGCACTTGACGATTAACTCGCTGGTGAATCCCAAGGCCCTGCCGACGGACGCAAGGATCTCGGAGGTCTTCGCACCGTTGCAGCAAATGGAGTCCTTGCGGTCGCGGATCAGGGGCACGGGGAATCTTGAGCGATATGATTATTGGCTGAACCTGATACGGGCCACTGACCTGCGCGTGCGAACCTGGAAGCTGGCGAATGGCCTCAGCGCGAAGATAGCCGAAGCGCGGGCGATCAAGGAGGCGGATCAGCAAAGGCGTTTCGTCCGGGACCAGGTCCTTCCCTTGCGTCTGGCCGTCGCGCGCAGTTACGAAAAGATGATCGCGGCCTTTGTGAGTTGCGCGAAATCAACCGGTGAAGTGGGGGCGATTGCCCTGCTCGAGTATGGCGTTCGTGAAGAACAGGTGTTCGCTCACGATTCCGCCATAACGCAGATGCTGGGCGAGCCCTTGCCCGCCGAAGCCGCTCTGAGCACGGCCTACCGGGGGACGCCGCGGATTTATGTATCCGCAAAGCGCACCCAGGTTAAAATCGGCGAAGACCAGGAAGTCCGGGCCTGTGTTCTATCTGCCTCAAAATGCACGGGAGTCAAACTGCATTGGCGCGCATTAGGTGGCGGCGAGTTCCACCAAGTGGCCGCCGCCTATAAAGCCCGCCAGATGTATAACGTGAAATTGCCGGCGCAATCTCCCGGCACCGTGGAGTATTACCTGGAAGCGGCGTTGGAAGACGGTCAAAAGGTCGTTTGGCCGGCCACGGCGCCTGCCATCAATCAAACCGTCATTGCTTGGTGATCTCAACGGCGAAGCGACCATCGGGGATGCGCCCGATCATCGGAAAGCCTCGAACAGGGTCCTCTCCAAGGACTATATCACGGCGGCCATACCAGGCATGACCACGCGTGACCAGGTTGACCTGAATCTGTGGCTAATGAACACAACTGCACCAAAGATTGAAAAACTGGAACGCGCCTGGCCTTCACGCTTACTGGCCCAAT
This sequence comes from Bryobacteraceae bacterium, assembly GCA_050015435.1. Classification (GTDB taxonomy): domain Bacteria; phylum Acidobacteriota; class Terriglobia; order Bryobacterales; family Bryobacteraceae; genus Palsa-187. The sequence continues at coordinate 1,356 of JBEKBK010000488.1, forward strand.
CTTCTCCACGAGCCGTTCAAGCACGGGGTCAACAGATTTAAGATGCTCGGCAGCTTTTTGAATCATGGACGCTTCGGAAACGTTAGCGTATGAAGTCCGGCCATTGCAACAGGAAGCCGTTCTTGAGGCCCTTCGATGGTCTTGATTCCGGCCGAGATTGAATCAACTATTGCGATCGATGGAAGCCCAATGTCCATTTTGCAATCTGCCGGAGAACATAAAATGAAAACAAAACCGTTCATCCCTCCTGCGCTGCTTCTGTTGCTGCCGTTTTGCGAGGCGTTGGCGGCGGACTCCTCCTCGTTCGAACCGCTTCCGCCCGACCTGCCCTTGCCCGCGTCCCTGCCAATGGAAGCGAAGTGGTTGCGCGAGGCAAATGTTCTCCAGCCCTATGGCCACTCCGAATTCGCCATGCTGGCGGACGCTGGGAATCGTCCTCAGCGCGTGAGGAAGGAGTTTGGTTTCAATGCCATCACGGTTCAGCCGCCGGATTCCCACAACACCGTGGCCGAAGCGCAAGACCGCCTCACGGAGGAACAATTCCGCTCGGGCGTGGCGGCGTATCGCGCGGCGGGTTACCGGCTGCTCCTCTACACCTCGGTCATGGCCTGCGGCTTGTCTCCCGAATTTCAGAGCGGACAAGTTGCGCGCGAGCACCCGGATTGGTTGCAGCGCGATCCCAAGGGCAATCCCGTCATGGTTTATGGCGTCCCGTGGCTCTGTCCCAACACCGGTGCGCGCGACGTCGCCCTGGATCGCGCTCTTCGCATCGCGCGCGAGTATCAGGCCGACGGCATCCTGCTCGACAACAATGAGTTCTTCTTTGCGCAAGCCGGCTGGACGTGTCATTGCGCCGGATGCACCAGGACATTTCGCGATTATGTGCGCCGCCGGTGTGGGGTGGAAAGGGCCCGGCGTTTGTTTGGCGCGCGACCGGATGAGTTGGAGATTCCCCATGAGGAAGGTCCGCTTTACGCCCTCTGGCTGCAGTGGCGGAATCGCGTTTGGGCCGAGATCAACGAAACTTTCCGCGCCCGCCTGCGGCAGGTGAATCCCCAAATCCTTCTCTTCGCGAACACGCAGTATGCCTATGACGACGCCATGTTAGGGACCGATTTCCAGTATCAGCGGGAGGACATCGTGGTTTCGGAATCAGTTGGCCTGAACTCTCGCCAGATGTCCGAAAAAATGGTGTTGGGCCATGCGGTCGCCTCCGGGCGGCCGCTTTGGAATTACATCGGCACGTTCGTCAAGGGCGACGACTATACCGGCCTCAAGCCCGCCGCTGTCATCAGTCCGTTGATCGCCGCCACGCTGGCCCATGCCGCGCGGCCGTGGATTGTGGACGGCTTCGACCTGGGCCCGACCGATGCCAACGCCCGCGACGAGATGTCGCGCCTGTTGGGCTGGCACGCGGCGCATGAGGAGTTTTTCACCAACGAAGCTTGGGCCGGCGTCGGAATGGCTTTTTCGCTCAACTCGCGCAATGTCCTGCATCGTCCCCTGATACCGCCGCATCTGTCCGCCCTGCAATCCGCCGGCACGCCCGCTATCGGCCTGCGGGATGACGAAATCTCGGCCAAAAGTTTGCGCCCATTCCGCATGGTCACCCTCGAAACCGCCGGCTGCCTGAATTACGACGCGGCGCGGGCCTTGGCCAAGTGGGTTCGCCGGGGCGGAAGATTAATTGCCGCCCGCGACGCCGGATCCTTCGATGAACTCGGACGGAAACGTTTGAAGTCTTCACTCTGGCAAGCGCTCGCCCTTGAGGCCCCCCCCGATCGGGAAATCTCCGTTGGTCGCGGAACAGTCATCGCGCCCGAGCCCGGCGCATTCGCTCAAACCGCCGTTCGACTGGCGCAACCAGTCTCGTTTTGCGTCCCTCCCGGTTCCGGAGTCGAAGTCATCTCCTATCGCACTGCAAAATCCCTCCTCCTGCACCTGGTCCGCCACGTGCCAACGAACCAGCCGCTGACCTTGCAGTTGCCGGACATCTTTCACCCGGCCGACGCGCCCGTGCAAATGTTTGTCCCTGGTTCAAATGAAGCGCAGACACTGACGCTGTTGTCCGGCGCCGGAGGCAATTCGCTCTCCTTGACGAACACTCCGACCTACGCGGTGCTTAAAATCTCATTACGAGACCTCTGAGATACGCTGTTTGGGTGGTTTGATCTGATGCCATCGGAAACTACAACGTCCCAAACGGTGCTTTGCCACGCTCTCGACAGGGTCTTCGACTCTCAGTTGCTCATAATAGCGCCCGTTGCGCCGCCACAAACCGCGAATTGGGTGCTTGCGCTGGTCCAGCACCTTCCCGTATGTTCCAGGGCGATGCGAACGCGGAGCGACATTTTTGCTGGGAGAGCCCGTGCTTGGCCGGGCATTGCTTTGCAGGGCCTGATCTCTGGCGCAAACAGTAGCACAGGCTTCGATCCAAAATGCGCTTATTTGCGTAAGTGCCTCTAAATCAGTATAGCCGATGTGGCGGAATTGGCAGACGCGCTAGACTCAAAATTCCACTTTCACCGTTTTCAGAGGGCGGCTTCGGGTTTCAACAAAAGCGATAAAACACTTGATTCTATTGATTGAAATTCACCCCACCCGCATCAATCACGGGTTTCCTGTCAATCGGCGATACTGTCGCAATTACTGTCGCAGACCGCATTGGTGGTCTTTACTGGAATGTGCAGGGAGTATCACCGTCCGAAAGTAAAGGTCTGAACCAGCTTGCTCGTATTGCCGAACGGCGGGAAGATGGCCGAAAGATGAGCCTGCCAGTTCAAAGTTTTCGTTTGAGCGAAGTCGCCGAAGCCGGGATGGACTTGGACGGTTTCGGCGCGGGCAGGGAACGCAGCGGAACTCTGCCCGTCAATGCCATCTGTGAATGTTTTGCCGTTGATTCGCCGCAAACTGGATTCCCAGGCGCGCGGCTAAGGAGATAGGTCAAGAAAATGCCACGGATCACGATTGACGGACAAGTCCACGAAGCCATTTACGTAGAACGTGACGAGAAGGGGCGATGTGGCATCGTCACCGGCAAGCAGACCTTTTGGCTGAAGCCGGTTTGCGGCTTTAAGGGCGAGGCGGTCGAGGATTGGCCGAAGATGCCGCCTGTGGAGATTAGTGCGGTGAGTCTGGATGAGAAAAACGCGCCAAGGAGCTTTATTCAACGACTTCGCACCGAGTGGCAAAACTTTCGTCGGCAATGGATGGCGAGCACGCCCAAGGAACGCAGCGGGCTTGTGGGAGTGTTCGTGGGACACACAGGCGTTGACGACGGCTGAACGGCGCCCAAAAGCCTATGCAAGCTCCCGCTGCGATCATGACGAGCGTAATCGGCTTGAGTTGGTGAATGTGGGCCAGGAAGTAGCCCAAACTCCCATCTCTGATGAACGGCGCAAACTGCCACTCCGCCAGAAGCCCGAGTGCCAAGGCCAACAGCCCACAGAGGACACAAATGGAGGTTGATCTGGTTTGAACCAGACTCGCACCCACGCCCAACAAGCCTCCCGGCAGCACCAGTGCATAGAAGCCCTGACGCGCAATCCAGAGGAAACCGAAATAGCCAACCAGTCCTCCGGCAACTGCTCCCAGCAAAACGAAAATCCAGTGTTTCATAGTGTCTCCCGGACCTGGCCGCAGTTTATCCGTGATGCTCTGCGCTGCAAGCTCCCAGATTCGACCCGGCCATAAAGCGGCCGACCAAGCTGCGAGAAGTGACTCGATAGCGGGTCGCCTTTTTTGTGGGCAGGAACCCCAGAACAGTCCGTGAATCGACACCTTAAACCTCCCCCACCACCGGCTCATTCCGACCTCACTTCACCGGCTCGTTGCAGCGCGGGTCGTCAAATTTGGGATTGTCCACGAGCGCGCTGACCGGGGGTGCTGCCATTTGTTTTTCCGGGCAGGGCACAAGCAGTTTCGCCCAAGAGTTTTCAAGGTAATCGTGGGATTGTGAACAGGACATAATGTCAAGCAGGAGAGGCATTGACCAACCCCGCCTTGTGGGTACGCTCCAGCTTCAACGCAAGGTTCCCACCGAACCTGATGTCGCGGCAAGGTCAGCTTTTGACGTTTCTTCTTTTAATAGTAAGTTGGCATAATGTTTTAGTTGAAGCCATGCGCGCAAATCAATGTTGTCACATCGGAGCAGTCTTTTGCCTGGCAATGTTCGGGTCTCACCCGCAGGCACAGGCGCAACACACACTCGGCGAGGCGTCCAAATGGCCGACCAACCTCACCGTCCTGCCCAGCGGGCCGAAGCCGGAGTTCCAGACTGTCACCGGCGGTTTCGTGGTCAGCACGGATTCGCGCGAGCAAGTGCGCGATTTTTACAACGGCATTTATCCGACCTCGGAAAATGTGCCGATAGATTCGACGGCGGATGTGGCGGATTGTTATCCGGGCACCAATTCGACGACGTTCCAGGAATCCGTGCTGCGCCGCATCAACTGGTTTCGTGCGCTGGCGGGCGAACCGGCGAATGTCGTCCTCAATTCCATTTACAATTCCAATGCGCAGGCGGTCGCCGTGATGATTTCAGCCAGCGGTCTGCTCAATCACAATCCGCCAACGAACTGGCCGTGTTATTCTCCGGCGGGCGGTGCGGCGGCGGGCGGGAACCAAGCTGGCGGATTCAACGGTGCCGATGCCATCACGGGTTACATCTGGGATTTCGGCAACGGCAATTCCGAGGTCGGCCATCGCCGCTGGATTCTTTATCCGCAGGAGCAAATCATGGGCACGGGCGATGTGCCCGCGACGAACAGCTACATCGCCGCGAATTCCACCTATGTTTTTGATTCCAGCATCAACGACCCGCGTCCGGTCACGCGCCAGCCTTACGTCGCGTGGCCGCCCGAAGGCTTCGTGCCGTATCAAGTTGTTTATCCGTATTGGTCGTTCGCGTTGTCCAACGCAGATTTCAGCGCCGCGACCATCAACCTGACGAGCAACGGCGCTCCGGTTTCGCTGGCGATCCAAAACTATGAAACCGGTTACGGTGAAAATACCATTGTTTGGATTCCGATGGGACTCGATGCGGATTGTGAATGCACGACGTTTCCGTTCGGCGGCACGGACACGGTTTATAGCGTCACGGTCAGCAATATCGTCGTCGGCTCTTCAAACGTGAGCTTCACTTACAACGTGACGGTTTTTGATCCGGCTGTGCCGGGTGCGGACTATGTGC
>JBEKBK010000489.1:0-6517 GCA_050015435.1 Bryobacteraceae bacterium
CGACACAGTATGCAATCAAATTTCGAACTTGGGGAGGCAGAAGCGCGCCGCGCCATTGACGCCTGTGCGGCCGAGCTTAGGAGGCGAAAGAAAGTGGGCTCCATCGCTGTCGGTGACAGGCACGGCGAACTGATCGCGCTGTTGCGCATGGATGGCGCATCGCTGCCGTCCGCCGGAATAGCCGCCAATAAGGCGTTTACATCATCGCGCGTCCGTGACCACAGCGGCAATTTGGGGCGGGCCGCTCACGCCGAGGGCTGGGACGTTCATTACCACGGCGACGCTCGGTATGTCGGATGGGACGGTGGGGCTCCCGTCTTTTATCGAGAGCAATGTGTCGGCGCTGTAGCGGTCAGTGGACTCACCGGCGTGGAAGATCTAGAAATCGCCGAAGTCGGCGTCAAAGCAATTCTCGCAACATTGGAGTAAGCCATGGCCTTTCCTGTTCCGTATCATGCGGCGCCTTCGCGCTACGATTCCATGCCCTATCGCCGCTGCGGCCGTTCGGGTTTGAAACTGCCGGCCATTTCACTCGGCCTGTGGCAGAATTTCGGTGCTGACGATGTTTTTGAAACCGGGCGTTCCATTCTGCATTACGCTTTCGACCACGGCATCACGCACTTCGATCTCGCTAACAATTACGGGCCTCCCTACGGTTCCGCGGAAGAGAATTTTGGACGGGTTCTGGCGACGGATTTCAAGGCCCACCGCGACGAACTGGTTATCTCGACCAAGGCAGGCTGGGATATGTGGCCGGGGCCCTATGGCGACGTGGGCGGCTCGCGCAAATACCTCATCGCGTCGTGCAACCAGAGCCTGAAGCGCATGGGGCTGGATTACGTCGATATCTTCTATTCGCACCGCGTCGACGCCGAAACGCCTCTGGAAGAGACCATGGGCGCACTCGCCACCCTGCACCATCAAGGCAAAGCGCTTTATGTCGGTATTTCCTCGTATTCTCCCGAACTTACGGCTCGGGCCGCTGAGATACTGAAGTCGCACCGCGTGCCTCTGCTCATCCACCAGCCGTCCTATTCCATGCTTAATCGCTGGATCGAGGAAGGCCTTCTTGAGATGCTTGGAGAACTGGGTATTGGCTGCATCGCCTTTTCGCCGCTGGCGCAGGGCCTGCTCAGCAAAAAGTACCTGGCCGGCATCCCCGCCGATGCACGTGCCGCCAAGGCAGGTTCATTTAGCCAGGACCTGATTACCGCTGACAATATCCGGCGTATCTGCGAACTGAATGCCATAGCCGAAAGGCGCGGACAGACCTTGGCGCAGATGGCGATCGCGTGGGTTCTGCGCGATCCACGGGTGACTTCCGCACTTGTCGGTGCACGTTCTGTCGAGCAATTGGCAGATACGCTGAAGAGTCTCGAAAGCCTTGCTTTCAGCGTTGAAGAACTCAACGAGATCGACTTATATGCCAGGGATGGCGGAATTAACATTTGGAAGGTTTCATCAAGTATCGATCGGGCCACGTCTTATGACGAGGAGACCTCGATACGCGAGTTGCAACGCCGATAGTTCTAGTGGATGAAACCCTCCGCAGCCTGGCGGGACGAGCAATAGCGCATCATTGACTTGCGCGTGGCCTTGTGCTGCGCGGCCGCATCGCCGTTGGCTGCCGAGGGCTTCTAATCGGGATTCATATTGTGCGCGGGATTCCGCGGCAGGTGGTGAAGGAGAACCTGCCCATTGCGGGGTCGAGTTATCATGCGGCGGACGCGGCCGACACCGCAGAGACCTGGTCGTGGGTGAGGGTACTTTCCCGAGATGTGTGCCCCACCGAGGGATTCAGACCGACACCTCACCGCGCGGGTCCTGCAGTTTCTTAGCGCCCCATGACGATCGTGCTAAACAACAGCCGCGACAGGGATTTCATCTGTCATGGCCTTGTGACCCGCCGCATCGACAGTAGCAAGTTGATACGTGTGAGCTGTCTTATCGTTGACGGCATCAACAAACTCAAACGGTTTCTTGCTGGTCTGTGGCTGGTAGGCCACCTGGTTAACCATCTGGTGATCCCGCCAGATCTCATAGCGAGAGATTGGTTCGTCGCCGGCATAGGCCGTCTGCCATTTCAGGCTGATCACGCGCTTACCATCACGCATATCCTGCCTGGCCACGGTATCCCGGGGAGGCGTCATTTCCTGCTTGGGAAGTTGGAAAAGGTTCGTTTTGCCGTCATATGGCACGCTGGCCAATTTTTCGATCTCAAGCCGGTCAGTGGCGCTGAGCTCCCCAGGCGCGATTTGCGCCGCCGAGAGATTCTGCTGAAGTTGGCAAGCTGCGGGATCTTCGGAGATGTGCCCCGTACCGATGATGACCGTGCCAACGCCCGGTGTCGACAATGCATATTCCACTAACCGCCGGCTCGGCAGCGTGTCGCTGCCCAAGTTTCGGATGACATGTTTGGGCGTGTGCGGCTCTTGCTCAGTTTCCTTGCGGTACATGTTGCCATCCGCAAACACCTTCATGCCAATCACACCCAGCCCTTTTGCCGCCGCTACCGGAATGACGTTGTACTGCATGTTGAAGTGCTGCCGGTCATTGGCGTTGATGGCCACCAGCATGCCATCGAAAACGTTGCGCTCATCCCGTTGAATCATCTCGATCATCACCGGTGGTGAGTGATGGCCGGAAAACCCCAGGTGGCGAATCACCTTCTCCTCTTTGGGATTGAGCCCTGTGTGATTGGTGCCGTCGCGATAATCCAGCAAGGCCGCCAGCGTCCCGATATCTTCAGCGCGCGGGTCCGGCTTGTCAAAACCGACGTAGAGCGCCTCCATGTCAGCTACGGAGATGATGTTATGGAGAAGAACCATATCCAGATATGCACCGGGCGGATAGGCTCCTTTTCCATCGCCGAAGATCTGCGTCAGGGTTCGTTTCACGTCATCTATGGCGTGAAAACAATGCTCACCCTCGCTAGGGCTTCTAAAGTCTTCTTTCGACCAGCCACCCTTCGCCCAACGCAGCATAGTCTTGCTGGTCAGGAAGATCTCACGCCGTCGGCGTTCGTCGTATCCCGGCTGACCGGGTATCAGATGGAGCTCCCGAAAGGCCTTCCCATAATACATCTGGCTTGGGCCATACACGTTCGAGGTATCGAAGTAGTTGATGTCCAAGTCGAATGCTTTCAAAATGATTTTGACTGGATCGATGTCGTTCGCAGTCCACTGCAGCGAGGCTTGCCCGCCCAGTCCGAGCGAGGTCGCCTCAAAATTCATACGGCCCATGTCGCGCCGCAGAGGCTTGGTGACGGTTGTTCTGCCGAATCCTCGGTGGGCGCCAAGTGCCATGCCCGCCGTAGCGACGCCGATAGTCTGCACGAACTGGCGGCGAGAAACGCCAAGATGAGTCGTCATGGTCTAAATCCTTTACATAGGGCAGCAAAAAACTGGATTTTTTAGCAAACCCGCGGTTACCCGCGTCTCAAACTGTTCAGTTCCATGACATCCTTTACACATTATCTCTGGACATGCTTTACACTTCTGCGCGAACATAAGCGAGCGCGGAGGTGTAAGCCGGAATCTCCTTTTTCGGCTCCGTTTTCATGAAATTGTATCGCTCCTGGGGCAGATTGCTAGGCTAAAAGAACATTTGCGCCCAAAAAGCCAGCGTTTGCGGAAGAAAAGTCGGGCGATTCGCTGCCGTCCATGCCTCACCCGCCTCATCGAGAGTCTTCCAAGTCAATTGCGCAGACACCCATCCATCCTCCTTTTGCCCTCCGTAATTCGGATTCGCGGCGTTGCGGTCGGTCGGCTAGCTTGCCGGAAGCGGCAACAACGCGATCCTGCGTAACATCGCCGCGAACCGGGTTCTTGTTAGGTGCAACTCTGCCAACATCAGCCAATAGTATCGCGCATGCGCTTGACTAGCCGACCTCCCGTCTTCACCAGCCGCTGCTGCAGGCTGGTGAGCGACCAGTCTGAGATGGCGGCCGGCAAAGTCAGCCGGCGCCACAGGTTTCCCAGATTGTAGGTCAGTATGCTGAGCCATAACTGGACCTCATTGCTCCGAAACCGGTGGCAGCTCAGCCGCGTCATCTTCACTGCCTGCTTGTCCTCCTTGATCCATTGCTCCGCCTTGCCACGCTGGTTGTAGAAGCGAACGACCTTCCGGTTTGCGAGCTGCGTGTTGGTGACGATGAAGCCCAGCCGGGGGAAGAGTTCCCCGGCATGATGCTCAATTTTGGCAACCACGCGACGCGCTGTCGTCCAACTTGCGGCCCGATAGAGAAAGCCTTTGTACCAATCCACCGGCTTGTTTGCCGGACGCCCTACGGGCCGGATGAGCAACTCTGCAATGTCCCGCAACTGGCAATCGTTGGCCGGAATCCGAATCGCGTACTTCACCCCCTGCTCTTCCAGTGCATCGTAAATATCGGGCTTGGCAAAGGCCGCGTCGGCCCGGAACCAGACATCCTTGTCCAGCTTCTTCAACCGTTCAATCTCCGGCATCAGGAGCTGCTTCCAATCGTCGGCGCTGTGAACGTTGCCGGGCCGCAGTTTTGCGGGCACGCAGTCGCCTCCAGCATTGAACAGCAGCAACGGGTGGTAGCAGGTCGATGCATAGTGTGTGTTGTAGGCGCTCTGTTCTTGTTCGCCGTAAACCGGAATCTCGGTTGAGTCCATGTCGTGTACCGCTCGCGATGACCGGTCCTGTCCTTCGGCCCTTGCAATCATTTCCCGGTTCATGGCCGCCAGACCGCTGAGGTTTGCGGCTTGTGTCAAAACCTTGGTCTCGAACCAATGGAGCCGCGATGGCAGAGCCGCGCCACGGTCGCGAATCTTCTCCGAGCCAATCAGGCGAAAGGCCGGGTCTTGCGAAAGGCGCTCGGCGTCGTTGAGGTCTTCATAGCCAGCCAGGCGAGAATAGATCGACTGACGCAACAGATCGGAAAGGGGAAGTTGGGTATTCTTGCCGCGGCGCTCATCCTTCAAGTTGTCAGAGATGAGCTGGCTAAACCCGAGCTGCTCATCCAACTCCCGAACCAGCAGCAGGCCGGCGTCGGAAGTGATTCGTGATCCCTGAAAACCAACCCTGGCGAGGTGTTGAAAGTAAAGTGGAAAGGCCGATTTTGTCTCTCACCCATTGGGTTTTCACCTCCGAAGCGTCTTCAGTGCGTTCCCACCTTTATAAACACTGACGATTATGACGTTTCGAGGTTTCAGAATGATGAATCAAAAAGGAAATGTGGGTCTAAACAATCATATGTTCGACGAATACTACTTGCGCCGAGGACCGGTGGACTGGCGAATTACGATTCGATGCGGAAGTATTTCCACGTGACGGTCATGTTCGTCCGGAGCCTCAATTGCTTTGAGCAATCTCTTCGCCACATTTATCCCAATTTCGCGTGTTGGCTGGGAGACAGTGGATAAAGGTGGATTTGCGATTCCCGCGTAACGCATATCGTCAAATCCCATAATCGAAAGCTGGCCGGGAATCTTGATCCCGCTTCTCTCCGCGGCGCTCATGCAGCCTAGCGCCATATCATCGTTGGCGCAGAAGATCGCCGAGGGTAAGATCGATTGCCGCAAAATGTCGTTGGCTGCGTTGACGCCTCCATTTATGGTCAGGTCGGAATGAAGAATGCTATCCCCAGATAGTTTTATCCCCGCATGTTTCATGGCTTTGGTAAAACCTAACTCGCGGTCTTTCGTGACATACGAATTCTTAGGGCCCGAGACAAGAACAATGTCGGTATGACCGAGGGTAATCAGGTAGTTGGTTGCATCAAAAGCCGCCTGAGAGTTGTTAATGTGAACGCTTGGCAGTTTGTTGAGTTCTTCGCTGACTGGCTCGAGGCCAATAACAATGGGAAGCCGGCGTGACTTTTCCATCTCGATGAGCTTTTTGCTGAAAGGGAGGACGGAGCAAAGAAGAATGACGCCCTCAACCTGCTTCGCTACAAGCATGTCGATGAAATTATTGTTCTCGACCAGGCCCGATCGAGATTCGGTCAACACCAGGGAATACCGTCCATCGAGTACGGATCGAATTCCCTCGAGAATCTCGAGAAAGAAGGGATTGCCGATTTCATGCACGACAATCATGACAATGTTGGTCTTGCCACGACGGAAGCTTTGAGCAAGCACATTCGGGCTGAAATTGATCTCGTCTATGACTTTGCGAACTCGGGTAAGGGTCTTCTTCCCAACCTTGTTAGGATTATTCAAGCACCTGGAAACAGTAGAGATTGAAACTCCAGCGAGCCTAGCTACTTCGAACATGGTCGGGTTTACCATTTCTTTAATCCCCGGGTACTTCTTAGTTCTCGCGATCGGCTAAGCGCAAATGGATGGCGCAGCCAAAGAAGTATTTGTTTCTCTCTGCCGCTGCGTTTCTGGGCAAGGCATGATGTGAGTCATTGAAGTTGCGCCCAATATCCACGGCTTAAGGATGCATATTTGAATTGTACTCGCTCACAGCCATGGGCGGATGCCTGTAGCAACTGTGCCGAACCTTCATTCGACCCGGGGCAAAAGGAAAGCATCTGGTCCGTCGA
>JBEKBK010000490.1:0-6515 GCA_050015435.1 Bryobacteraceae bacterium
ACAGAGGACGCGAATCGCTGCGAGCGATTCCAACACCTCTGCCCAACGGAAGCCGAGTTTGCGACGCGCGATCGCTACGAACTCATTGAGCACCTGCACCCCGGTTACGCCGCCCTCCGCCAGGAGCCTCCTTGAAATCTGGCTCCGAGGATCATCTTGGCCAAAGGCATAGATCAGCACGTTCGTATCGAAGAACAGGTTAACGTTCATTCGCCTCTTTCCGGTCGAACTTGAAGCCTCGAGGGAAAGGGCGCGCGAGGCGGCGAATGGCCTCTAAGGCCTTCTCCTTGGATCGATCGCGTGCGACCTTGAATTCTCGCGTCCCGGCGATCGAAATCTCGATCTCATCGCCCTCCTTGAGGCCGAGCGCATCCACTACCGCCGCGGGAAGGCGCACCGCCAAGCTATTGCCCCATTTCGAAACCTGCATAGAAGATATACCTGTACTATTGTATATCCATCAGAACTATCTAGTCTTCGCGACGATGAGGGTGATGTCGTCCTGCTGCTCACCAGGACTAAACTGCCGGACCTCGGCAACCACCGCGGCGATCAGAGCCTCTGAAGACAAATCCCGATGCCGGCGGCACGATTCGATAAGGCGCCGTTCGCCGAAATCTTCTCCAGCGTCATTGAATGACTCAGTTATTCCATCTGTGTAGAGGACAAGGGTGTCGCCGGCGGAGAGACGGCACTCCGCGATCGCGCAATCCCAATCGCTGAAGAGCCCTAACACGGTGGAGGTGGAGTCCAGCCGTTCCACTTTTCCGTTGTGCCGAAGCACCAGAGCCGGCAGATGGCCACAATTGGCATAGCGCAAATTCCGCGACTGGTTACAATACTCGGCAAAGAACAGCGTCGCGTAGGCGCTTTCCGTGGAGTTCTGATGAAACGTCCGGTTCACCGACCGCAGCATGCCTTGCGGATTATCCAGGGCTATCGCACACTGGCTGCGGAGGTTGGCCTGCAGATTCGCCATCAGGAGAGCAGCCGCTATGCCCTTACCCGCAATGTCGCCGATGACTAACCCGAAACGTTCCTGGCCCAGATCAAGAAAATCGTAGTAATCGCCACCGACCTGACGAGCCTGAATACAAATCCCCGCATATTCCAGCGTCTTAATGGGCGGCAGTGTTTGCGGGAAAAGTCTCGCCTGCACCTGCTTTGCAATTTCCAGTTCCTGTGCGGCGCGCCGCTCCGCTTCGAGCTTCTCAGCGCTCGCACGCCGCTGCTCTTCGATCTCTCGGGTCACTTCGTCGAAGCCAACCAGCTCGAAGGAATTTCCGTCGATGTCTCGAAAGCGGGTGAACACGCCGCCCCAAACCGGAGACTCGTCGCCGTCCGGCATCGACCTGCCCTGAATGTATCGGACGCGCCGAAGCCGCGGCGAAAACGAAAAGCGAACTCCGAGTCTGCGCCATTCACCGTATTTGGCCGCGACGTTCTCGGTGACGAATATAATCCCCGTGGGCCGGCCGATGAGTTCGTATTCTTTGGAGTCAGGCTTCGGTGCAACCAGCGTAAGCACCGCCGAGCCATCTGGAGGTGTCACTGCAAGCCAACGGTCGCCCGTTTGAAGGCGGGCGTCGAAGGCTACCTCGAATCCGAGTTGATCCACGTAGAATCGTAAGCTTTGATCATGATCCCGAACGAAGACCTGGATGGCGTGAATACGCAGATGCGGGCTCATGCGAGTGATTATAGGGCCAAGTGCCGGGGCCATTAATGCGCTAGACTTTTATCGACCGGTCCCCCATGTCACCTAGGGCCCTCCGACCCCGTTGGTCACGACTATCTGGTGAAGCAACGATGATCTCAACATTTCGCAAGGGCAGTGTTTTGGCTTGTATACTCCTGGCCGGTATCGTCTCGGGCCAATCGAGCCCCAGCGAAGGAATCCCGGTCACTGACCCTTTGGTGATTGCCAAATGCGGATCATGCCACGCCACCGACGATCACGGAATTATGCAGCGTATCTCCTGGGAGCGAACCACTCCGGAAGGCTGGCAGGACGTGCTGAAACGAATGGTCCTGGTGAACGGCATTTCGGTCACTCCGCCGGAGGCCCGGACCATCGTCAAGTATCTGAGCGCGCGCCATGGGCTGGCGCCCGAGGAAGCTCAGCCGGTAATGTACGACGTCGAGCGCCGGATTCATGTCGAAACGAGCATACCAAGTGAAAATTTGGGCAAAGACTGCGCGAGGTGCCACACGTTTGCGCGCGCGCTTTCGTGGCGGCGTTCGTCCGATGATTGGAAGCAGTTCATGAGCATTCACACCGCCCGCTACAAGGTCAAGGACGGCGCGGAAGCCCTGGCTTTTCTCACCAAGGCGGCTCCCCTTCACACTCCTGAATGGGACGCCTGGAGCGCCCGAACGTCCAGACCCACCCTCACCGGACGCTGGCTGGTGACGGCGTCAATTTTGGGCCGCGGCAAGTACTTCGGTGAGATGAAGGTTGACCCTGCAGGCGACGATGAGTTCAATACCACCGTGCATCTGACCTCGGTCAACGATGGTTCCAGCCTCGTGCGCTCGGGACGCAGTGCGGTTTACGGGGGGTACGCCTGGCGCGGACGTTCCAAGGGCAACGAACCCGCCGATACCGCCCGGGACGACCCTTCGAGCGAACTGCGCGAAGTCCTGTGGATCGCGCCGGATCAATCGACGGCTGAGGGCCGCTGGTTCTGGGGTGAGTACCAGGAATTCGGCTTCGACGTGCAGCTGCGCCGTCCGTCGCCTGATCCAATGCTGACGGTGGTCGATCGATCCTCCCTGAAGACCGGTTCGCAGGCCAACCGCATTCGGCTGATTGGGGACAGTCTTCCGGCACAGGTGAGGCCTGCGGATCTTAACTTCGGACCGGGCGTGAGCGTGCGGCGCATCGTCTCCCGCACCGGGAGCGAGGTCATCGCGGAAGTGGACGTCGCCGCCGATGCACATCCCGGCAAGCGCGACGTTGCCCTCGGGCGGTCCGTGCTGCCTGGCGCCCTCGCGATCTATGATCGCGTGGACTACATCAAAGTAGCTCCAGAGTCGGCCATGGCGGCATTCGGCAACCAGACGCACGCCCGGGGCTACCAGCAGTTCGAGGCCATCGGGTATCAAAATGGCCCGGACGGCAAAGCGCACACCGACGATGATGTGGAACTCGGCCCCATGGATGTCACGTGGTCGATGGAAGTGTTTTACGCAGCCCAGGGCGCCAATTCGGATGTGGTTGGTAAAGTGAGCTCTACGGGTTTTTTCACGCCCGTTTCAGACGGCCCCAATAACAACTTCGATGTTTGGGTAACGGCAACTGCCAAGAGCGAAAAAGATAAAAACGGCAAACTCCTGGCCGGCAAGGCGTACCTGGTGGTGACCGTTCCGACCTACACTTTCAACGGACGCCAGTACGTTCGCGATCTCGATCGTTGGGTCGACGACGGGCCGGCCCCCAAATAGGAGGAATGATGAAAATCGTATGGTTCACCCTTTTGGCCGTAGCTGGTGCGGCTTTCGGACACCACGGGTTCGCGGCGTTCGACAAAAATGCGGAAGTAACGCTCCAAGGGACTGTCACCGAGTTCCATTTCGTCAATCCTCATTGCATCGTGGAATTCGAGGTGAAGGATGATAAAGGCCAGGTTCAGAAATGGTCGGGCGAGCTGACGAGCCCAGTTCATCTGAGTCCGCGAGGATGGAACGCGACTTCGCTGGAGCCTGGGGACAAACTTTCGATTACCGGTTGGCCCGCCAGGAACGGCGTGCATTCCCTGTGGGTCACTAAGGTCGTCTCCAACGGCAAAGAGCTCAAGATTGGTGGCGGAAACTAGAATCGGCAAGTCGGGTGATCGCGTCGCCCGTCAGCCGGAACCGGGTCCACTGATCCATCGGAACGGCGCCCAGCCGCTTGTAAAACTGAATGGAGGGTTCGTTCCAATCGAGGACCTCCCATTCCACGCGGCCGCAGCCGCGCTCAACCGCTATCTCTGTCAAGCGCTTCAGCAGCGCGAACCCAATTCCTTTGCCGCGCAGGTGCGGCTTCACGTACAGGTCCTCGAGATAAATCCCAGGCTGCGCCAGGAACGTGGAATAGTTGGAAAAGAACAGCGCCATACCGGCCCATTCCGAGTCCCAGGAAGCCAGCAACACGTCTGCGGAGGGGCGGTCGCCGAACAACGTCGTGCGCAGCCGCTCTTCCGTCGCGACCACCAGATGAGTGAGTTTTTCGTATTCAGCAAGTTCCCGAATCATGCCCAGAATCACCGGGATTTCCGCTTCCGTCGCAGGCACAATTTGAAGGCTCTCCATATTCTTTCCAGTCTACGATTGGCGGCCGGGCAGCGGTAAGATAACGTTTGGCGCACACGAGAGGACTGCTCAAGGGATCGAAATTCAACGGCAGGCATTCGACCGTGATCCCGAGCGCGATCCCCGTGGTGGAAGCGGCGAGAGACTGTCCCCATGTGACGAAGATAGCGCTGGGTGTGATCACGCCGATTCGTGCGGCGGAAGAACACTTGAAGTTCACGCCGGTCAGCGGAGGCTTGAAAATGCAAGTTCGGGGCACCCACGCGGTGCAGGTATTTTATGTCTACACCACGCGGCCCGACGAGGTGATCGAGGAGATTAACAGAAAGTGGGACATGCGATGACTCTTCGCGCAAGTTTGTGCTGGCTGGTTGCATGGTCGGCAAGCGCCGCGGCTCAGACCGCACAGCAGCCGATTTTACGGGAGGCTTCGACCCAGGTCACGGAGCACGTGTACGAGGTCAAGGGGTTCCCCAACGTGTTCATCGTGGTGGGGCATCGCGCGACGCTGGTGGTCGACACCGGCCTCGGTCCGCGCAATGGCGCGACCGTCGCGCGCGTAGCGCAGAAGCTGTCGCTGGGACCGACGCTGTATCTCACGACCACCCATTACCATCCTGAGCACGCGGCGGGAGAGCCGGGATTTCCCACCAGCACGATCCTGATCAGGCCGGCCGTCCAGCAGGAAGACATGGAGGCACATGGCGCGGAGATGGTCGGAGTCTTCAGCAAAATGTCGGCGTTGAATGCCGAACTCCTCTCGGGGGTGAGGCTTCGTCCGCCCGACATCATCTTCGATCGTGAATTGAAGCTGGACCTGGGCGGCGTCACCGCGCGTCTGCTATGGTTCGGCGCCGCGCATACGAAGGGCGACGAGCTGGTTATGGTCGAGCCAGACAGCGCGCTCGTCACGGGCGACGTCGTCCAGAACGAAACGGTCCCGGCGATTCCCGCCAATGGTGGTACGCCCAAGAGCTGGCTCGCCGTTCTCGACAAGGTTGAGGCGTTGAAGCCGCGCTATATTCTGCCAGACCACAGTGAGGTCGGGGATGGGTCGCTGATCGCGGCTGAGAAGGCGTTCATCAGCGAGTTGCAAACCAAGGCGCTGGCGCTGAAGAGCCAGGGCGTGTCGGCGGACGACGCCGGCAAACAACTGCTGGCCGAATTCAAGACCAAGTATCCCGGCTGGCCAAATCTCAACCCGATCCCGAATTTCGTCCGTCAGATCTACGCTCAGGAGTAGCAGCCGTGGGGCCGGCTGTCAGCCGGCGAGCCGGTTTTCCAACCGGCTTCTACTCGAGCGAAGACAAGCCGGCTGAAAGCCGGCTCGCCGACGTGGCCGTCGGCCCCACCCCACAACAGAGCCTTCGCGGACGACGCTGTCAAGCAGACTGGATCCCGGAAAGGAGTAGGGCAATCGCTTGCTCACGCGCGCGGCTCGGTATGGGTTCCGAGCCGCGACGGTGACGGAGCGGTTGGCGGGTTATTTCCGGACCTTCAGATGACATCGAATGTCCTGGGCAGGGAAAATCCAAGCTGCGTGCCGCTCATACCATTCCAGATTGCGGCGCGCCAACCAGCCACCCACGCCATCCAGAACGAAGTTTTTTCCAAAGGTCAGGTCCAGCCCCTCGATGCTGAACCTGACGTTGGAGCCGGTAAAGGACGCAAAGTCTTCGCCTGTAAAATACTGGAAACTTCGCCCGGCCAGATGCCGCACATGGGTGGGATCGGTATAGGAATTATGAGAACTGAAATGCGGAGTTACGACGAAAACGTCCGCGCCGTTACGCCCGACACGGTGGATCTCGGCCATGGTCCGGTTGACGTCCCGGACGTGTTCGATGATATGTGACATATAGATACGGTCGAACCTGTCGGTCTCCAGGGGCCAGGGGAACTCATCCAGGTCCCAGACGATGTCCGCTGCCGACCGGGGCGAAACGTCGATTCCCACAGCGTTGGGCTCGGCCTTACGGGTGCCACAGCCAACGTCGAGAATGGCATCTAAAATTGGACTTTCAGTCACGTAGTAAATATTGTATAATCATGGTGTTGACCGTCGCGACGTATCTAGTCGCGTGGATTGGCCTCGAGGCGTCAGCATCGAGTCGCTGAAACCGGAAGACAGCCGAACTCATCTCATCTATGAGGACTGGAATCTTGCCAATGGAATGGCACATTATCAACCACAAGGATTACATCGACGGCCCCTACAG
>JBEKBK010000491.1:0-6497 GCA_050015435.1 Bryobacteraceae bacterium
CGCGACGGCGGCTGGATGCCAATTAGTTGCGACGTGTGATCTAGCTGTGGCCAGTTCGGAAGCGGCGTTCGCGACGCCCGGAGTCAAGATCGGCCTGTTCTGCAGCACGCCAATGGTGGCGGTGTCGCGAACCGTGGGGAGAAAACGGGCGATGGAGATGCTGCTGACCGGTAATCCGATTGACGCAGCGACTGCGGCCGAATGGGGTTTGGTGAACCGCGTCGTGCCGCCGGCTAGTCTAGAATCGGAAACTCGAAAGCTCGCCTGCCAGATTGCTGAAGCGAGCAGTTTCACGATCGCACTCGGCAAGCAGGCGTATTATGCCCAGATCGATATGGATCAGCCCAAGGCCTACGCGTACGCCAAAGAAGTCATGTCGATGAACGCGATCGCCGCGGATGCCCAGGAAGGTATTGCCGCGTTTATCGAGAAGCGCCCGGCGGGTTGGCAGGGGCGGTAGCTGGCTCCTGTTGCGGGGGAAGGATCTTAGAAATATCGTTGTAGATCACGAACACCACCACGACCATCAGGAACGCGATTCCAACCTTAAGCACCGCTTCTTTTACCTTCAAATCCAAATCGCGGCGCATTAGCATTTCCACCAGCAGCATCAGCATCACGCCGCCGTCCAGAATCGGAATCGGCAGTAAATTGAAAATCGCCAGATTCAAGCTCACTCCGGCCATGAGTTCGAAGAAAGAAGCCGCGCCTTCGCGCGCAGCCTCGCCGGACATCTGCGCAATGCGGATGGGCCCCTCGATCGATTTCGGCGACATGCGCCGCTCGGCAATTCCGTCCAGGAACTTGAAGATCAACTGGGCAAACTGAATGTTGCGCCGAGTGGCTTCGTACAGCGCCTCGTGCAGCGGCAGTTTCGTAATCTCGACCCGCGCTTCTACCGTCAATCCGATCATCCAATGCTGGCCCTGACCATCCGGGTCGCGCTTGACGGGCGTGACCGTTATCTGATGCGGCTGGCCGCCACGCACGTAAACCAGATTCAATGGCTTTCCGTCTGTATCGCGTTCCACTTCATACAGGCGTGAGATCGAGCGCAGCGGAATCCCGTTCACGCTGGCTAAGATGTCGCCCTTTTCCAGACCGGCCTTTTGAGCCTCCATGCCGGAAACAATGCTCGCGATTTGGACATCGGTTTCCTGAGCCCAACCCAGGGAGCCCAAGCCCTGCTTTTCTTCCGGAGTCACGGTGAAATGTATACGGTCACCGTTGCGCATCACCCAGACCTGCACAGGCTGGTGCGCACTGGCGACCTCCTTCATCATGATGTCTTCCCAGTTCGGGCTCGTTTTGTCGTCGATCTGGACCACTTGATCGCCGTCACGGATCCCGGCTTTGGCTGCGGCGCCGTCCGGAACGAGATAACCGACCACCGGGTTATTCGGGGTGGGAACCTTGGGGTAATGCTGCATGAACAATCCGGTCAGCAGCACCACCGCTAGCACGATGTTGATCGCCGGACCGGCAAACGCGATGATCAGCCGCTGCCAGCGCGGCTTCGACATGAATCCCCGCGGGTCGGCTGAACTCTCGTCGCCGGGTTGCTCGCCGGCCATTTTTACGTAGCCGCCGAACAGGATCGCCGAAAAACGGAAATCGGTTTCTCCACGCCGGAAACCGAACAGCCTCGGACCAAAGCCGAAACTGAACGTATCGACCTTGACATCAAAAAAGCGCGCAGCCCAATAGTGCCCTAGTTCGTGAATCAGGATCATCACCCCGATCAGGACCAAGTACCACCAGATGTTTTGTAAGAAAACCATATGTCTATAATGTTACGCGGGCTAAGCCGGTTCGGTTAGCATCTCTTCGGCCCCACCGTTTTTCGATCACGTCTCGTGCGGTTTGGCGGGAGGTCCGGTCGATTTCCAGCACTTCCGCCACGCTCGCCGACTCCCTCACCGGAACCTTGTCCAGTGTCTCGGCGACGGTTGCAGCAATCGCCGGGAAGGAGATGCGTCCATCCAGAAATGCTTCGACTGCAATCTCATCGGCAGCATTGAGCGTGGCTGTTGCCGATCCGCCGGTCTCCATGGCTTCAAAAGCCAATCTAAGTAGGGGAAATTTCTTGTAATCGGGCGGGTCGAAAGTCCAGCGGGCGCTTTCGGACCAGTCCAGCCGCGGAACCGGCGCGGCGGCGCGCTGTGGGTACGTCAGCGCGTATTGGATGGGCATACGCATATCGGTTGCGGACACTTGCGCAATCACGCTGCCGTCCGTGTATTCCACCATGGCGTGCACCTTCGATTGCGGATGAACCACCACCTCTACATCTTTCGGCTGCAGATCGAACAGCCAACAGGCCTCGATGACTTCGAAGCCCTTATTCATAAGAGTAGCGGAGTCGATGCTAATTCGCTTGCCCATCCTCCAGGTTGGATGATTCAGCGCCTGCTCTGGAGTCACCTGAGCGAGCTCCGATGCTGGGGTCTCCCTAAAGGGACCGCCTGAAGCGGTCAGAATGAGCTTCGCGACTTCATTTCGTCGTCCGGCGCGGAAACACTGGTGAGCGCCATTGTGCTCGCTATCCACAGGCAGGAGTTCAGCGCCTGAAGCGCGCGTCGCCTCCATCACCAGGCGTCCACTGGTAACGAGTACCTCTTTATTCGCAAGCCCGATGCGCTTCCCTGCGCAAACGGCTGCGTAGGTGGCTTCCAAACCCTCGACCCCGACCACTGCCGAAATCACTGTGCGAATTTCCGGAGCTGTCGCCGCTGCTACCGCAGCCCGCGACCCGACTCCCAATTCCGGGATCGGCGCTCCATAAGCTTCCAGCAGACGACGAAGCTCGGTCAGAGCACACTCGTCCGCCACCACCACAACCCTGGGTCGAAATTCCTGAATCTGTTGAGCTAACCGTTCCACGTTCCGGCCAGCCACCAGCGCGTGGATCGCGTACTCACCCGGCCAACGCCGGACCACGTCCAGGGTGCTGGTTCCGATAGAGCCGGTAGATCCGAGCAGGGTGAGGTAGGTCACTCATCTCCGATCATAACATTGTACTTTGGCTTGCGGTTTTTGACTTGGACCATCCTCGCCGCCTGAACCTCTTCAACTTTGGACCCCAAAAAAGGGGCGCCGGGGAGGTTTGCTTCAGGGGTCTTTAATGAGGTTAGTCTCGCTTTGGTGGGAGTTGCCTCCCCGGCTTGATTCCAATATTAGTATATCCAGCGGAGGATTGCAACAGTTTTTTGTAGACAAACCTTAAAATATTTTTATCGACCGCATGCCGAACTACCAACTCGTTACTTTTCAATTACATTCTGGACAACGACGTCGGAACAAGGGGTCATAGGACTCTTCTATTACTAGTACTAGCACCCGGCCTCCAAACCGCAGAACCGCTACTTTTTGACGATTACTCCGGCCCACTCTTCCAAAACACGGATTGTGGAACAGAAGTCGTCATCTCCCCATCCACGGGCGATGGCGGCGCGCAGCATCTGTTCGGTGAGGGCGGTCGATGGTAGCGGAACATCCATGCTCTTGGCTGACTCTAGAGCCAGACCCACGTCTTTGGTCATCCATTTGGTCGAGAACCGGGCCTCGAAGTCCCGCGCAAAGATGTAGGGGGCCTTGAAGGAGATCAACCCGCTCTTGGCAGCGCTATTATCCAGAATCTCCAGCATGAGCTCCGGGGCAATGCCGCCCTTGGTAGCCAGCACCATTCCTTCCGCAAAAGCCTGCATCAGGTTGGCCAGGATCAGATTCTGTGTCAGCTTGGCCTGCAGGCCTTGGCCCGCAGCGCCGCAATAGTAGAACACCTTTCCCATGATTTCGAAGTACGGCTTGGCCTTGTCGAAGGCCGCGCGATCGCCGCCAATCATGAAAGTGAGCGTGGCTTTTTCCGCGCCCGGCGTGGATCCAGTGCAGGGAGCATCCAGAAACTGAGCGCCTTTAGCGGCGAAGGCTTTGCCGATCTCTTTGCTGATTGCCGGTGATATGGTGCTGCAATCCGCAGTGATGCTGCCCGGCCTGACGCCCTTGAGCAAACCATTGGGACCGCTGGTCACGGCCTTCGCCATGGTACTATCCCCCACGCAATAGAACACAAAGTCGGCACGCTCGGCTACTTCTCGGGGCGTCGCGCAGGCAATTCCATTCCCCTCCTTCGCGAGCTGCTTCGCCTTATCCCCCTGATTCGACCACAATGCGACTTCATGGCCCCCTTTGACGAGGTGCCGGGCCATGGGATACCCCATGAGTCCTAATCCAAGAAAACCGAGTTGTGCCATAGCAGCTATGATTCTAGCAACTGACCACAGCTAAAAGACAAAAAGGTTCGGTTTTAGTCCAGGCTTGTCGATTGGGTAGGCATACCCGTCAGGAGCCGAAGGATAAGCAGGTCTGACGGTTGGAAAGTGGTTACCGGAATATTGTTGAGATCTTCGTCTCGGTCGACCACGTGGCTGCGGATCATTCTCCGAAGCTGCTCGACAGAAATCCCGAGCTCCTCCGCGGCTTCCGTTTCGGAGTATTGGGACTTCCCGGTCCTGGAGAGTTGCATTTGCAGCACAGTTAGGTTTTTGTCCTTCCACTGCATTGTAGGGGCACTTGAGGGCCTGCCCAATCGGTAAGAGCGCTTATTTACGGCCCGGTATCGCCTGATGTACCGTCGTACTAAGATCTTCTTTTGCCATCTCTTGTCTCGTCAAACAGGGGCTTCCCGTACAATGAAGGCATGCGTTTCATGCTCTCGTTGTGCCTGCTTTCCGGTCTTGGGTTGGCGCAGAAAAGTCCGGGCTTCGACCCTGCGGCGCTTGATCGCGCGGTCAATCCGTGCGTCGACTTTTATCATTACGCTTGCGGCGGATGGATGGCCGCGAATCCCATCCCGAGCGACCAATCCCGCTGGGGCCGTTTCGACGCATTGCAGGAGAACAATCGCACCATTTTGCAAAACATCCTGGAGTCTGCCTCCACCAACCGGCCCGGGCGCTCCGTGATCGAGCGTGAGATCGGCGACTACTATGCGGCGTGCATGGACGAGAAGACCATCGACGCCGAAGGACCCGCGCCGGTCAAGGACGACCTGAACGCAATCCTGGCGATGAGAAACAAAGCGGCCATTACCGATCAGGTCATCCACCTGTACAAGACCGGCGCGGCCCCGTTCTTTCGTTTCGGGTCGGAACAGGACGCGAAGGATTCCACGCAAGTGATCGCCGGCCTCGATCAGGGCGGCTTGGGCTTGCCGGATCGCGACTACTATCTGAAGACGGACGCCAAGTCGGAGGATATCCGCGCTAAGTACGTTGCTCATATTCAGCGCATGTTAGAGCTTGGGGGCGAGCCCCGCGATTTCGCCGCCAAGAATGCGCAAGCGGTGATGGCGATTGAAACCGCGCTGGCCAAGGGTTCGCTCGATCGCGTTTCACGTCGCGATCCCGCGCAAATTTACCACAAGCTGACGGTGAAGGAGCTGAACTCGCTCGCGCCTGATTTCGACTGGCCCAAGTTCTTTGAAGGCGTCGGCGCGCCACCGATTGAGAGCTTGAATGTGGACGTGCCGGCCTTCATCCGGACGATGGAATCCGTGATCGTGCAGACCAGCTTGGACGATCTGAAGGTCTACCTCGGGTGGTGGCTGCTGCATGACACCCAGGCGGAACTGCCCACGGCATTTCAGGACGAGACGTTTCAGTTCTATGGGAAGACTCTTTCGGGAGCCAAGGAGATGCGTCCGCGCTGGAAGCGCTGCGTCGCTCAAGTCGACGCCCAGCTTCCGGACGCCCTGGGTCAGAAGTTTGTAGAAAAAACGCTCGGCCAGGAGGGCATGCGTCGGACCCAGCAAATGATCGCCGAAATCGAAAAGGCCATGGCCCAGGATCTTCAATCCGTGTCATGGATGACGCCAAAGACCAAGGAAGTGGCGATGGAGAAACTTCACCGCGTGTTGAACAAAATCGGCACCAAGGAACATTGGATCGATTACTCCTTGGTCCCCATCTCGCGCGAGGACGAATTCGGAAACGCGGCGCGCACCAGCGAATTCGAACTGCACCGGCAACTGGCGAAGATCGGCAAGCCCGTGGACAAGACCGATTGGGAGATGAGCCAGCCGACGGTCAACGCTTATTACGATCCGCAACAAAACGATATCAATTTCCCGGCGGGCATTTTACAGCCGCCGTTTTGGGACAACAAAATGGACGACGCCGTAAATTACGGGGCTATCGGCGCGGTCATCGGCCACGAGCTGACTCACGGTTTCGACGATCAGGGCCGGCAGTTCGATCCCGAAGGGAATTTGCGGGACTGGTGGACGGAGCAGGACGCTAAAGCTTTTGACCAGCGCGCTCAATGTCTGGTGAACGAGTATTCAAGCTTCACCGCCGTGGATGACGTGAAGCTGAACGGAAAACTTACCCTGGGAGAAAACACCGCCGATAATGGCGGCGTTCGTCTCGCCTACATGGCCCTGATGGACTCGCTGACAGGAAAACATCCGGGCAAGCGGGACGGCTTCACTCCAGAGC
>JBEKBK010000492.1:0-6453 GCA_050015435.1 Bryobacteraceae bacterium
GGCTTTGTGCGCCAATCCGGTATACAAAAACTGGGCATCGGGATGGAACTTCGCCTCAATGAAGCGGCTGAAAAACGCAGCGGAGGCCGCGCCGTCAAAGCAGTGGTCGTGATAGAGGATTCGCAGCCGCATTCAAATCAGATATCGATACAGGAAAACTTGTTAGTGTCTCGCAAATGAGCCCCCCACCGCAACTGGACCCTTATCGAAGCCTGAAGCGTGACACTGATGTTATCCTGTGATTGAGAGGCCGTTCCCGTATGAATCGTCGCTTTCAATTAGCTGTCGTCGCTTCGTCCACCTGCGTCGTTCTGCTGCTTTTATTCGGTGCTGTGCATGGCCGCAGCGCGTCCACGGATAACCCCTACAATCACCTGGGAGTCTATAGCGAGGTTCTCGCGCGCATCAAGGCCGACTATGTCGAGGAGCCGGACATGAAGGCCGTGACCCTGGGTGCCATCAACGGGATGCTCGAGTCGATCGATCCGTATGCCAGCTATCTGAACGCCGACCAGTATAAGCAGTACTTGCAGGCCAAGCAGACGAACAAGGCGAGCGTAGGGTTGGTCCTCTCCAAGCGGATGGGCTACGTCGGGATTGTGGATGTTGTGCCTGGGTCGGCCGCGGCTAAGGCCGGCTTGACCACTGGCGACGTGGTCGAATCGATCAAGAACGTATCGACGCGCGATATGCCGCTGGCGTTCGCGGAGATCCTGCTCCAGGGCGATCCGGGGAGCTCGGTTGATGTCAGCGTGCTCCGTGTGCGGAAAGCCGAACCCCAGAAGATTACTCTCATCCGGGCCGCTGTCGAGTATCCCGCAGTGAGCGGACGCCTGGTGACCGACCAGGGGCCGACGCCCGTCGGCGTGATTCAGACCATGACGCTGGGTCCGGGACGCGTCAAAGACGTCGCTACGAAGATTACCGATCTCGAGAAACAAGGCGCGAAGCGCTTCATTCTGGATCTGAGGCATTGCGCGACTGGCGGTCCTGACGAAGGAATCGCGCTCGCGAACCTGTTCCTGGACAAAGGGCTGATCGCGTATTCGCAGGGTCAGAAGATGAGCCGGCAAGACTATCAAGCTGTCGCTTCGAAGGCCATTACGAAGCTGCCGCTGGTGGTGATCACAGATCGTGGAACTGCGGACGCGGCGGAAGTCGCGGCGGCGGCCTTGCTCGATTCCAAGCGCGCCGAAGTGGTAGGCGAGCGCACCTATGGCGATGCGGCGATTCGCAAGGCGGTTACGCTGGACGACGGCAGCGCCGTAATCCTATCGGTAGCCAAGTATTACTCTCCGAGCGGAAAATCCATCCAGGACAATGGTGTCACGCCCAACGTGCCGCAGGCTGAGATCGCGGACACGGTGGAAGATGACAGCATCCCGGATGCTCCGGACGCCCCCGCACAAAAGCCGGGCGTGGACGAGTTGATGAGGCGAGCGTACGAAATAAAGTAAGGGATGCCTCTATACGAGTACCGGTGTCACAAGTGCGGGAAAGTCTTTGAGACCATTCAGAAGTTTTCCGACGCTCCGGTGACCGTTCATGAAGAGTGTGGCGGCGAGGTGGAACGCCTGCTGTCGGCTCCAGCGTTCCATTTGAAGGGCAGCGGTTGGTACGCGACCGATTACGGCAAGGGTGGTTCGAAGCCCGCCGATCACAAGAAATCGGACGGATCGAAAGATTCTTCGGCTGGTGACAAATCTGATTCGAAGCCGGGCGAGTCGTCATCCAGTGAAAAACGGTCCAGCGAGAAATCCGAGTCGACGGAAACGAAGACCGATTCCAAGCCTGCGGCTACCACGACTAAGTCCGATTAGTCCTCGACGCCCTAAGGCAAAGGGATTCGATAGAGATTCCGGCGCGACTCTTGTTTCACGAACGCGTAGCTGGAACCATCCGGCGACGGAGATGCGAATCGGGTAGACACGACCTGAACGCCGGGGATCTTCATCAAGTCCGCCCGGGTGCGAACGCCTTGCGGAGGAAGCGCCGGTAACATTGACTTGCTGCTCAAAGGAATCAGCCCCATTAAGCCGTTTTGCCCACTCAAGGGATCAACGCTAATCCAAAAGAATTTGGCGTCGGAGGTCCAACCGGCGGAGCAATTAGCACCTTCGCACAAGGGAACCGGAGGGCCTCCATTCTTGGGATAAGCCAGCACATGGCTGCTGTCGGAAATACGAATGGACCATTCTTCATCCGGAGACATTGGTGAAATCGGAAGCTTCGGGTCGCCGGGGTTTCCAGGCACTTCGCGCATCCCCGTGCCGTCCGGATGGATGCGATAGAGGATCGAGCCGCTTCGGAAGAAGATGTCTCCTGAGAAGCTGAATTGGGGGGCGCTGCCCTGCTGAGCCAGCATCATGGGTGGCGTTTGGCGATCGACCAAGCTGTACCACAGCCTCCCGTCCGTAGTGACGTACGCGATGGATTTGCCGTCCGGCGATAGCGCGTACCCGGCGACTGATACTCCCGGGAGCACCCGCTCAGCTCGTCCCGACGCCAGCTCCGTTACCCATAAATCAGAGGCCGTGCGGTAGTAAACCTGTTTGCCATCCGGGGCAAATTGGGGACCTGAAGCATCCCCTTCTCCAGAGATTTGATGCTCGCCGTTTGCGTCGTGTACCCGGACCGTAGTTTGATCTACGCCCACGGAAGTGATAACCGAGCGGCCGTCCGGCGCCATCGCCAGTCCTTCTTCCTCAGTGGGTCCCGAAGTAATCTGCTCCGGCGCGCCACCCTCCGGCCTTTGCCGCCAGAGATGAAACTTGTCATCCACGCGGGCGGAAAAGTACATCCATCGCCCATCCGGCGACCACGCGGCGGCGATGCAATGGCTGGCCACCGGTCCGACCTGAAGCCCCTGCGAGGGACCGTCGAAAGGCACCAAGCGGCAAGGGAGAAAGTCTGATTCATGTCTCGACGGACCCGGCTGCATTTCGACGATCAAGACCTGCTTGTGATCGGGTGACAGGGCGGAAAAGTGAGCCATCCATTTCGAATTCTGAGGCACATAGACGTTTCGGCTCGCCGTTCGGCTTTCAGTTGATGTGACGATCCCCATCAGCGGAGCTCCCATCTTTTGAGAAAACAGGATGTGCTGCTTGTCGATCCAGGTTAGACCTTCCGCATTGCTGAGCATGGGCTGCGGTTCACGGCCGTCTGGCAGCACCGATGCCTCCCAGATTTCCCAGGAGTCTGAGCCAGGTCTTGCCAAGCTGTAGACAAGGCGAGAGCCATCCGGCGAGAAAACCGGAGTCATTTTTGAGAATGAGTCATGGGTTAATTGAACCGGCCGTCCATCCGGAAGCAACTTGACATAGATCTGTCCGGGCTTCATGAACCAGGATCCGCCCAGTTTGAAGGCCAGCATCCGGCCATCGGGCGATAGCGAGGGATCAGTAGCGGCATCGCTAAAATCAGTGAGTTGCTGCCATTGCACTCGTTCTGTCAAATGCTTGGTTGGGTAGCGGAGCACGAGCACTCCTGCCGCTAGGGCCAGGGTTCCGAGTGCGCCGCCAGCGGCCAGAGCCCGGCCCCACTTCCGCGGGGTTCTGCGGAAAGCGCCCTCCCCGGAGAGTGCAGCCAGCAGGTCGGAGGTATTCTGAAACCTGTCTTCCGGCCGACGGCTCAAGCACCGCAAAATCGCACCCTCCCAGTGCGGTTCAAGGCCGGGACTGAATCGGCGTGGAGACTGTGGAATCTCGTGCAAACGCCGAGCCGCGATTTCGAAGGGCGTGTGACCCTGGAACGGCCGCCTGCCGGTGACCATTTCATAGATCACGATTCCAAATGCGTTAATATCCGTAGCCGGTGTGATGCTGCCGCTGGTAAGCTGCTCCGGCGCCATATAATCCGGAGTGCCGGCAATTCCGCCCGTTTGGGTCACTGGATTAACGGGCGCACCCTCGGATTCATTAGCGGTACGAGCCAGTCCGAAATCCATTACAACGGCTCGCGAACCCATCGGCCCGGACATCAGCATCACATTTCCAGACTTGAAATCGCGGTGGACGATACCGGCCCGGTGTGCGGCGCCGAGCGCATCGGCCATCTGTTGGATGAGCGGCAGGGCCTCGGCCGTGCTCATGGGTCCAGCGGCAAGCCGGCTGGAAAGAGTTTGGCCCTCCAAAAGCTCCATGGTCAGGAAGATCTTCGCATTCGGATCGGTGGACGACGGATGAAATCCTACATCGTAAATCCGGCAAACATTCGGGTGCGTGACTTTCTTGGCGAGTTGAATCTCGCGCTTAAATCGTTCCACGGCTTGAGAATTGTCGAGTAGTTCCGGCCGAATATTCTTTAACGCAACGTACCCGCCCAACTGCAAGTCCTCAGCCTGGTAGACCTCACCCATCCCGCCGCGACCGATCAACTGAACAATCTTGAAGCGGCCTCCAATCACAGCTGAAGGTTTGAACTCTTCCGATTCGATGGCGGAGTCCAGAAGTCCAGGCTTGACTGCTATTGACAATAGCGATTCGACTTCGGCACGTAGCGCCGGATCATCGCCGCAACGTGCACGTAGGAACTCCATTCGGTCCGCAGCGGAAAGCTCCAGCGCCTCTCCACAGAGAGCGGCGATTCGTTGCCAACGGTCCGGTTCCACTTGTTACGTAGCCCTCGCGATCTCCCTATGGAGCCAGGCGCGGGCGACGCTCCAATCGTGCTTTACGGTTCTGAGAGAGAGGCCTTCCAGTTTGGCGATCTCCTCGAAAGTGAGGCCTGCAAAATACCGAAATTCCACGATGCGGCTTTGCCGGGGCGAAAGACTGGCGAGCTGATCCAGAGCTTCATCGAGCGCTAACAACTCGCTGGATTTCTCTGGAGTGAACACTGGCACGTCGTCAAGCGACACTTTCTCCCCGCCCGCACCCCGCTTTTCTGCAGACTTGCGGCGCGCCCGGTCCACCAGAATCCGCCGCATCGAGGTGGCGGCCATAGCCATGAAATGGGCACGGCCCTGCCAGCTGATTCGCTCCTGACCCACAAGACGCACGTAAGCTTCGTGCACCAGTTCGGTGGGCTGCATGGTCTGACCCGGCGGCTCCGCGAGCATATAGTGGGCAGCCAGACGCCGGAGTTCGCCATACACGATGGGGAGCAAGCGGGAGGCTGCGTCGTGATCGCCCCTCCCGACTTCCCGCAGCAAACCACTCGTTGGTGACGGCATGCCTGTTCGGCCCATACTCGGAAAAAACTGAGGTTCGATCTTATCACATTCAGTTTTGCACTTTTGAGCGTCGGTTTACGCCTTATGGGTTGGAAGTTAACCGGAGTCCAGGGACCCAAGAGGAGAAGTCCTGGCCGAATGGAGGCTCTCTAGAGATGAAAGAGAAATTTTCAAACACGTCTCGATGTTTTGGATGGTTGTTTTCCTGGGCAATGCCGGCGGCTCTGCTGTTATCGCTACTGTGTGCGCCGAAATCCGCACAAGCTCAACTGCCCCCCACGGACGACGCCTGGGTCAAAGCAGGCTCCGCCGCCAATAATGGCAGCGACGCCGGTTTACGCGTGATACAAGCCACGCAAAACACCAGCACCTTCATTCGTTTTAACCTCAGCAGCTTGCCGAGCGGGATCACGGGCAGTGCGGTGGCCAAAGCTACTCTGACGCTCTTCGTCACGCAGGTCAACACGGCGGGCTCGTTTGATGTCTACCAGGTGACCGGCCCGTGGACCGAGGGCACGGTTACGGGCGCGCCCACGTCCGAACCGGCGCTGGGCAGCATTCTTGCTACTGGCGTGGCGGTGGCTGCCTCCGGCTTGAATGATTTTGTTGAGATCGATGTTACTGCAGCGCTGCAGAGTTGGCTCAACGGTACGGCGAATAATGGCGTAGCGCTGGTCCCCATCAACGGCACTCCGGTGAACGTATATTTCGCTAGCAAGGAGAACGCAACAGCCCCGAGTCATGAAGCGGTATTGCTGGTGAACCTGAATGGCCCGGCCGGGCCGCAGGGTCCGATCGGACTCACGGGCCCCACGGGAGCATCGGGACCGGCAGGGACGGCCGGCGCAACGGGACCCGCAGGCCCCGCTGGCGCAGCCGGTGTCCAAGGGCCGGCAGGACCAGCCGGGCCGCAGGGCAGCCCCGGGAATTCGGGCGCCAGCTTCAACTTCAGAGGCGCCTACAGCGCCACAGCCGCGTACAACGTCAACGACGTTGTGACTTTTAACGGTTCGTCCTATGTGTCACTGCAGGGTACGTTCGATTGGGTTTTAAACGCCACGGGCTATTCGGGCAACGGTACGCTCACCACCAGCCCCGGTCCCGGCGGGCCCTCCGTCATCACGGTATTGGCCGGTACACTTAACGGTTCCCCGGTCACACTCTTGGCGCCGCAATCGTTCGGCACCAATGACAACCACTTCTCCGCAGCGCCCCCTTATATGGACGGTCAAGGTTTCTCGCTTTCAGCGGGGAGCATAACACTGAACGCTTTTTCC
>JBEKBK010000493.1:0-6426 GCA_050015435.1 Bryobacteraceae bacterium
TGTGGCGGCGATTGGAGCGTTCATTTCGGTATATCTGTCCGAGAGCCGGCAGTGGCGCGGTGCGCGCCAGTTCGCACCGGGACTGGCGGTGGCGACGATACTGCATTCCTTATTCAACCAAGGCGTGCTATCGCCGGCCGGCTCAACTGCGGCTACTGTAGCCGGGCTTACGCTGATTTTCATGGCCGTATTCTACTTCAGTGAGCGGTCCCTGCACCGGTGGTTGGGTGGCAAGCTCGACCAGGATATCGACATGATCGCGATGATCGCCAGCGGTGAATTCAAGCAGACGCCGCAGGGCGCCTATCTGATGTCCTTGAACGATGCCTTCCCTCCGGAGGTGCGCGGCGACATGCTCACCTATCTACACCTGACGTTAGAGCTCAGCGCGCGCGCCAAAGGCGATCTCATGCGCCGCGAAGTGGGCCTGGAAGTCCCTCCAGACCCCGCTTTGGAGAGTCACTTCAAGGAACTGAGTTATCTGGAGAAGAGTATCGGACCCACCGGAATGCTGGCGATCCGCCCGCTGCTCTCGCAAACGCCCCGTGATCTGTGGGAGATGCACCAACTTGGCCGCTAACGTCACTGATTTGCAACCGACGGTCTGTATACTCGACTGGAACGTGTCGGAGAGGGATCCCCAAGGGGAAGTGACTAAGTTCCTTACTGCCTGGAGCAAAGGCGACCAGAGCGCGCTGAACCAGATGATGCCTCTGGTGTACGCCGAGTTGCACCGGATCGCCCGACGGGCCTGGAGCCAGCACCCGCATAGCAACACTCTCCAACCCACGGCGCTCATCAACGAGGCGTACCTGAAGCTGGCGAATGCTGAAAATGCCTCGTTCCAGGATCGGTGTCATTTCTTCGCGGTGGCCTGTAAGGCTATGCGCCAGATTCTGGTCAACCATGCCAAGAGCCGCCTTTCTGATAAGCGCGGCCGCGGAGTGGCCAATGTTTCACTTGACGACGTCCAACCGGCAGTCCATCAGGAGGCCGCTGAGATTGTGGCGCTGCATGAGGCGCTTGAAGCTCTCCACGCCGTCGACCCGCGTAAGAGTATGGTGGTGGAGATGCGCTACTTCGGGGGCCTCAGCATCGAGGAGACCGCCGAGGCGATGGGGGTTTCCGTCGCCACAGTAAATCGCGACTGGCGGTTAGCGCGGAGCTGGCTGATACGCGAGATGAATCGCGAATCGTCATGAACCCGCCGCCTCCATGGGAGGACATCGAGCGCTTGTATCACGAGGCGCTGGATTTGCCGGTGCACGAGCGCAAGGCGCTGCTCGCTCGCGCCAGCCCGGCCCTGCGAGAGGAAGTCGAATCCCTATTGGAAGCGGACTGCAACGATGGGCTTCTGGCTGCACCGCCCACCCACGTCGCGGCCGACCTGCTGGATGGTCAGCCGGGGGGACTAGCCGCGGGTCAACGCGTAGCGAATTACGAGGTCGAATCGCTGATCAGCATTGGCGGGATGGGCGAAGTCTATCTGGCTCGGGACACCGCGGGAAGGCCGGTCGCCCTGAAAATCCTGCGCCGCCATTTGATCGTGAACGCGCAGGCGGTGGACCGCTTCGAGACCGAGGCACGGGCTGCTTCGGCGTTACGCCACCCCAACATCGTCACTGTGTACGAATCCGGAAAATCTCCGGCCGGATTGTTCATCGCGATGGAGTGGCTGGACGGTTCTACATTTCGCGCCATCATGGACGCCGGCCCCGTGGAGATCGTGCAGGCGATGGATTGGGGTGGGCAAGCCGCGCGAGCTTTGTCTGCCGCGCACGCGGCGGGAATTCTGCATCGCGATATGAAGCCGGAGAACATCATGCTGCGCAAAGACGGGGTCGTGAAGATCTTGGATTTCGGTCTGGCGCGGCATGAAGCAGCGGTGGGGTCTGACCCGAGTTCGATGGGTGCGTCAGGAACCATTTCGGGCACGCTTTCCGGAACACTGCTGTACATGCCGCCGGAGATTCTTCGGGGGGAGACCGCTACCAGTGCGTCTGACGTGTTTTCGCTGGGGGCTTTCTTATATGAATTGACAGCCGGGCAACATCCGTTTGCCGGGGCGACGCCGCTCGATGTGTTTGAGGCGATTGAATGCCGGCCGGTGGCGGCTATTGGTTCGTTGCGAAACGGTGTTCCTCAAGAAGTTGATCGGTTGATCTTGCGGATGCTGGACCGGCGTCCGGACGGCAGGCCATCAGCGAGGGAGGTGTGCGAAGTACTTGGAGGGGTTATCGGGCCGAGGAAAGCTTAGCTGGATGGGCCCGTATTTAGAACAAGTTGACCCGGCTAGCTTTTGGGCCAGCCGGTCAAGTATCGAACTTGGGCTCCGTTTGTCTTAGTTAGTAGCGACCGTGGCCGGGTGCCGCAAATCGACCTGCACGCTCAAGTACGGTGAGGGCACGGTTTGGTTAATATATTGCACCTGGTCCTGGCACTTCGGATCTTTGCGCACCCAATTGCCATCGACATAGTTGCCTTCACAGAAAGTAGAGTGCTGTTTGTCGATGACCTTTTGCTCGACCATTGGACGGAAGGTGTTCACTTGGAAGAATGACGCAGCTTGATCGCGTTTCAGCTTGTCAACTGGCCCATCGACGCCTACTTCTTCGGGACGGAAATATACCGAGAAGGTATCGCGGCCGGGAACGCTTTCGCCTGCGGTAAGCACGGTGCCGCTGAAGGAATACATTGCCTCGAGGGCTTTGACTTTTTCTTCAACGGTAGTAGTCTGGCAATTCGTGCCGTCCGGATCGCGGAACTGCCGGTCCTTACAATTCGGGTCGGTAGTGGTTTTCGTCTTGGATGCCAAGTCTACCATCCGCAGCTTTTCAAATCGGATCGTCGACGGATCGACGATTGCAGGGATGGTTGCAACATGGCTGAAGGGGTTCAACTGGTCCATTTGACCGGCTTGTGTTATTGGGGCGGCGATGGTACCGTGTCCATCGTTGTTTGAAGTTGACGGATTCATTCTGATTGCTAATATCAGGCCACCCGCAACGATCACTGCGGCGCCAGCGAAAAGTACAATCTTGGTTGTAGTCATATTCTGCTCCTCTTTATCGATCCAAATCCTGGCGGCGAAGTGCTGCTTCGTGTCCGCTTGTCTAAGGTAACAAGAACTTCGCGCGAACCGTATCATCAATTCTACAAATTTTTAGGCGCTGCTTCCCGGCTCCCTGTGTATCGATGGCGCGGGTCGAATACCTGGATGATTAGTCTACAGGGGCCTGTATCGTACTGATTTAACATAACTTGATCGGATTCGAAACGGGGAGTAGGGCCTGCAGAACTCCCGGCCCCATGGGGGTTAGACTGAAAAACAATCATGACATCCACCAGCCCTTCTGAAGTCGTTCAGGAAATCTCCGCCCTCTACGCCGCTCGAGGCGATGACGAGTACTTTGGCGAAAAAGTGACCCAGTCGCAGCACGCGCTTCAGGCTGCGGCTTGCGCCCGCGCGGCCGGGGCCGACGACGAAACTGTTATTGCCGCTCTCCTACACGACATCGGCCATCTCCTCAGCGCGGGCCATCACGCCGATCTCGGCCATATCGGCTACGAACAAACCGCCGAGCCGTGGCTCCGCGAGCGTGGATTCGGCGAACGCTGCATCGCCTTGATCGGCGCGCACGTCGCTGCCAAGCGCTTCCTGGTCGCCACGCACCCTGCCTACGCCGCCCAACTCTCCGACGCGAGCCGCCAGACCCTCGAACTTCAGGGCGGCCCTATGTCCCCCGAAGAAGCTCACGAGTTCGCCGCCAACCCGCTCTGCCAGGAGATGGTGCGCCTCCGCGCGTGGGACGAACAGGCCAAGGATCCCGACGCCGCCGTGCCCGGCCTCGACGTGTACACCGGCGTCATCGAGCAATACCTGGCCGCCCGCGCCGGGACCTTGAGCTGATGACATGATCCTGTCACGATAAAGAGGTATTTTGAACAGAAGCATTCTTGCGAGATTAGAGGAGAATCCCGTGCAGTCGCCCAAAAAGACCGTCACAGTAAAAGACACTCTTCGAGGCAAGGCCGGATTGGCCGTTGAACCACGCGCCAACGCAACCGTCGACCAACGCGCCATCGACGACGGACGTAAACCCCTGGCGGCGCGGCGGGCAGACATTGCGGCGCTGAGAGCCAAGGCCACCGAGGTGTACGGTGTTCCCGCCTCCGGTCTTCCCATAATCCCGGCCATTGAAAGTCAATTCCAGTTCGCGGCGCGCGAATGGGACGCGGATTTTAACCACCGGCACGCACAGTCGTTGCTCGATCAGGCCGCTGCCCTGCTGGAGCGTTGCGCCGTGGCGAGATCCGAGCATGACCGGCTTCACCTGGAGAAGTGGAAGCTGCATGTCGAACTCGATCGCTCCCTGCGACTTGAGCAGATCCAGGAACGCGAACTCCAGGCCGGCGTGCACACGCTGCCCTACGAACGAGCCGCAGTCGAGAGCGCCGCTGAGAATAGTCTGGAGACGAATTACGGGAATGCGGAAGCGGTATTAAAGGAGCTGACGGAAGACCTCGTATCATCCGGCCTAAACCAAAGGATGACTGCGCGTGAATTGTCCGCCTGGGTAAACGCTTATCCACTTAAAGACGCCGACTTGAGAGGCGATGACGCCAATTACTCTTTTGACGGGACTAGGAGGACCAAGCCAGAGCACTTGTTCGAGGCCGCGCGCATGGAAGCCGAAGAAGCTGCCCGGGAGCAAGTACACGACCTGGCGGCCCGGAGATGCGCGGCAATGGCCGCGTCCGATGCGGGCAGGTTTCGGCGTCAGAGTCTGGACTTGCAGACGAAGTGGTCTTTGGCCGAAATCGGGTTTCGCCAGGAGAAGTTGCAAGTGGAAAGGGACGCGTTGTGGGAGAAAGTGTTCCAGGCGCAGAGTCCCGGTGGCTTGTTCAATTACACCGAGCGAATTGAACCGCTGAAACGCCATTTCTCAAATGACTTTCGCGAGGCGCTGGCGACACTCGCCGCGGCTCAGCGAGGGTTGAAAGACCTGTATGACTACGCGCCGCAGTTCCCGCAACCGGGAGCCCCTGGCTATTTCGACGAAGTAATGGTCTGGGTAAGAAACGCGCAAACCCGGATCGCACAATTCTCGCACATGGATCAGAACTACGTGCTGGCGGTTTCGGTCAAAGATCTGGCGAAATCGCAATGGGCAACCGGCCTTTCCTCGTCGCAATGGACGTTCGACGTGCCCGATGAATTATTCGAGGGGCAGGCCCATGTACGGCTGCGGGGCCTGGGATTGGCGGTCGTCGGGGAACCGGAGGTGCCGAAGAAACCCGGGCCGGAGCCGAAAGCTCCTCCTCCGCCGGCGCCTCCAAAGCCTACCGGGTTCTGGTGGGCGCGATTATCCCTGCCTCCGACCGCAACCGTGCGGCACCTGTCAGGCACGGCCGTGGAACTGGATCAGAAATCGTTGCCCGTTTGCTACCTCGGGCGTGTGGCGGACCGCGACTCGTTCCGCGAGCCGGAAACCGCGGGAGGCGATGCGCTGCACAATGCGAGTCCGATTGGCAAACAATGGAAGCTGACTCTTGCACCGAAATCCACCGATGGAATCCCGACCACGAGCCTCCGTGACGTGCAGCTCTATCTGCATGTGGCGGTGCACAGCATGAAGGCGAGGAGCTGACCGGCCATGCAAAGACGAGAAGTAATGTCGTCATTATTAGCGTTCTTGGGAGCGCGATCGGCTGCGCCGAGTTCTAAAAAAGTGATATCTAAAAGCTCAACCCGATGCGAGGTGATCGAGTATGCATCAGGAGGGGTGGCCCCAGTAACGCACCCACACGAAAGTCAGAGTCAGGGCGAGACTCAACAAGGTGAGACCTAAACCTGCGCGATTGAGAACGTTCGTTAGGCGCTGCTTCTTATCCTTTTGGGTCTCATAGGTAACCACGGTGAGCAGCAGGAAGAGCACGCAGAACCCGAAAAACGCGAAGAAAACGTAGTCCATGGCGATGATGTAGGTGACCTTCGGCAAATCGCCGGCCATCTTCTGGTACAGAACCGAAGTCGTCAGCAAAGCCGTCACGCCGATGGACACGCGTGGATTGATGACATCGGGCGCAAGCGCGTAACCAATCAGGACGGCGACCAGGATGCACACCAGCGGCAGGAAGTTCTTCACGGCAAAACCGAAAACGTCGCGTTCGATCGTCGCCGCCGCGTTGATCCGGTTCACTTCGACACTCGATTCCCGGTTTGGCCCTGCTTCCTCTCCAAAGGAAGACTTGTAGGCGACTATGTCCCGGTAAAAAATCTCATCCCCGTAAGCCAGAATCATCGTATAACCGGCCCTATGCACAGGATCTTGATGGGTTGACTACAAGGTGAAAGCGGTCAACCGTTTGGGGACTCTGAGAATCCTGCGGTAAAACAGGTTGGAGTAGCGAAGATAGCGCTTC
>JBEKBK010000494.1:0-6414 GCA_050015435.1 Bryobacteraceae bacterium
TGCCTTTCACCTCAGGATGGACTTTGACGCGAATGGTGTGTACCTCGCCGGGCTTGGACTGAGGCGCGCGATAGAGCAGAAGGTAGCGCTTGCGCAGCCGGTCGAACATTTCACCGAGCCGTAGGTCGGAACCGGCCGCCGCGAAAGAAAATCGTGCTCAACAACGCGTCAGCTTCCCATAATCCGTCCCGCACTTTCTCATCCGGAACGACGCGCGTGCCATTATTGTCGGTCAACACGATGATCGCCCGTCGCGCGCCCGGGCGGGCATTTTTCCGAAGATATTCGGCGACGTCGAGCGTGGTGGCGTTCAATTCGGTCCGGACGGCAGGAGGGAAGCGCCAGGATTTCGTTTTAAATATGCCAGCTTCCAACTGATCACGATCGGCGGTGATGGGGACTGCCAGATATGCCGACCACGCGAACACTGCCAGACCTATACGATCGTGCCTTTTCAGGTGGTACATCGCCTCAGCGCTTTGGTCCTCCATCTCGGACGCGACCTGGTCGGTGCTACTGCTGACGTCGACCAGCAGCATGATATCGAGCGGGGCTTCGTCGAAGTCCAGACTCGCGACATCTTGCGGCTCGCCGTCGTCGAAAACTTGGAAATTCTGCTTAGTAAGCCCCACAACCGGCCTGTCATTCGCGAGCACCTGCACGTCCACCATGATGAACTTGGCGTCATCGCGGAAAACCGGCGCGTCATCGGAAGATCGGCGAACGTCCTGCGCCACGAGCGGCAGCATCAACAAGCCGACCAATGCATTGTGCTTCATAACGCGGCCTATCCCATCAACGAGAGATCCCATTTTGCTTCACTTTTTTGGCTTCACTTTATATTGCCATGCCTCTTTAGTGCCTCGATCAGAATAGTCGCTGCACGCCTGGGGGCGATTTTGACCTCTGCGGCATCCACCCCACAAAAGGAAAGAAAGGGTCGGCCTCTGACATTTCTGGAGCTATCTTACCAGCATCACTAAATTCAGGGGGCGCCTGCTTTACTAGACGATAGTATGTTATCGTCTGCCATCCGGGCGCCACTCCGAGCCTACTTCTGTGCCCCAATACCGAGCTTGGCCAGGTCGGCCCGCAGAGCCGCTGCTCCTTGGACGCCCACTTCGTAGGTCGCCACTTTTCCTTCCCGATCGACGATCACCAGTGTAGGAAACGCATTCACCGAGAGCTTCTTCACCAAGTCACTGATGTCTTCAACCCGGATTACCGGCGGAGGGTCAGAAGACTGTCCCCAGAATTTTTCCGCGGCGGCCGCTTCCTCGCCCACGCTCACTCCGATGACGGCCAATCCTTTATCGGCGAACTCCTGGTGCAGTTTCTGAATCTCGGGCAGATCGCGTTGGCAGGGCCGCGACCAGGTCGTGCAGAATTCCAGTAGCACCACCTTGCCGCGCAACTCGGTCTTGCCCTTAAAGTCCGGCACGGGTTTGTCCAGCACATCCGGCTTCGGCATGCCGGGAAGGGACCAGTCGTCGGTTTGCTCAGAACCCGGAGGAGGATGAAACTCAAACACCGAATCTGGAAGATCCCCGTTCAGCCGCAGCGCCGTCGTGCGTGTCGATTGCGTCATCGTCACCGGTTCGGCAATCGAAGGCAGCGTCAACTTCGCGTCGAAGGTGTTCTTCAGCGAGAGGTGTTCCTCTTTACTGATCCAGGTGGTCTGGACGGCTTGCGTTACGATCATCTCCTGTTCCGGCAATGCGATCTGGCCGTATTTGGTTTCTACCATCCAACAGGGATACTTATGGCCGCTCAATTCGATCGCGTCTTCACCGGTCACTTTCATGGATTGGATCGCTTTGGTCACATCCGGAAGATTGCCTGACAGAATTCCCGGGTCGCCCAATCCGGGTTCTGGAAGACTGGCGGCGTCCCGCTCAATATATTTCTTCGTGGGAGTCATGTAATACCAGGTGTGATCGCCATCACCCACGATGGTGATCCCTGCCGCCTGATTTCTGGACTCGATCCGCATCCGGTCCGGGCGGCGCACGGACACCTTGGTGGGCATCTCCATTTTGTTGTCGAGCGATCCGCCGTGCGTCTCGACAATCACGATCGACTCGAGTTCGTAGCTCTGGTACCGCTGGATGGCTGCGGCGGATTGCCGGATCAGTTCCTGCGGGTCGGGTGGTTGAGCTAGGACGAGGGACGGTATTACAACCAGCCACACCGGTAGGCGGATCATAACTCCATATTAGCGGTCTGCTGACGGATTCGGCCGCGAGTGCTTGCCAATTCGTTTAAAATAAGAGCGGCATGAAGTTCACGGTCAGCATCTACCAGGACGAGGATGGCATGTATATTGCCGAGTGTCCTTCGATTCCGGGCTGTGTGAGTCAAGGACAAACCGAGGCCGAGGCGGAGTCGAACATCGCCGATGCCATTCGTGAATGCCTGGCCGTTCGGGCGAAGCTCGGTATGCCATCGACTGTAATCACACGCGAGGTCGAAGTTCTTGACTGATGCCCGCACTTCCGCTGCTTCGGCCGCGCGAAGTGGTTCGCCCGCTCGAACATCTGGGTTGGGAGGTCGCACGCAACGGGGTAGTCATATAGTTTTGACCAAGCCGGGCGCGCCTGCAACGCTGTCGGTTCCTGATCATACATACGTCGCGCATGGAACACTGCGGGCGTTAATCACAAAGGCCGGTTTGACCGTGGAAGAGTTTCTGGCTGCAGTTAAGTGAGCGGCCCTGAATTGAAGCGTCAAATGAGAAAAGAATACGATTTTTCCCAGTCCCGCAAGAACCCTTACGCCAATCAGCTCAAGCGGCAGATCACGATTCGCCTCGACACCATGGCGGTCGACTACTTCAAGAAGATGGCGACTGAGCTGGGGATGCCCTACCAGAACCTCATTAGCTTGTTCTTATGGGACTGCGCCATCCAGAAACGGCGCCCGACCATTGAATGGCGGGAGCCAGCGCCTAAGTGATCTGAGGCAGGAAGCTGACTCCCTTCGAGATTCGCGTGCCGTAATTCTCCGCCACCGTCTGTCCGATGTCCGATAACGTAGCGCGCACGCCCAGATTCACGCCCGGCCTCGAATGCTTGCCCACCACCAGAACCGGGACGTATTCGCGGCTATGGTCGGTGGATGGCGTGGTTGGATCGCAGCCATGGTCGGCGGTCAGAATGGCCAGATCGTCGTCCTTCATCTTCGCCTCTAGCGCCGGCAGCCAGGCGTCCACTTCTTCCAGCGCTCTTGCATAACCTTCGACATCGTTGCGATGGCCATAGAGCTGGTCGAAGTCAACTAAGTTGACGAAGATCAAGCCGCGGTCCATGGTATCCATCGCGGCCAGAGTTTTCGCCATTCCGTCGGCGTTGTTCTTGGTCTTGTCATACTCGCGAATCCCCCGCCCTAGGAACACGTCGAAGATTTTGCCCACGCTGTGAACGTCAACCTGGCGATCGGCGAGCTGATCGAGCAACATCCCTCGCGGCGGCGGCACCGCATAATCGTGGCGATTGGGCGTGCGGGTAAACGCGCCAGGACTTCCCACAAACGGCCGCGCGATCACGCGTCCCACTTCGTAGGGCCCCTGTAGAATTTCACGCGCAGTCTCGCAGATCTTGTACAGCTCGAACAGCGGGATCACCTCTTCATGCGCCGCCACCTGAAACACGCTGTCAGCGGACGTATAGACGATAGGCGAGCCAGTGCGCATGTGCTCCTCGCCTAATTCTTTAATGATTTCGGTGCCAGAGGCCGCTTTATTGCCCAGCGAACTCCGACCGATCCGCCGTTCAAATTCATCCATCACCTCAGGCGGGAATCCTTTTGGAAAAAGCGGGAAGGGCTTGGCGAGATGGATCCCGGCCATCTCCCAATGTCCCGTGGTGGTGTCCTTGCCTGGAGAGGCAAGCGCACAGCGCCCGAATGCGCCGGCCGGCTCTGCAACCGGATCCAGCCCGGTCAACGGCTTGATATTCGCCAAGCCTAAACGGCACAGGTTCGGCAAATGCAACCGGCGTTGCCGCGCGATATTGCCCAGCGTGTCGCTTCCCCGGTCACCATAAGCGTCCGCGTCCGGCATTTCACCGATTCCAACGCTGTCGAGCACAATCCAGATGACGCGGCGAAAGGACATCCGCCCATTTTATCCCTAGGGATTAGACTGAAGAATTTCCTGGATGCGAGCCGTCATCTGATCCACGAACAGATCCGGCACAAAGCCGTTCATCCGGCTGGCCAGGTGGCCGCGTTTGTCGAGCAGGACGGTGGTGGGAATCTCTTTCACCTCCAATAGTCGCGCCAGGCCATCCTCGAAGTACACCGCATTGCGGTTCCACTTCTGCTGATCCAGGAACGGACCCACCAACTGGTGATCCTCATCCATATCGATTGCGAGGAAGGTGATATCGGAGCGATTCGCAAAACGCTGCTTCAACGTTTCATACATCGGATGCTGGGCCCGGCATGGAACACACCACGTGGCCCAGAAATCCAGCACGACCACTTTGCCGTTCAGATTGGTGAGCGGGAGTTTGTCGCCAGCGAGACCAGTGAGGGTGAATTGCATCGTGTCAGTCGCGCTCGAGTTCGGGTCCAGCGAACGCAGGCGGGCACGCCGTTCTTCCAGCAGCGCCGCCGTGCGATCATACGCCGCTAGAATTAAGTCGCCAAGCCCTTTTTCCGAGCCCTGCTGTTCGCGATACATCGCACCCAGCCGCTTGCGATCCGAGGCCCGATCCGCATCATTCGAATGCGGGTCTGGAATCGCGAACGCATCCGCCAGATGCGCCATCGCGTCCTGTTTGCGGCCCAGGCGGTCGAGTGCATCGGACCACTCGCGCGCAGCCTCCTCAGTTGGATACGCCGCGAACGACTTCGACGCGAGACGCTCCGCTTCTTCCTTTTCCCCCAGCAGAGTCCTGGCTCGCGACTCGTACAGCAGCGCCCGTCCCAGAGCGCGATCCCGCTCCTCCTGACGGCGCGCCGCATCGTTCCCGACCGGCGCCGGCATACCGGCGATGATGCCCTCGAACGACTGCGCATACTTGGCCGCTTTGACTGCATTCTCACGGCCGCCGAGTGCCAGCAGAGAATACGTCACCCGATCGAGCACGGGAATATCGTCGGGAGTCGTGGCCAGTTCACGCTCGCCATACAAAACCGTCCGCCGATCGTCATGGCTATCGATGGAGGCCTTCGCGAGGACCCGTTCGATCTCCTGGCGTTGCGGCGT
This sequence comes from Bryobacteraceae bacterium, assembly GCA_050015435.1. GTDB lineage: Bacteria > Acidobacteriota > Terriglobia > Bryobacterales > Bryobacteraceae > Palsa-187. The sequence goes on from JBEKBK010000494.1 coordinate 5,213, forward strand.
TTCGGGATGCTTTTTCAGAAATGTCTCGAGGACGCGGATGACGTCCACGGGGACATTGTTCGCTTCGGTCAACTCCTTTACTAACTCTTGCTGCTCGATCTGATTCTGATCGGGAGCCGGCGTCTGTTGCGCAAACGCGGTGAGCGCCGCAATGCAGAGACCCATCCAACGCGCGTTCATTGCCCCTTCGGCTTCGCCGCCTGGATGGCGTCGACAAGCTGCGCCGCCCGTTCACGGGCCATGTGGATGTAAGTGTCGTTCTTCGCCACTTGGTCGAGCATCGGCAGAAACTGCTGCGCGCCCATCAGGCGCTTTTGCTGATACGCAGTTTGAATATTGACGATCGCTTCGTTGACACCCAGCTTGTCATGACGAACGGACCGCTTCAACTCGGCGAGCATTCGCTCCGTATCGGTGATCTTTTCGAAGAGGTCGTGCAGAGCCTTCGCACTCTCATCCAGCGAATAATTGAACTTGGCTTCGTGGTGCACGTCGCCCTCTTCCCAACGAAAGGTCTTCATGCCCATGTTGGCGATCTTCAAGCCCGATTCGAGGGGGTGAGAAAAGTGATCCAGCTTCTGCGCCAGATCGAAGATCGTCGCGGTTTCACTATCCTCGAGCTGGAACTGATCGGGATCGTCGTCGGGGCTTTCTTTATAACCGACAGCTCCGGAGCGCTCGACGCTAATCGACACGTACGCGGGAACCGACCCTGGAAATGATTTCGTATAGATGACCCGCGGACCGTCCGCCGCCCACGCGATCGCTACCGCCGCACTTAATGTGACCAGACTACGAATCCATCGCTTCATCGCGCCACCCTCAAGAACGTGGCTGTTACTGATCGCGTCGCGTGGCAGATCGCCACCGCCAGCGCGTCCGCGGCATCTTCCGACTCGATGGCCGCGCCCAAACCCGTGAGGGATCGCACCATCAATTGCACCTGGTGCTTTTCGGCCCGCCCGTATCCGACCACGCTCGCCTTTACTTCGAGCGGGGAATATTCACCCAAGACAACGCCCGCCTCGGCAATCGCCAGCAGAGCCACTCCGCGCACATGCGCCAGCTTGAGTGCGGTTTTCACGTTCTGTGAATAGAACACCTCTTCGACCGCGGCCGCTTCCGGCCCATGATCGCTGATCACTGCCCTTAAGCCGATCGCTATGAATGCCAGCCGCGATTCCAGCGGATCGCGCGGCGAG
>JBEKBK010000495.1:0-6403 GCA_050015435.1 Bryobacteraceae bacterium
AAATACCACGTATCGGCCTCCGCCTTCCGTCGGAGTCTTATACCAGTCGTATCGGAGGCCGAGCGTAGCCGTGAGCCGGCTGGTAACCTTCCAGTTATCTGTGACGAACAGGCCGAGCGCATTGGCGTACGAACGGTTGGAGCGGTTGGAGGCGGTTGTGGTAAAGCCGGTCGCTTGATCCGCAAGGAACGAGGCGATGCTGGGAAACGTGAACGTCCCCGGCGTAGCCGAAAAATTGTCCGTGTTGGCACGGCGCTCTTCTCCGCCAAATTTAATCGTATGATTTCCATGAATCCAGCTCAGTGTGTCCGACAGGACGGCGGTGGTGTCCCCGCGCCCTTGAGGGAAACCACTGATTCCGCCGAACTCGAAACCGCCGGAAATCGTAATCTGCGGAATTCCGACCGGGCCGGTCACGCCACTGTTGATGCCAAACGTCGCGGGGTTATCCATGTTATCCGGATTGAAAACGATGTGGATGCGGTTGCCGCCCAAACGAGCCTCGTTTACCATTGCCGGACTGATGACCCAGCTATCCACCAGGCTGATCAACTGACGCCGGCCGTTTCTCATATCGCCTTCGTTGGGGAAATCGTTGGCGTCCGTGGTCGGCGGCTCAAACCGTGCGTCCGCCTGAATCGCGTAATAGACGTTGAGCCGGTTAGAATCCGAGAAAATCTGGCTGAAGTTGACCGTACCCTGTTGAATATTCACCGGCGCTGAGGCCGAAAAACTGTACTGGTTGGTGCCGGTGTTCGGAGCCGGAATGAGCGGCAGCAGGGCCTTGATAATCGGGTCGCTGGTGGCCTGCGCCTGCGCGACCTGCGCGGTGGTCAGGGTCGTCGTGGAAAATGGCACCGCCTGACGCTGGCGTAAAGCCTCATAACTCAGATAGACGAATGTCTTGTCCTTCTTTATCGCGCCGCCGCCATCGCCGCCGAACTGGTTACGGATGAACTCGGACTGCGGATTGGGCACCAGAACACCCCCGACCGTGGTGTTGGTCGGGTTGGAGAAATTGCGCGCGTCCAGATCGTTGTTCCGCAGAAATTCGTATGCTTCCCCATGCCAGACATCCACGCCGGGGCGAGTCGCCACGTTCACGATCGTGCCGGAATTGCGTCCGTATTCCGCGCTGAAGGTCGAATTGTTGACGACGAATTCGTCGACGGTGTTGATGGTCGGCTGGAACGTCACCTGCTGGTTGTTCGGATCGTTCATGTTGATGCCGTTGACCATGAAATTGACCGTGTCTTCGCGGCCGCCGGCCGAGTTGAACGAGAAGGTTCCTTGGCCGCGCAGCGGGACCGTCAGATTGCCGTTCGCCGGCCCCGTCACCGTTCCGGTCGTCAACTCGGCCAAATCCACGAAGTGGCGTCCGTTCAGCGGAATCTCCTGCACCGTCCGTTCATTGACCATCGAGGTCAGCGACGCCGTGGTGCTATCCACCATCGCCGCGGATGCCTGGATCTCCACCACCTGCGTGGAGGACGCCACGGAGAGCGTCAGATCCACCTTCGCGGTGGTGCCCACCTCGACCACGATGCCCTTGGCCTCGGAGGTAGAAAGACCGGCAGCCTTCACTTCGATGCTGTAGGTGCCCACCGGCAGCGACGGTATATAGTAGATTCCTGCTGAATCCGTCGCCTGTGTGCGATCTACGCCGTGACTCGGATCCTTTACTGTTACTGAAGCGTTAGGAACTGCCGCCCCTGAGGGATCGGTAACCGTGCCTTGAATGGCGCCGGTAGACTGCGCGCAAGCGAAGCCGGCGAGCAGAAGAAAAGAAAGTGCGCAAGCGAAAAATTGGAATCTCCCCAACATTTTTCCTACCCCCAAACAAGGTTAAGTGACGATCTTGGGGGTTAGTGTAGCACGCGCGGAGTTGGGATGGATATTGCGCTGATAGTACTCCCTATAACGTTCATAGCTTGGCCGCTGCCGGTTCTATTTTTTCCGCGATTCCCGAGCGTGCCGCCGGTCGGCTGCGGCTCCGGCGGCATCACCGAGCACGTCCTCAACCGCGGCACGGCCATTGTACGCCCGCACGCTATCGGGCTGGAAGCGGATGGCTGCGGTGTAGTCCTGAACTGCTTTGTCGTACTGTTTGAGGTTGGTGTACGCAGCCGCTCGTCTGATAAAAGCGTCCGCATTCCTGGGCCGCACCCGGAGAACCTGGGTGTAGTCCTGAACGGCTTTTTCATATTGTTGAAGAGCGGCATACGCGTTGCCGCGATTTTCAAATGCAATCGCGAAATTCGGATTCAACCGGATCGCTTCTGTCAGATCACGCACCGCCGGCTCGTACTGTTCGAGGAGATTGTTTGTGAATCCGCGGCAATTGTAGCCCCTCGGTTCGGAGGGATCGATCTGAATAACTTTGCTGCAGTCCTCGATACTCAATTCCAATTGACGGAGATTTCTTCGAGCCCCGGCTCTGCCCAAATAGGCTTCCAGGTAATTCGGACTCGCGCGGATGGCGTCGTCAAAATGGCGAATCGCTTCCGTGGCTTTCTGGTCATTGAACAGGCGCATGGCTTCGTCATAGGCGGCCTGGGCATCCGTTGAGACTGGCGCCGACGATGCGGACGGGGTAGGCGCCGGCGAACTTTCTTTTGGCGCCTCTGGATTGGGCGCTTCGGTTACCTTCGGAGGAACGCTGGAGGCTGCCACCGCCTGTGATTTGTCTGAAGCCGCCGGCTTGACCGCGACCACTGATTTGCTGGGAGGCGTCGACGTGTTGGCACGAGATTCAGGTGCGCGGGGTGGAATCGCGACGGCCACGTTGGGAGATGCAACGGGGCTCGTTACGATCCTGGCGTCGGCAGGCGGGCGCTTCGAAAAGTTCCGCCCAAACCAGAATGCCGCCCCTAGCGCGCCCACGACTGCGACGCCGGCGATAACCGGCCAGAGCTTTCGGCCGGACGTCCTCGCGACGGCGTCCGGGACTACGGTCGCCGTGACCGCCCCGCTTCCCGACAGGGACTGCAAGGCGAACGCGAGATCGCGCGCGGATTGAAACCGGCGGTCGGGCGACTTCTCGAGGCAGTGTTCGACAATCAGCTTCAGAGCGGGCGGGGCGAGGTTAGGCAGATCCGCCGGATCTTCCTTGAGGATCGCGCTCATCACGTCGATGCTCGACACACCGCTGAACGCGCGCCTTCCACTGAGCATCTCATACAGCACCAGACCGAAGCTGAAGATATCGGAGCGCGGGTCGGCCGCCTGGCCGCGCACCTGCTCAGGCGACATATAGCCGACGGTCCCCATCACGACACCCTCCTGCGTATGGGTGGTTTGTGTCCGGGTCGCCGCGTCAGCTCCAATTGGGGACTGCGCAACCTTCGCCAGGCCGAAGTCGAGTATTTTGGCGCGGCCATCCCGGGTCACCATGATATTTTCGGGCTTGAGGTCGCGATGGGTGATGCCGTGTGCGTGCGCGGCGGCGAGCCCATCGGCGATCTGCACGGCAAGCTCGATGGCGCGGCGCGCGGGCATCGCGCCGATCGCCCGCAGCGACTCTCCGTCGACCAGCTCCGAAACGAAGTAGTTCTCACCGACGTCATAGACGGCAACGATATTGGGGTGGTTCAAGGCGGCGACGGAGCGCGCTTCCTGCTCGAAACGCTGGCGGCGCCCTGGATCGCGGGCGAGATCTTCCGGTAAAACCTTCAGCGCGACGTCCCGCTTCAGGCGCGCGTCGCGGGCGCGATAGACCTCGCCCATTCCGCCCGCGCCGAGAGGGGCTAGAATTTCGTAGGGTCCCAAAAGAGTGCCGGGAGCCAGCGGCATATGTGTCTAAACGATTATACGCTACCGGAAGCACTGCCAAGCCGAAGCCTGGCAGAGCTGCTATGATGACGGGCAAGCGATGAGACCCAAGCCGCATGACCGGCATGCCGCGAAACGCGCCGTATTCTGGCTGGTGCTCGCCTCAACCTTCATCGTGGGCTTGTTGTTGCTGTTTTACGTGCCCAACCACAAGGTTTCCGCAGGCCTCGCGCTGGGAGTCATGGCGGTGCTGGTGCTTAAACACGTTGGGTTGCTCATGCTCCTCGGCCCCCTTCTGGCCGGCGCTCTGAACATGGCGAATACACGCGCCAAAGGGCTGTTGCGGAAGTACGTCTGCAAAGTTTAGCCGGCGGCGTTGCGCTACTATCGTCCGCGACACCGAATCCTGGCTCGGCTGAAATTCGTCGGATCTCCCTATAGGTTTCTGCAGAGATATCAGGATCTTAGGTTCATATCGCTCGAAGTGCCCCCCGCGGCTGGAATATAGCATTTGAGCGTGTAATCCGTCACCATCCGATTAGCATTGAACCGCCGGCCAAGCGTGCGTATGGTCCGCTTCATGCGCTTGATCCAGCCTCGCGGCAACCCGTCCCGATCGCGCTGATAGTACAGTGGAATGATTTCTTCGCGCAGAACCCGGTACAAATCCTCCCCGTCCCGGCTGTGGTGAACATCCGGGTTGGTGTGGGTTCTACCCGCGCCAATCACGAAACCGTTCAGGCCATCGTATGCCTCCGCCCACCAGCCGTCGAGCACTGACAGGTTCAGGCCCCCGTTCAGAACTACTTTCTGCCCGCTGGCACCGGATGCTTCGAGAGGCCGCCGCGGATTGTTCAGCCATCCATCGACGCCTTGTACGAACAGCCGCCCGACGTTGATATCGTAGTCTTCCACAAATACCCGTCTGTCCGCGAACAACCGGACGCACCGTTTCCGCGACCAAGCCCGCGAGTCCCTCATGGAGTGCGAGACGAAGAGTGCCGATACATTCCCGGCGAAGTCCGAGGGGCGCGGCCAGCACGAGGTTGGCCCGATCCGGTTCCAGCAAATACGCCGAACAAACATCGGTCTGAAATCGGCGCGCAATCAAGGCCACGACGTTCATGAGAGTCTCGGCCGGCTTGCCGCTGTCCTCAGCGAGGTTCCCGATCTCTTCCAGAGTGAGCACGTGGTTGGCGTGCGCATCGTTGGGTTGGGTCATGGTAGAGTTCCTCCTCGTTTGCATCACAAGGAGAAAGAGCTTCTCATTTTAACGACGGGTCAGGGGGCGGTCGCGGCGGCTCAAGTCAGCTTTTTTCCACAACGCGACTTCCGTTGCAAAGCAGGCGATTGACCTGTCGTAAGCTATACGAAAGCCCTCAATATGCCTGAATCTCCCATTACGGCGCGCAGCCGGGATTTTGCCGCGTGGTACCAAGACGTAGTTCTGCAAGGCGATATGGCGGAACCGGCCGAGATCGTCAAGGGCTGCATGGTGATCAAAGCCAATGGTTATGCGGTCTGGGAGCTGCTCCAGCGCGAGCTCGACGATCGCTTCAAAGCCACCGACCATCAGAACGTCTATTTCCCGCTGCTCATTCCCCAAAGTTTTATGCAGAAGGAAGCGGAGCACGTAGAAGGCTTCTCGCCGGAGCTGGCGGTGGTCACCGTCGCTGGAGGCAAGGTGCTCGATGAGCCGTATGTCATTCGACCGACGTCCGAAACGATCATCGGCCACTTCTTCGCGAAATGGATCCAGAGCTACCGCGATCTTCCTGTACTCATCAACCAGTGGGCAAACATCGTGCGGTGGGAACTGCGCACTCGCATGTTTCTCCGGACCACCGAGTTTCTTTGGCAAGAAGGCCACACCGCACATTCGACCCATGAGGAGGCGTTGGAGGAGGTGTTGCGCATGCTCGACGTCTATGCGGATGTCGCGGAAAACGTGATGGCCATGCCCGTGATCAAAGGCATGAAAACGTTATCCGAGAAGTTCGCGGGCGCGGTCCGGACTTACGCGATCGAAGCCATGATGCAGAACGGTCTGGCGCTGCAATCCGGCACCAGTCATGATCTCGGCCAGAACTTCGGCAAGGCGTTCAATGTGCAGTTCCAGAGCAGCGCGGGTCAACTGGACTACGTGTGGCAAACCAGTTGGGGCGTGAGCACGCGCCTGATTGGCGGGCTGATCATGAGCCATTCGGACGATAAGGGTCTGGTGCTGCCTCCCAAACTCGCTCCAGTGAAGGCGATGTTGGTCCCGATTTTCCGCAAAGAGGAAGAGAAAGGACCGGTGCTCGAAGCAGCCCAGAGGATTGCGAAGGAGCTCGGCGCGAAGGTGGATAGCCGGGAAGGGCCGAGCCCGGGCGCTAAATTCTTTCACTGGGAACGCCGCGGCGTGCCGGTGGTTCTGGAGCTCGGGCCTCGCGACCTCGCTTCCGGTAATGTGGTGCTCAAACGCAGGGACACCGGCACGAAAGAGATTGTCCCGCAAGCTGGGCTCGCCGCCAGGCTGCCGGAGGTGCTTTCACAGATGCAGAAAGATATCTACGACGCCGCCAAGCAACGCCTCAAATCCAATATCGTGCTGGCGGACTCGATCGGTGAAGTGGAGTCCATCCTGAAGGAA
>JBEKBK010000496.1:0-6331 GCA_050015435.1 Bryobacteraceae bacterium
GATCGTCGACGCCGCGTCGTACAATTCCCCCGGAGTCTTGGTCGAAGAAGTGACTCCCAGCTGGAGAACCGGCGGGTCCGCTGGGTTAATCTTGCGCCACGTCGGATTCTGAGGGAGGTTGGTAGGCAATTGTCCCCGTGCCGCGTTTATGCCTGCCTCAACGTCACGCGCAGCCCCGTCAATACTCCGGTTGAGGTCGAATTGCAAAGTGATGTTTGTCGATCCTAGCGAACTCGATGAGGTCATCTCATTCAGTCCGGCAATTCTTCCAAACTGACGCTCGAGAGGTGTAGCGACCGAGGAGGCCATCGTATCCGGACTCGCTCCCGGGAGGCCTGCGCCCACTACAATCGACGGAAAGTCCACTTGCGGCAGCGGAGAGACCGGCAGGAAGTTATACGCGACCGCGCCGGAGAGCCCCAGAGCGATAGTCAACAAAGTCGTGGCGACAGGCCTTTGGATGAATGGTAAAGAGATACTCATGCTTCAACGGTGAGTGCAGCATTCAACCCAGAGCTCAGAGAACTCGTAGCAATGCACTCGGAAGATTGTTACTCGCTTTAACGTTATTACCGTGCTCAAGTTTGAACCATCGCGGCGATCAGGTATTTTCGTACACAAGGGACAAATAGCAGCCCAGAGGTGTCATCCAGCGATCCCCCGAAAGGACTATTCACTGAAAGGTGGAAAGAGTTCGTAGAGTCGATTATCACCGTTGCCGGGGCGACCACTATGCCGGGGCGACCACTATAAGGAGCGGTCCCGCCCTTCTGATCGAAGTGGCGAGTCATTCGTGCCACAGCAGTCCGTCAACCACAAGTGCACCCTCTATTGAGAGGCTGAGAACTTCAAGTCCCGCCGCGGCGGGTCACTCTGCCTGGTGGTGTTCAGCCTTCTGGGAGAGGCTTTTTCCTCGAGTTGTGGTCATTTCGCGAACATATGTGCCGCGGATTGCCGTTCGCCGCGCTGGTGATCCTCCCCTTGGAGCGCGACGCAATTCTAGTGTTCGAAGGGTCTACCCGCGGGCGAAGCACGGCTCAGGCGACGACCTGGATCGAAGACACGCGGCCTTGCAGGAAAATCGCCGAGACGTGGGTGGCCGCCCTTGCGGAAAAACATTTCCTCGGCGCGGCCATCGGGCTGGCCGGCCTGCGGCGAATGATGCCCTATGATCAGTGGGACCTGTTCAGCGCAGCGGTGACCGGCGCGAAAGCTCATGGATGCGGAGCCACTCGTCGACAATCTCCGCAGCGTCAAGTCAGACCGCGAAATCGCGGAGGTGCGGGGCCGCATCGAAGATTGTCCACACGACTTCCGATGATCTCGAGGCGGGGTGTTTCGACGCTGCCACCGAATCCTTAGTTGCGGCGCGCCTCATCCGTGGCGCCCGCATGCAGGGAGCCGAAGACGTCCGGGTCATGGTGGCGAATCCTCTCGACCGGACTGGGCCTTTCGGCCGCCGGAGGATTCCACGATTGCGGAATCCGAAAAAATCGCAATTCTTCGGGCGTGGCTCTTGGGAGCGCTATCGGGCGGAGGCGACGCGGACGTATGGTTTCCGTCGCGGACGCTTCGAACCCGACTGGAGCGAGGCCGACGCAAAACTGTTTGATTTGACAGTCCGACGATTCGCGCCCGGCCGGACAATAGAGGAATTGCTCCGCGAGCTCGGCAGTTCGTTCGTCGGCAACGGGATCGGTGTTACTGCGATCGAACCGCCGATTCTTTCCACGGATGACAATATCACGACACTGCAACCTGGAATGTGTTTGTCGGTCCGCTTAACATTGCCCTCTTCCGTGGTCCGGGGCGAAACGATCGTGATCGTAACTCAGAACGCAAGCTGCCTTTGAAAATCCAAGGTCGGTTGCTGGCGTTTCCCCGAGAAGGCACGCGCCGGCCAGAGGCTACGGTACGGATTCGCTTTCAAAATGCTTCCGGTTAATGCAAATTACCGAGCTTCCACCGAAACGCACGCGGCTCACGGCGAACATCTAAATTTCGGAATCGCAATTATATATGGGGCAAGATCTCGACAATCGTCAGATTGTAGCGGTCGGCCGCCGGGGCGGTATCGTTGATCTCCACTTGGGTTCCGGCTAGTGGAGTGGCTGCGCTTTGCATTTGTACCCAATACGTGTCGTTGGTGGTTCGATGTCAAGAGTTAAATTTCAAATGCTAGTGACGGCAGGATGTTCGGTCCGACCAACGGGAGGCGCAGCAACCCGCCAGGACAGAGCCTGCCATTTCCTCGTATTAGAAAAAATCCGTTCGGATCACGGACGGGCCCCGTCCAGGCCGAGCGAAGCGAGCCGTAGGGCAGCCTGGATGGGTGGACGTGATCCATATAATTAACGATGGAGGAAATGGCAGGCTTCCTGCCCCTCCCCCGCAGTTTCTTTATGGTTTGCAAGACCACCGCCTCTGTCGCCACTCTTCCATCCGCATTGTTGAATGAGCCTCTTGGGCTCCATGCCAGTTGGGCGTTCTCGTTTCAGTGGGTGCTGCAATCTGAGTGTCGACCTCGATCTCCCCAGATTCCCAGGGAGTCGGATCTAGGACTTGGCCGCAGTCACCCTAACTCGGCGATGGATCTGTCAAACTCTTTTACAGCCGCGCGGCTATCCGAAGATTATGCCGCTGTGCGTTTCTCCTCGGGATGATTCCGGAGCGGTTCGTATACCTCTCCGCTCACCCACAGCTTGTGCAGCAAAACCGCCAGCTTCCGGGCCACCGCCACCACAGCACGCTTCTTGGCATTACGGCCTCCCCGCTCGGCCAGCTTCAGCCCCCACCGCCGTAGATCGCTATCTTCCCCAAACGGCCCCAGGATAGAGTGCGCGCCTTGTACCAGCATCGTTCGCAGGTAGCGGTTTCCTTCCTTGCTGATGTGGAGCTGCGGTTGGCTGTTGCCGGAGTTCCTCCGCCCGGGACGCAACCCTAGGTAGCAGCCCAGATCCCGGCTCCGTCCGAATCGATGCGGGTCATCCACGGTCAGCACGTACGTCAACGCGATCAGCGTTCCGACACCCTTGACCTGTTGCAGTTGGGCTACCTCGGGGTAGTGTTTCTGCGCGATCTTTTCGATCTCACGGTCGTAGTGTTTGATTCGCTCGGTCAGCGATTGTACTTCCTGGAACAATGGCTCCAGAGCGGTCCGCAGCTCTGGGCTTAATTCCGCTGCCAGTTCCTTGCGGATCTGTTCGGGATGGCACTTCCGCAACCGTTCTCCATAGGCCTTGGTCAATCCTCGTATCGCATTCACCAGCGCTGTGCGCGCCCCGACTAACACCGCTCGCGCCCGAATCCGTGTCATATGCGCCTGGGCTTCCGCACTGCGATGCCGAACCGGGCTCAGCAACGCTGGATCAATGCGCGCTAATCGCGCCAACGTCTTGGCATCCAACCGGTCATCCTTGCGTGTGCTTTCCCCAATCAACCGTACGTTTCGGGCGTGAGCCACGATGACTTCGTGCCCCAACCCGCTCAAGTGCCGGCTCACCCAGGGTGAATGTTGTCCAGTCTCGATCGCCACGCGACTGTGTGGCAGAGCACCGAACACCTCGATCAGCCCTTTCTGGGTCGTCGCGACGCTCCCTTCCAACAGCACTTCGCCCCCTTCCCCCAACACGCAATACCGACTGGTCCGATCGCCCAGGTCCATTCCGATCGTCAGCTTCTTGCCCTCCCAATCCCCTTTCCCATTCTTCATTCGAATGCTATCCTTCTTCATTGCCGGTCTCCTTTCGTTTGCACCCTTGAGTGCGTGATTCATTCGGGAGCATATCGCATCCCGCGCGGGAGACCGGCTTTCTCATCCCATCTGGATGACGGGCTAACCTTCCACTATCCTTCCCGACGATCCGACCAGAACCGCTGTTCAGAGTAGGGGAAGAGTCGCCGACCATCCTGGCGCTATCCGAGCATCACATTTCAAATGACTTGGTTACGAGGGAGTTCCGCCATTGGCGGCGTCTGGACGCTATTCCCGGACCGGACCCTTTCAAAGAAGGAACTTGGGATGGCTGATGTGAAGGTCCTTTATCATTCACTACTTGGGTTGGCGAGCGGCGAGTACACGTCAAGTTGACGTGACGCCGACTTCCCAGGAGTACTCTCCCAAAAGCACCATTTCCGGACAGTTTCAGCATGGGCGGAGGAATCTACGAAATGGGGATGATCCGCTTGTCGCGTTCCGCCTCGCTCTGATCAATTCCGTCGCGGGTATGGCTATTGTGATCGCGTTCGGCATTTCGACCTCGCCGCATAGTTAAGCGAGGATGCCCGTTTTGCCTGAAATTCTAGTTTTTGACCTACTGATCGACCTCCGCAGTTTCATTGGGCGCTGCTCAAGGCGACATCCTGATTTCCGTCACAAGAGATTTCAGAACGTTTTTCCGGAATCGTCAGAGACGCCGAAGCAAATTGCAGCTGCGGCTCCGAAGGCGAGCGCCACGGTCTACCGCACGGTGAAGTCTTCGATGCTTCGAACGAGTTCCGGATGGTCCGGCTGCATGGCGATGACTGCCATGCGCTTGCCGCTTGCAGCGACAATAGGATAGTAAGCGTTCTTCTCGCTTCCGAAAACTCGGACCGTACGCGATGTCAGATTGTAGATTCCCCATTTGACAAGCGAAGAATCGTTTACATCGTCCCAAGCCGCCAATACGACGCCATCGCCCACGGCGACCGCATCCCCGTGCTTCGCCTGCTTCTGAGCAGGATCGAGCAAGGCAGGCTTTACGAACGAGGCCCCATGATCCGTGGATGAGGCAATATACAGGCGCGGCGTATTGCCTGGCGCGGTAAACCAGATGACGTTCACGCGACCGGAATTATCGACGCTCAGCGATGCGCCATTGGTGGGGCAGCCGTTCAACTCCCAGCCGTCATGACTCACCACCGTAGATTGAAACGTCTTTCCGCCGTCGCCAGAGCGCGCAACCGCGATATCCCGGAACATTGGACCGCTCGGCGGCACATACCGGTAGCTGATAAACATGCGTCCCGCCGAGTCGATCGCGAGAGTCAGCCGGCAACAATCACAGACGTTCGAGATGATCTTATGATCGTGCGAGAACGTTTTTCCGTTGTCGCCCGACTCGGCCATCCATATTTCGGCGATGCCGAAATCGTTGTTTTTATCGCGCTGATCGATCCAGGCGACATAGACGTGCCCTTTCTGATCCACGGCGATGGTTTCAAAACCGCGTCCGATCAGGGCGCCGGAGGTATCGGTGTTCAGGTAGATGGCGGGAGAAAATGTCTTTCCGCCATCCAGCGAGCGTGAGAAGCGAATATTTCCTTTCCATCGCTGGCGTTCGTTGGCCCAGGCCACATAGATTTCGTTGTTCGGTCCAGCCGCGATCTTGGGCGGATTCTCATTCCGGACTGCGGCGTCCCCAGGGACGTCGTTCACACGAACGGCTGCGGAAAAACCTGCGCCGGCGGGAGCGTGTTGAAAAAACACGTCGCTTTTGTCGTTCTTACGCTGGATATAAACGGCGTAAAAGCCGCCGTGAGCGTCCGAAATGACGAAAGGATTGAATTCCCCGTCGCCCGGCATCGCCATCGATGAAGGATCGTGCATTTGCGAATGATCGTGCGTTTGGGTCTGCGCGGGCGTCGGCATGGGGGCTGTCGCCAAAATCAATATCGCTAAAGGCCAGAATCGAATCATCTCCGTCTCCTATCGTTCGAGATTCCCGAACCACTTCTTTTTCATCACTAACCAAGCTGCAACGGACGCGGCGCGGCCATTTTGAGCGACCTCCAATCATTTGTGGCCTAGGCGGGTCAGTACGATCTTCATTCCTCCGAAGTACGATCGCGGTGGCCCCGCCCAGATCCCGCCGGATGTCGACGCGAGCGTAGTGGCGCCGTTCTCCACCCCGGTCGTTGAGTTCAGGGTGTCGGTGATATTGCTGTAGGAGGCAACATAGGGATTGCCGGTGAGGTTGTTGACCTGCAGATAAAACGTGAATCGCGACAGGGGGCCCCGCTCGCTCGAAGGAGTGTAGTGGAGATTCAGATTTACAACGTGCGTTCCCGGGGACCGCAGAAGATTTGCATTGTCGAGGTAGAAGCCCTGGCCCACTCTCTCTTCGATTAATCCGCCAAAGCCACGCAGGGATCCTTTGGGCTGGTCGTAAGCCAGCCGCATATTCAGATATTGAGGGATCACCCCGGGGATCAGATTTCCGGCTCGATTAAACCTGAATTATGCGCAGAACGATCCTCGAAGCGCGTGGTTCGTATGATCTGAGCGTGCGGCGAGCGCGATCGATGTCTCGTTTTGATTCTTTCTGTATCTGACCCGGTTTCCTCCACT
>JBEKBK010000497.1:0-6313 GCA_050015435.1 Bryobacteraceae bacterium
CCTGACACGGGAGCGCCCTGGCCCGCAATGCCCGCGGCATTCCTCGACATCGCTGTGCAAGCCGCCGCCGCCGCCGGATTCGCCAACTACGATCCCGACGCTTGCCTGATCAACCGCTACATCGCGGGTGCCAAACTCAGCCTTCATCAGGACCGTGACGAGAAGGATGCGTGGGCCCCAATCGTCTCCGTCTCGCTCGGCCTGCCCGCCGTATTCTTGTGGGGCGGCAAACACCGCTCGAATCCGGTGCGCCGCCTGCTCCTCGAAAGCGGTGACATCGTTGTATGGGGCGGTCCCGCACGCTTCGTCTATCACGGCGTTGCTCCGCTCAAGGACGGGCAGCACCCGCTGACAGGTACCGCTCGCATTAATCTTACTTTCCGAAAAGTGTTGTGATACCGTCAGTGGCCACAAGTTAGCGATTAGCAACCTACCCTGGTGAAATTGTCCGGGACACGATGCAAACTAGAGTGTGTCGGCAGGACCTACGACGGAGCGTGAGCCCCAAACTGGAACAGTTTGCCGAGAGAAGATGCAAACAAAATACGATGTCGCGATTTCTTTTTTGTCAGCTGACGAGGCGATAGCCGCCGGGTTATACAGGGCGCTGAGCTATGGGTTGGACGTCTTCTTTTACCCGCGAAAACAGGAACGGTTAGCCGGCAAAGATGGACTAGAGGCGATGCGCACGCCATTCCTTGAGTCCCGGATATTGGTAGTTCTTTATCGAGAACCATGGGGTGAAACCCCGTGGACTCGTGTGGAACAAACAGCCATTCAGGACAGTTGCTTGGAGCACGGCTGGCAACGGCTGCTTTTCATGATGCTTGATACAACGAGCGCGCCACCGAAGTGGTTACCAACGGCCCATGTCCGATTTAACTACTCTGATTTCGGCCTTGAGCAGGCAATCGGTGCGATCAAAGCGCGGGTGCAAGAGGCTGGCGGTATCATAGCCGCGCTCACCGCGCTCAAGCGGGCCGAGTTGTCCAGACAGGAAACGCAATATCTAAAGGAAAAGGAACATTTGCGTTCCCCCTTCGGCCGTGACATCGTGGCATCAGCGACGCTGGAACTGTTCACCCAAATCAAGGAACTCTGCGCGGAAATTCAAGCGAGTGGAAGTGCCTCTATTCAGGTCGCTTCGGATGTCCGCCAATGTCACCTTAGGGATAGGGTCAGCCTTTTCGTTATCTTGGAATCGGATTCCGACGCCAATCCCCAGCTGGTGGTCCGCGAATTCGATAAGAGACTTGCAATGCACGGTGAGAATTTGGCCTACCCGAATAGGGGGCCGCAATTGCTGCGCGAAAGCAAATTCCTTCCGGACATGAACCGTGCCCGCGAGTACGGCTGGAGCGAAGAAGGGCAACCGTCTAAGTTCCTATCAACTGCTGTTTTGGCAGACACAATTGTGAGCGCGTTCATCAATCTGGTCGCGAGCGTTGAGCGCGGAACAGTCTAGACGATGTCTGTGAGCGTTTTTCGTTATACACGTGCACACCGAAGCGGCGAAGAATTGACTCGCGCGATGGGCTCAATACTTGGCGGTCAAATCCGCCCGAACACGTCCTTATTTTGGATACCCCTGGAGTCGCTTTGACTTGTGCGATCTGCTGATCGTGCCTCGGGTCTCCTGCCTTGAATCGTCTGAGGGAGCCGCGCAGCCCGGACCGTCCAACCCCGGGGCCGAATTCACATCGCAGTGCCGCCTCCGGTTTTGCTTCACATAGGAAGGGCGGTAACCCATATATGAGGATTCGCGAATGTTGTCTTCACATACGTGAGACGACATTAGGAACGCCAGTCGATCGCACGCGAGGCAACCCAAATGCCACATTCTGTGTGGGTTGTGTGGAGTCCGCGTGGAGTCCAAACCGCCTCTGGCGTCCAAATGGAGTCCAAATTTCTGGCGCACAAGTCTTTTGTTTTCAGTAAACACTGCCTGTAAGTTACTGATCTGACAGCCCTGAAAAGGCTGGCGTCGGCGGTTCAATTCCGTCCCTGGCCACCACCGGCATTACATCTCTAGCCAGCAGGTCTAGTCCGCCGGAGACCTCGTAGATAGGTCCCGTCGGGGTTTGCTTCGGTTTCAAGATAAGTTGCCCGATATGGCGCGCGAGAGCCAGTTTTGACTTGCTCGCGTCCTCGTGCAACACGACTCGCAGTTTCATCACGTTGCTGTACACGAACTCTTTGATCTCTTCCACTGTTGTAGTAGTGTTGATTGGCTTGTGAGTCTCGATTCGGCGGTCTAAGTCCGCAATCTGGACCTCCGCTTCCGCCAGATTTAAAAGCAGAGCAGGAGAATGGCCGGCCGCGGCGACCGCGTCCACGAGTCGCTGGGCCTTTGCCTTCAGCAGAGTCCGTTCGCGGTGCAAGTCATCCAACCGATTACCTTTTCGCTGAAGGTCTACCAGGCGCTTCTGTAATTCCTCCTGGAACCGCATCAACATGTATTCGATCATCTGCGGATTCGCGAGGCGTTCTTCCAGCGCGGCCAAAAGTTGCTCCTCCAATCGATCCTGCCGAATCGTGACCGCATTGTCACACACTCCACGATAGCGATGGCTGGGGCATCCGTAGCGGACGTATCCCCTTTTTCCTGGACCACTGATAATGACCAGCCGGGATTTGCACTCCGCGCAGACCAGCAGGCTGCTGAAGAGGTACGAGCGGCTTCCCGCGGTTCGGTTCATTCCACCGAGCCGTGCGGCTGTTAGCTTCTGACTAAACCGCGCGATCCGAGCTTGCACGGCAATCCAGAGATCCTCTGGAATCATTCGCAGCTTTGGAACCTCGACCCGCCGCCACTCCTCTTTCGGTCGAGGTTTGCTCACCTTCCGACCGGTCTCGGGATTTCTGGTCTTCACCGTTCTGTTCCAAATGCGCACACCCACGTACAATTGGTTCCGCAGCATCTCCCGAATCGCAGTGGGGCACCACGCCTGCATCGTTCTGGTCCGCGGCGGTTGTGGCGCCGGAACGCCTTCTGCGTTCAGGGTCTTGCTGATCCACGCGAGTCCCATTCCGGCGGCGTACATCTGGAAGATCCGATTGACGATTTTCGCTTGCTCCGGGTTGATTTCTTGATCCACTCCGTCCACGGCAGACCGACCATACTTGCCGGGCCGACTTGGGTTCAGAATCGGGACATTTGTGTAGCCGTACAACTTGCCGCCCGGATTCAGTCCTTTTAGGACTCGGCCTTCCTGACCCCGGGTGAACCTTGTCCGCCAGGCCGACCAGGTATTGTTCATCCATCATCCCGTTGATGCGTTACCCAACTGCCTGGCCGTCGGGTCCAGAGTGTCGATCCCCTGACTCACGAATGTTACGCCTACGCCGTAAAACTTAAGCGTTTCGACCATCTTAAGCGCGTCCGCCAGGTTGCGAGCTAGCCTCGACGTGTCGTCGATGAGGATGCGGTCGAAGGGTCTCGCGCGGCGCTTGGCATCCGCCAGGAGAGACTCGAGGGCCGACCGGCCGGCAAGCCCGGCACCAGATATTTCCTGATCGCTCCGTACGTATTCGTCCAAAACGGCCCAGCTCTTCAGATCGGCGAAGGCGCGGCATTTCCGGATTTGGTCCTCCGCAGACGATTCGCGTTGAAGGTCAGAGGAGTATCGGACGTAAATTGCGCATCTCATAGTTGGTCCACATTATGCTCGCGTCGTATAGACCCTGGCAAGTTGAACCTGGCCCGAAGAAACTGCTCAACCAGCGCGGGTACAATGCAGTTTTCCGCAAAATGCAACAGCGCCTCCTCAGAAAATGTCCCTGCTGAAATTTCGAGCTTTGGCTCCGGGCGCAATCCGCCGTTCGGTTTTTGGCGCTCCTCCGAATTGGTTCGCGGTATCGCCATTCACCTGGCCCGCTCACTACTATCTTTTGCTTGCGACCCATGAAGGGAATAGGGACTGGTAAGAATGGCTACGAGTTTGTCGGCCTCATCTGCGCTAGGCTTTCGAACCCCGTTCTCAATGGAGGCCAACTGTGCAACGGTGATTCCGGTGCCCTGGGCGACCTCAGCCCGACTGAGGCCCGCGATTAATCGCTGGAGCTTCCAACTCGTCATCTGCAAACGACGTTAACCGGTTTACCTGTAACCGCCCATCCGTCGAGGCCGGGAACCTTTGGGCAGTCCCCGTAGAATGAGAGTGTTGCGTGCTGAAAAAAACTATTGAAAAGGTAAAGAGAAGGTAAATCCGGACGGGAGGTAATTAAACGAGCGCCTTCGAAATCCAGGCCCTTACGGAATTAGGATGCCGCTTAAAGGCTTCTGGCCAGGGCAAGTCTCGCCAGGCCGCGTGAGGCGGTCGGGGCGAATCCGCGAGCCTTCGACAGATCTGCCGGTGCGAGAGCCCCTCGTCCATCAACTGACGGATGAGCAGTTTCTGTGGCAACATCGGGTCATCGCGAAAAGGCTGCTTACGTTTCACAGACTTTCGAACGGCCCCAGAGACGCCTTTCTCGTCCGCGCCCCTTCCTAAAATAGTGCTGAGGTGTTCGCTGATTCTGACGAGCGTTTCGTGTACTGGCGGATGCGTCTCCCAGTACTCAAAAAGCTGGACAGCGCGCGGAAACGGCATGTTGTCAACGGCGTCGAGCGAGCAAGCGCCACCCGTAACCAGGCGACCGAAAATATACGTGAAATCGACACGGCCGTCGGGGGTTAGCATGACCGGCGGCAGTTGGGGCCGGAGCGTCGATAACACTCGCAATTGCTCGCGCATCGCATCCGCCGCTTCCTGCTCAGCACGAAGGATTTCATCCGAGGTGTGCTCATGGGCGGCGATTATCCGTGACTCGATGAGGGCCTGCTCATGGGATAACATCTGCTGTGACTGAATGATTGTCTGCTCGAGTTCACGCCAGATCGCTTCGCAATCTTCTTCGACTGATGCTGGATCAGGTGGAAGATGGTCTTCTGGGTTCACGGATTCACCAGACTGGAAGGCGAATGGTCAGGGGTTACTCCCTGCTGCGCCCCTGAATTGAAGCAGCCGCCAGCGGATCAGGGATTCCCGCTTGTCGCCTGGCCGGGCTAGGCGGCTAAAGACATTTTACTCCACCGGTGTCGTTGGCGGTGCGAGCCCCTTCTCGTGTTTCGCACCAGTCGTGGAAGACGAGGCCCAGCTTTTCTTCCATGGAGCTAGATCTGTTCTCCGGTGGTGACCTAAGGTGACGACGGGAGCCACCTTGGGACCACGCCAGGGTGGGTGTTTGGCGCGGCATCTGGGCCGTAAAGGGAGTGCTTCATAGTCGGCACCTTATCATCACTTCCCGCGCTCGGCTACCTCGCTGCTACGGTCCGCTACGTTGGCGTTCAGGCTCGCAGCCAACGCGGCGTTCCAAGCAAAATCACGAACGCTCGTTCAAGACCAAGCCACAGCCACGTGGGCAACCGTTCCGGATATTTGAGATGAGTTCCAGCAAAACCAGGTTACCG
Organism: Bryobacteraceae bacterium; assembly: GCA_050015435.1. Lineage (GTDB taxonomy): Bacteria > Acidobacteriota > Terriglobia > Bryobacterales > Bryobacteraceae > Palsa-187. Next base: position 5,453 of record JBEKBK010000497.1, read on the forward strand.
GGGGGGGGGTTGAAAAAGCATTGGCGGACCGACCAGATTTATGTAGTCCTCGGCTCTATAAGCCACGTGAACCCAGATGGTGTCACGGCTGCTGCGTGGATGTGGCCGCCGATGTTTTTGCAGTTCGGATCGACCTCCACACCCAAAGGGTCCTTGCAGGCTTGAATAAAACCGGTTGCATGTGCGAGGCCTTCCGCAAGGGAAACCCCTGAAGGTCGGAAGTATTTCCCGAATACCGCATCGGCAGTGCCCTGACAGTACCTTCTCGCGATCTCGTAGGAACCCACGTATTGATCATTCTCGGGCGGAGTCTCGTTTGTTACGAAAGGTTCACTGAGCACCTGAGCATCATGGAAAAATCTCATGACAATCAGCGATGGCCGATGCTTCCGAAAATATCCAACCAAGAAAACACGGGCTATCGTGTTTTTGTCGGAACTGTCCGGGTTGCTTGGATAATTATCAAGCCGACCATCTACGTGAGCGTTCTTGATTGAATCGTTGATTCTTTTGGCAGCGTCATACATACAACCCTCAACTGGAGTGAACTTGGCAGAAGCAAAGGTATCAATAGCCTTCGCGGTTTCATTCACTAAGTCGAAGGTCTTGTCAGCGTTGTAAACGACTCCCGTGATTGCCCACGCACAATCGACGGTTTTGTATCTCGCCTTAAATATCTTCTGGTTTGCCTCGCTGATCAAAGTGGAAACAGAGTGACCGGTAAGATCTGTCGGGCTACTTTTTCCGGCTCTCCGCAGGAATTCGTGAAAACATTCAAATATCGATGATTCAGTGAGATGGCGTTTTTGGGTACACTCGGCAGTTGACGCACAAGGAATGGACGGCGATTCTGGCGTGGCC
>JBEKBK010000498.1:0-6311 GCA_050015435.1 Bryobacteraceae bacterium
CCAGAGACTTGTTCCGGCTCCGTTCAATGAATTCTATCGGAAGTACTCCGGCCCGACCATCCCCTTGCACCACACCGTTCTCCCGCCGGAGCACTCCCGATAGAATGCTTTTCATTATCGTCCACGACTCTGAGACCACGCCCACGGCCCTCTGGCTCCTGGTCTAGGGGCCCGCCTTGGCAACGGAGGAATCACGACCTGGTATCCCCCGGCCGGTGAGCCATCCGTGTTCACGTAGCAGACCTCGATTATCCGAGTAGGACCGTCAGGAAAGCGCTCTTCTTCGAGCCGTTCCAACCGTCGATAGAGTCGTTCCTTAGTCATGCTTGTGGCCAGCTGCCTCGGCTTGAGCTCTTAGCTGAAGTCGGAGCGAACGCCGGTTCCGAATGATCTCGCCGACCGACAGTGGCCGACCGTTGGCATCAAAGTGGTCTTCGCGCCTCCATGGTAGTTCGGGCTCAGGTTCCTTCCCCTCGGCAGCAAGACGGCGGAGCCGGCGCTCCCGGATCATATCAGCTACACTGCGCCCCTGATCATCTAGTCGAGGCGCAAATTGTTTCTCCAGCCGCTGAACCCGCCTAGCGATCGCGTTCATCGCTTGCCATCCTAAGGAGGAGCCGCTTCTTCCAGCGCCGCAAGTCGACAGGCCGTGATCGCCTCTTCCTTCCGCCGCCCGAATGTGGCTCTGCGTCGCACCACCACCTATTGGCTCAATCCTGCAGCGACAGCGACAAAGGTTTCTTGTGACCTCGCTCGTTCGAGATCTTGCTGACGTTTGCGGGCGCGGGCTTTCCGCATGATTTCGGCGAGCGACAGTGGCCGGCCGTTAGCGTCCAGATAGTCTTCCCGATTCCATCGTTGTGGTTGTTCGGGTTTCTTTCCCGAGGCTGCAAGATGGCGGCGCCGGGCTTCGATTCGCCGGGTTCTTGTCCATCGCGCGCCGCGCGATGCGATCGACCGCCGAAATGGCTTGCGATCCGCTGAGCGCTGGTGGCGATTCATACAGCACGGAGTGAAAGATTTCCATCGCCGAGTTACCAGCGAACGCCGGCTTACCTGCTAACGTCTCGAATAGAATCGCGGCTGCCGCGAACAGATCTGATCGTGCGTCCACCGGCTTTCCGGTTAGTTGCTCCGGCGACGAGTATCGGGGCGTCCCTGCGACCACTCCATGCCCGGTCAGCTCGGTCTGCGTCCGCCCGTCGTCGGGGACAGGAGAAACCGGCTTGGCGAGCCCAAAATCCAGCACCTTTACGCCATGTGTCGAAAGAAACACGTTCGACGGCTTCAGATCCCGGTGAACGATTGACGACTTATGCAGCGCTGCCAGTGCCGATAAAATGCTCAGCATAACCTGAAGCGCTTCGACCAGGGGCATCGGACCACGTTTCAAGCGCTCGGATACCGACTCCCCTTCGAGCAGTTCCATCACCAAGTAGGGCCGGCCGTCAACTTCGCCGATATCGTATAGGCGGCAGATATTGGGGTGGGTGACTCGCGCGGCCGCCTGCGCTTCGCGCAGAAAACGCTTCCGGCTGTCCTCGTCATCGTTCGAATCGAGGATCATTTTGAGTGCAACTGGCCGGTTCAGCCGGGTGTCGTTGGCACTGTAAACAATGCCCATTCCTCCTTCTCCCAGTTTCCCGGTGATTGTGTACGGGCCGATCCGTTCCGGAAGAGCAGACATCTCAACCAAGTTTAGTCGAACGGCATTGAGACTGGCTCTCCGCGATCAATCGATTCCTCGTAGGCGCCGCCATGGGGTTGCGCGGACGTGGCCCTTTTGCGTTTCGCGACCAGCGTCCTGGAGTGGGTAGGTGGGATGGCATCCGGATGGTCAGCTCTACTTTTCGCGGCTCATCACGTCTAGGCCACGACGCGAATTTGAAAAAGTACGTGACGGTTAGCCCGTGACTCAGGACTTGGACCCATTCCCTGAACCGCCGCAATAGACTTATTGATTACTCATACTGCACGCTATGGCAGAACTCGCTGCAATGCTTCATCATCGCGCCAGTTCACGCATGAGCCACGCTTTCGCTAGCTTCCAATCCCTCTTCACGCTCCGAGGGGAGATCTTCAAAACCTCCGCTGTCTCTTCTACACTGAGGCCGCCGAAGTATCGTAGCTCGATAACCTGCGCCTGTCGCGGATCGAATTTTGCCAGCTCCTGGAGCGCATCATCGAGTGCCACTAATTCGCCCGCCTTGCCGTCGGACATCATCGGAACATCGTCCAGATTGACTCGCGGTACTGCGCCTCCACGTTTCTCCGCGTGACGCGCGTGAGCCGCGTTCACCAGGATCCGCCTCATCATTTGCGCTGAGACTGCAAAGAAGTGCGCCCGATCCTGCCAGTTCATCTCTGCTATATCCACCAGGCGCAGGTAGGCTTCGTTGACCAACGCAGTTGCCTGCAGGGTGTGTCCCTGGCGTTCCCGGCGCATGTAATTTCGAGCCATCCGGCGGAGTTCATCATGAACCGCCGGGACGAGCTTATCCAGCGCCCCAGCGTCACCCGCGCCCCAGGCTTTAAGAAGCTGGGTGACTTTCACGGAAGTTGTTGATGACATTGGGCCTGCGTCCCAGGAATTATACCGCGCAACCTCTCAAAGAAAATTCTCGCCTCGTTGGCCCTTTTCACCGCCAGATCCTGCCTACCCAGTCGGAGGCCAAGAAAGATGAGGCTCACGGCGATTATGGCGATGACGGTGGCGGCGGCAATGACAGTTCAGGCCGGCCAAACCAAGAGACAACCGGTGATCGTGTATGTTCAGAACAATGCGAACGTTCGCCCGAACGCGAAAAACCAGGCCGAAGACCTAGCATCATCCATGTTTGCCTCCATCGGTGTGAAAATCGACTGGCGCAATGGCGAACCCGACGCTTCTTCGTCCACTCAGGCCCTCGCGATCAGGCTGGCGCGGAACACTCCGAAGACGGAGAAACCCGGTGCTCTGGCCTATGCCCAACCTTACGAAGGGGTCCACATCGTCGTCTTTTGGGATCGAATGGAATGCGAACTCACCCCCATCGAATTGCTGGCCCATGTGATGGTCCACGAAATCACTCACATCCTGGAGGGAGTCAGCCGCCATTCCGAGAGCGGGATCATGAAGGAACACTGGAGTGCGGACGACCACAGAATGATGAAGACACACCCGCTGTCCTTCGCAGCTGAAGATGTGCACCTGATTCATCGCGGGCTCGCTGCGCGCAATTCCTCTTCCGGAATGGAAATGGCATCCAGCCGGGCGCCAGCCACAACGATCTGGGAGAAGTAGTTATAAACTGGTCCACAACACCAGCATGACGCCTGAACGATGGCATCAGATCAAGGCTCTCTACCACGCGGCTCTGGAACATGAGCCGGGCGAGCGCGGAGTGTTTCTCGCCGAGGCATGTGCCGGAGACGCCGAGCTACGCGCTGAAGTGGAGTCGCTGCTGGCGCAGGATTCATCGAAGACAGTTGCTTTGGACAAGCCGGCGTGGGCCGGGTTGGCTTCGCCGGTGGGCGGTGCGACGCCGATCGCGCCAGGAACCCAACTGGGACCTTACAGGATCGAGGGACCGCTGGGCGAAGGTGGCATGGGTGAGGTGTTCCGCGGAGTAGACACACGACTGGGACGGTCGGTCGCTGTGAAGACTTCACGCGAACAGTTCAGCGCCCGGTTCGACCGCGAAGCCAAGGCGATCTCTTCGTTGAATCATCCGCATATTTGCACGCTGTATGATGTCGGTCCCAATTATCTGGTGATGGAGTTGTGCGATGGCGAAACTCTCGCGGAGCGTCTGAAGCGCGGCAAGCTGTCCATTCAAGAAACGATTCGATACGGAGCGCAGATTGCCGATGCTCTGTCAGCCGCTCACGCCAAGGGGATCGTGCATCGGGACCTGAAGCCGGGAAACGTGATGCTGACGAAAGCCGGCGTGAAGGTGCTAGATTTCGGGCTGGCGAAATCCCCGGAGGACGAAACGCTCACGGCATCTCGCATGGTGATGGGTACACCGGCTTATATGGCCCCAGAGCAACGCGAGGGCAAAGAGTGCGACGCCAGAACAGACATCTATGCTCTCGGTCTCATCCTTCAAGAGATGGCCAGCGGTAAGCGAACGTTGGACAACCTGCCGGATGGACTGGCGCATGTGATCGAGCGCTGCCTGGGTCTGGACCCCGACCAACGCTGGCAATCGGCGCGGGACATCGGGGCGGAGTTGGACTGGGCGGCTAGACCGTCCACATCGACACGTCCTGTCAACGGCCGCGGCAAGTGGGGCTGGATCGCGGCGGGTGTGGCGACTGTTGGCTTGGCAACGGTCGCGTTATTGCACTTTCGTGAAAGGCAGCCCACTCCCGTCGTGCCCGTGCGCTTTCAGATCCAGGCTCCGGAAAATGCCAGCCGGCTCCTTAGCCTGTCGCCCGATGGCCGCAAGCTGGCCTTCAACACGGCGGACCGGCTGTGGGTTCATTCCCTGGAGTCGGGAGAATCGCGCGACTTAACGGCGTCCGATGGTACTGTACCCTTCTGGTCCCCCGACAGTCGCTTCATCGGCTATCAATCCGAAGGAAAGATCAAGAGGATCGAGGTGACTGGGGGTCCCGCAGAGACCGTGGCGGACCTTCCCGGCACTGGTGCCTGGAGCCCAGACGACGTGATCGTTTTCTCCGACGGTAGCGGCTTCTTCCGTGTGCCTGCCTCCGGCGGTGTTCCGGTTCGAATCACTGCGCTGGATCCTGCACGCCGGGAAACAGCCCATTACGGTGCCTCCTTCTTGCCGGATGGGCGGCATTTCATGTACATTCGCGCCTCGGCTGACGAGGCGAAAAGCGCCATCTATCTCGGCTCCGTGGACGCGAAACCAGAACAACAGAGTTCCAAGCCCTTGGTGGCTAGCAATTGGCAGGCGGAGTATGCGCCATCGGTCGACCCGAACATCGGCTACCTGCTCTTTATGCGCGAAGGCACGCTGATGGCCCAGCCTTTCGATAACCGCCGGTTAGAGTTGAAGGCGCAGGCGACAGCCGTAGCCGAGCGGGTTGGGGATAATGACGGCGGTTTCGGCGGTGTGGGAGCCTTTTCAGCTTCGGCCAATGACGTCCTGGCGTTCACGGGGAGCGCGGCATCGCAGCTCACGTGGTACGACCGGGAGGGCAAGGTCACAGGAACCGCCGCGGACACCGATTATGTATACCTAGTGGCGCTCTCGCCTGATGGCACGCGGCTGGCCGTGACGAAGAATAGAGGGTTTGCCGCATTCAACATCTGGTTGCTGGATCTCTCTCGAGGCGGCGCGAGCACGAGATTTACGTTTGGTTCGCTTAAAGACAACAATCCGGTCTGGTCGCCGGACGGAAACCGCATGATCTTCAGCTCCAACCAGGACGGCGTGTTCAACCTGTATCAAAAGCCGGCGAACGGCGTGAAAGATGAGGAGCTTCTGCTCAAGTCCAGCGAGGACAAGTATGCCACGAGTTGGTCGCGCGACGGACGTTTCCTGCTGTATACGGTGGTTCACCCGAAAACGAAGCGGGATATTTGGGTGCTCCCGCTGATTGGTGACAGGAAGCCCGTCCCGTTCCTGACCACGGAGTTCGACGAGCGTAATGCTCACTTTTCTCCCGACGGCCATTGGGTGGCCTACGTCTCAAGTGAGTCCGGCCAGGATAAGGTCTACGTACGCTCATTTTCTATGAACTCTGCCGGGACTGCCGTGGAGATGGGGGGCAAGTGGCCAATCTCGAATGGATATGGGGTGGACCCGCGCTGGCGCGGTGACGGCCGGGAGCTTTATTATCGTTCGCGCGGTGGAGGGCTGCTGGCTGTCGAAGTTGCCACCAATCCGGCGTTTCGGGCCGGGAATCCCCAGCCCCTTGGACCTTTGAACTTTGGAAATGCAGTGAGCGCGGTCGCATGGGATTCCACCGCGGACGGGAAGCGTTTTCTCAGGCTGGCGACCAAGAGTGGACCGCAGACGTACAATGTGGTGCTGAACTGGCAGGCTGGCTTGAAGAAATAACGCCGAAGGCCAGTTGGACCATTGATCCGATGCTTCGCAGAACCATTCCGTTTTGAAATCTCCCTTTTGTCACTTAGCCTAGTAACTCAATGCTTTTGAGGAGGCGCAAAACCACGTCGTCTTCCTGCTGAACTTCTTCGACGAAACTGCGCGGTGCGCCCAGCCAGCGAGTAAATAGCGTCACACGCCGCAAATGGGGAGACTCCCTTGTAAGTAAGTCATTATAAATGTGATGTCTGGATAGCGCCAGGATGTCGGCTACACGTCCATAAACATCCTTAATGGAAGAGGCCC
>JBEKBK010000499.1:0-6279 GCA_050015435.1 Bryobacteraceae bacterium
AAGGTCTCCTTGTTGAAGAACACCGCGGGTTGGAGTCCTTGAAAGACCTCGCGGTCCGCCAATTTTCCGGCGTTGGCGGCCAGCTTGGGCGGGTCGATGCCCAATTCATCCATCAATCCGTGCGCTTCCTTGCTGTAAGCGAACGGCGATTCGATGCTGAGAGTTCCGCCGTTGGTGATCAGCAGCCGCCCACCGGGACGAAATTCATTGCGCTTGGCGTGGCCACCGAAATCATCATGATTGTCCAGGATCAAAATCCGGGCTTGTGGATTTCGAGCGCGATAAAAGTACGCTGCCGACAGGCCGCTGATGCCGCCGCCCACCACTATCAGGTCATAGGTTTCGCGCGTGTTGACCGGCTTGCCGGCGGTCTTCCAGAAATTGCCGTCGCGCAGGGCATGGGCAAAGTCGTAGGATCCGTCGTGGCTTCCGCGCATTCCGGTGAGGGCGGGAGGATAGTATCCGGGAGTGTCTTGCGGCGCCGCGGTCGCAGGACTTGGAAGCAGTGTGGCGCCGCCGATCGCGCCGATCCCGATGGCCACGCCGTCCAGGAAATCGCGCCGCGTAATCCGACGATCCATGCCAAGTTCACGGTCGTTTTTCATAATGAGATCCTCACGTGCTCAATAATTCGCTGACGGCTCGATAGGCCTGATCAATCGCAACATCGGTATACGCTGTTGCTCCCGAATCAGAGTTCGCGATGGTGATTCGTCCGAAACGTTGCCGGCCGATCTCGTGCGGAGCTTCGCCTGGCGGCCATTTAGGATCGAATAGCGGGTTGTATTCGTATCCGTATCCATGCGGCCAGCGGTTTACCGTGATCGCTTCGATATCCTTGGCCGGGTCGAATCCGCCTTGAGCCAAAATACGAACGAGTTGATCGCGAATTTTCCGCTCGCAAGTCTCAAATGAAGTTCCGAGCAACTCCGTTCGTCCAGCCTTATGCTGTTCGCGAACAGGCAGGCCGGGCTTGCAGGGAGTTCGAGTCATCGTAAGCAAAACCGGCTCCTGCGGAGACTTAGAACCTTTGTACGCGCCAAAATCCGCACCAGGGCTCAGATTGACGCCAGTATGATACATGCCCGGCGAATTGGCTCCCGACATGCCGAGCTTTTGGAAAGAGGTCCAGTTCCGGATTCCGACCCGGGTGTAAACCAGCGGCACCTTGACCAGATAATGCATCGCTTCCTTCTGCTTGTCCGGAAGTTCCGGGCAGAGGAACGGCACCACCATGTTCCAGCACGCCATGACGCACCCTTTGGCTCGCACGCTGAAAATCTTCTTGCCCTGTATATAGGTAACTTCCACTTCGCTTGCGGAAGAAGGGTCTTCACCCAAGTGACGTGCGCGAACTACCGGGCTATTCAGCCGCAGACGCACCGGCGTTTCGGCTTTATCGAGGCGCGCATAATCGACTTTCGCGGTAACGATGTCCTCGACAGTGCTGCCAGGAACGGCTTGCGGAATGAGACTGCGCACCAGCAAGCGAGCAATGGAAGCGTTGCCATCGGGGAAATGAAATTGATAAGAGGCTCCGACGGCGTACCCGGCGGCCGTATAGCTCATATTCGGAGTGGCTCCGGGTTCGAGACCCATGCCCTGAAAACCGGGCATGTGTTGGCCCCAACAATCGAGCGCCGGCTCCGCATCGATTCCGACGCCCCACTCCCCTTGCGTGCGGGTTTGATAAAACGGAATCACACCGGGATCGACCTTGGCGACGGTCAAGAGAAAATCTTTGTAGCTCATCTTCGACAAGCGATCTTTCTTCTCGTCGGAGGAAAGACCCGGCATGTAATCGACCTTCTCTTCCTGAATGCGGGCGATGTCCCGCTGCACCTGTTCGGTGAGCGGCGTCTTAGCCAGGAAGTCTTTCCAGGAAATCGCATTCGCGCCCGCACCGCCCCGGCCTCCGCGACCTCCGCCCGGGGTCCCCACTACTAAGCGGTCCTCGCCGAACGTCTCTTTGTCGAAAAAGAACGACGGGCGCAGTTTCAAAGAAGCCATCACATTCGTGGGCGGATGTTTTGCAGCAAGGTCCAGCGGATCGATTCCCAAGGCTTTCAACAAGCCATCCGCTTCGGTGCTATAGGGCGTGGGACTGTCAATGCTTACCGTCCCGCCATTGGCAAGTTGCATCCGGCCGCCCATGTGAAATTCGTTTCGCTTGGCGTGGCCGCCGAAGTCGTCATGATTTTCGAGGATCAGAATGCGAGCCGCATCGCCGACGCGAGCGCGAAGGAAGTACGCGGCCGAAAGCCCACTGATACCGGCGCCGACCACGACGAAGTCGTAAACTTCGCCGGTGTCGATCGGGGCACCGGCGCTCTTCCAGAACGTTCCATCCTTTAAGGCATGCACCGCTTCAAACGACCCTGCATGGCTCCCGCGCATACCGGTCCGAATGGGCGGATAGTTGCCACGCACTTGAGTAGATTGTCCGAGTGCGGAACTTGCCGCGCCCAAAGCACCCACGCTCACGGCCATGCCATTGAGAAAGTCCCGGCGCGTAATCGGCCGGTCCATTCCCAATTCACGATCGGTAAAGTTACTCATCAGTACCACCCGATCGGTTGTTCACTCAGGTTGATGTGCACCTGCTTGACCTCGAGGTATTCGTCGATTCCCCAGGGTCCCAGTTCGCGCCCAAACCCGGATTGCTTGTAGCCTCCCCACGGAGCTTCGACATACGTCGGTTGCATATGGTTCACCCAGACAATCCCTGCGCGTAGCGCCTTCACCGTGCGTAGCGCACGGAAAATATCGCGCGACCAGACTGCGGCGGCGAGGCCAAACGGACTGTCATTTGCGATGCGAATCGCGTCGGCTTCGTCGTTAAAGGGAATGACGGACGCGACCGGACCGAAAATTTCTTCCCGTGCGATCCGCGCACTGTTATCAACGTCGGCGAAGATCGTCGGCTCGACGTAGAACCCTTTTTCGAAGGCCTTGGGCCGCCCGCCGCCCGAAACGAGACGGGCTTCCCGCTTGCCCACTTCCTGATAAGACCGCACCCGCTCATACTGCTCCTTGCTAACCAGGGAGCCCATCTTGGTAGTGCGATCGAGAGGCGGCCCGACCTTGATTGTTTTCGCTTTCTCGGCCATGGCGTCGACGAACTTCGAGTAAATTTTCCGCTCGACCAGAATCCGGCTGCCTGAGGAACACACCTCACCCTGGTTAATGAACACACCGAACAATGCGCCATCAATCGCGGCTTCAAAATCCGCGTCGGCGAAAAAGATGTTCGGGGATTTTCCGCCCAGTTCCATGGTCACGCGCTTGATCTGATCGGCGGCTGAACGGAGAATGATCTTGCCCACTTCTCCGCTACCGGTAAACGCGATCTTGTCGACACCGGGATGCGCAACGATCGCTGCGCCGGTTTCTCCGAAGCCCGTAACGATATTGATGACGCCCGGTGGAAAGCCAATCTCGCCGAACCATCGCGCGACTTCGAGAATGGTTAAGGGAGTCTGTTCGGCCGGCTTCAGCACACAGGTGCAACCCGCAGCCAGCGCCGGGGCGAGTTTCCAGGCAGCCATCGCGAGAGGGTAATTCCACGGAATGATTTGGCCGGCCACGCCAAGCGGCTCTTTCAATGTAAGGCTGAGGGCATTGTCGGGAACCGGATTCACGAAGCCCAGGACCTTGGTCGCCAGACCGCCGTAATATTCGTAGCAAGTGGCCGTATCGGCAACGTCATATTCAGCTTCGACGATAGGCTTGCCGCTGTTGCGGGACTCGAGTTCCGCCAGCGCCGCCGCTTCCTCCCGGATCTTGGCGGCCAGACGAAAAAGCATTCTGCCTCGATCTTGTGCCGTGGTCTGTGCCCATGGTCCGGAATCGAAAGCGGCCCGTGCGGCCTTCACCGCCCGATCCACATCGGCGGCCCCGCCGTCCGGCACTTCCGCAATCACCTCTTCAGTGGAGGGGTCATAGACCGGAAACCAGTTCTGCGCCTTGCTCTCCACGAACTCGCCATCGATATACATCTGGTAGCGCTTCATTTGATCACCACACTCTTTATGTTCACGAACTCTCGAATGCCCAGCACTCCCAATTCGCGTCCATAGCCGGATCGCTTGATTCCGCCGAAGGGCACGCGCGGGTCTGAGGCGACCATGGCATTCACGAAAACTTGACCCGACTCGATTCCATCGGCGAATTGGTTCTGCTCGGCGGGGTCCTGGGTCCATACGCTCGCGCCTAATCCAAAAGGAGAATCGTTTGCCAGCTCTATTGCCTCTGCCGCATCCTTCACCCGAAACAGCATCGCGACCGGACCGAAGAACTCTTCCTTAAATACCGCGGCGTCGCGTGGCACATTTACGAGCACAGTCGGCTCATAGGTGCAACACTGTCCACCGAATCTGCGTCCGCCGGTCAGGATCTTTGCTCCCGCTGCGACAGCCCGTTGCACCTGATCCTCCAGATCAGTGAGAATCTTTTCCGTCGCCAGCGGCCCTACGTCGGTCCCGTCCTGCAAGGGATCGCCAATCTTGAGCGCTCGCATCTTCGCGACGAATTCTTCTTCGAAGGCGCCATAGATGGAGTCGGCGATGATGAAGCGTTTCGCTGCAATGCAGGATTGGCCGTTATTGATCACGCGCGCCTTCACGGCCGTCTCCACTGCATCCCTAAAGTTTGCGCTGGGCATGATGATGAAGGGATCGCTACCGCCCAGTTCGAGAACAGTCTTCTTGATCTCGCCGCCGGCCTGGCTTGCGACCGCACGTCCTGCTGGTTCACTGCCCGTTAGAGTAACGGCGACGATCCTGCCGTCTCGGATCAACTCTTCTACCCTGCTGGCTTCAACCAGGAGCGTCTGAAAAGTTCCTTCCGGAAATCCGGCGCGCAGGAAAATCTCCTCGATGGCCAGCGCGCACTGGGGAACGTTCGAGGCGTGCTTGAGCAATCCCGTATTGCCCGCCATTAAAGCGGGCGCGGCGAACCGGAAGACCTGCCAAAAGGGAAAATTCCACGGCATGATCGCCAGCACGGGTCCGAGCGGCTGAAACTTAATAAGGGTGCGCGAACCTTCGATCTGAATCGATTCATCGGCCAATGCGCCCTCGGCGTGCTCGGCGTAATAACGGCAGACCGAGGCGCACTTCGCGGCCTCGGCTTCGGCGGCAACGATAGTCTTGCCCATCTCCGCCGTCATGATCGAGGCGAACTTTCGCTTCTCGGCTTCGAGGATTTCGGCGGCGCGGATTAGTTTGGCTGAACGGTCCGCAAAAGCCGTTCTTCGGTGGCAGTGAAACATCTTATCTGAAAGCTCGAGACGGCGCTCGATTTCGGCCGCGCTGTGCGGCTCGAACGTCTTGAGGACGACTCCGTTAAAGGGGTTGATCGACGCGATCATCAGGCCTCCACCGGACTCACTCTGGGCTTCAAGTGAGAATAATAAAAAAATAATGCGCTCGCCAGCAGAAGAAAAAACCCGAGCGTTAAGAGCATCTTCAACTCGAACGAAAACACCGACGCGATCTGGCGCGAGGGCACGAAGGCCATGGTCAGGCCGAGCACAGTCATCGCCAGACCCGCCACCGAGGTCACGCGTAAAACACCAGTCCGAAAATAGACCGGACGGCGCTTCGAAAAGACGCCCCGAATCAGAGAGGCAAACAGGTAGAGATAGGAGATCATCTGCAGCGCGACCGCCAGATCGAGCAAGGTCAGATAGGCCTCCTTCACCGAAGCGCCGATGAAGCTCATGGAGATAATCGCCGACGCCAGAACGCCGAACATGATCAGAGCGATGTCCGGCGAGCCATAACGCGGATGAACTCTGGCGAGAGATCTGGGCAAGTACCGGTCAAGCCCGCACACAAACAGGATGCGCGCCGAGCCACTGACCCAGGCTGAAGTCGATCCGACAATCGACGCCGCCATCAGGATCGCCAGCGGAAGAAGAATCCAGCTTAGTCCCAGCCCGGCGCTCATCTTTTCGATAGCCTGGAGCATGCCTTCGACTACCGCCATTTCAGATTTGGGCACCGCCACGGTCAGCGAGAACGTCGAACCAATATAGGCTACGGCGCACAGGACGCCACCGAGCAGCACGCCGCGAGGGATGGTCCTGCGAGGATGGCGAATCTCGTCACCCATCACGGGGCCCAATTCCAGCCCCACCATCGACAGACAGATGACTCCGATGACCGATAGCGGCAGACCATCGAGTTTGCCCACGGCCAGATCTTGCCAGCGTGGCGCGTTCCCGCGCACGATCACCACCGCGGCCAGAATCATCAAAACGGCGGCGATGGTCAG
>JBEKBK010000500.1:0-6473 GCA_050015435.1 Bryobacteraceae bacterium
ACGAGGGAGGTCCGACCAGTATTCGGGATTCAGTTATGTGGCGTCCAGATTCACCGCCTCAGTGATTCAACGGGGGCTTGCAGGCTGGGCGCCACATAATTCTGGAGGCCACATAACGCATCCGGCTTTCCGACAGATTTCACCGCAAGCTCACGGAAGGGGCCCAATGTGCACATCCCGCAAGCGCAGCACACCCAACGTCCCGAATACAAATGCATCCGAGTAGAGAGTGCGGCCGCGGGAGGGCAGCTTGTGTCGGCGCCGCAGAAAAGACCGAACGCCGTTGTAAACGTACCAATCGACCGCTCGATAAGCCATCAGCCGCGTCCCGTAACCGAAGTAATTCGACCACCGAACTCCCGAACTGGGTGCGGAGAACAGGCGCCCCTTTCAGGTGAGCTCGTGCGTCCGTGAATGCCTGCTCGATTCTTTGTATCGCGGGAGCTGAGGTTGAACAAATCGGACAGCGCCATCGCTCGCTCGGAGGCTTCTGAATGGGGCTGGTCTTCACCGTCCCCAACCCTTGAAGTGTTCGAATCTCTTTCAACCAACTCGACGAGTTCAGCAAGGTGTTGCTTCCAGCGCAGATCATTTTCAGTCGCCTGCCAGAGTGCTGCTCGGTACTGCAACTTCATTTCTTCCGAATGGACGCCATGCTCGCGAACGAAATAGAAGTCACAGATCGCCGGCCACGCCGCATCTGTGGCCCGACGCACCTGCGCCACTGTCCACTTACCTTCACGACCCGCCGCTCGCGCCTGTGCGCAATACGCAAATACCACATCCTGGATTAGCTTCAGCCGGCTGATAACATGAACCGCTGGATCGGCTTGGGTCAGATTTATGTGTGCCAAATCCGCCTTGGCTTTCGCTGCCTCATAGGCGTGCTGGAACTTTGGTGGAAGTTCCGTTACATCGACGATGATCAGGTTCTCGATGTCGCGTGAAGGCTGGGGGACAAAGTTCACTGTGTCTACTCGTGACCTGGTCTCATCGCAATGACAAGCATCCGTCGCAAGTGACAACTGGCGGCGCTGAACAATAGTTAACTCCCTTTATTAGAGCATTTTGCAAAAAATCACGCTTCCCCTATAATCGACTTGAAAACTTGGCGGTAAGAGTCGCGGACGAAACTATGAACTTACTTTCGATGGTCAAGCACATCGAGCTATGGCTGATCGATAAGCTGATTCCGTTCGCCCGAAATCCCAGAACACACTCCGACGAGCAGATCGCGCAGATCGCAGCCAGCATCAAGGAATTCGGGTTCAACAACCCGATCCTGGTGGACACGAAGGCCGGCATTCTGGCGGGTCACGGCAGGTTGCTTGCCGCGCGAAAGCTCGAACTCCGTGAAGTGCCGGTTATCGTTCTAGATCATTTTGACCGAAGCGCAGAAGCGCGCGTACATCATCGCGTACAACCAGCTCGCACTCAACGCCGGTTGGGACGAGACCCTTCTCCGAGAGGAGCTGGCGGCGTTGCAGCAAGAGGGCTTCAATATTGACTTAAACATGGCGTCAGAAGTATTTGCGCATCCGCTCCCTCACGGTCGCGGTTCTGTTACGGAACCGCGCGCGTCAGCAAGCGGACATTCGCAAATAGTTATGACGCTATGTTTTAGTCGGATTCGGTGACGCGGAGCTTGCCCGACTGCTCGCTGCCCAAGATGCAATCGACGGACTGACGGACGAAGACGCCGTTCCCGCTCTTCTAGAAACGCCGGTCTCCCAGATCGGCGACCGCTGGATTCTGGGTGACCACAAGCTATTCGTTGGAGACGCAACCGATCGCGACCACGTCGCCAGGTTGATGGGCAATGACGCCGCGGATTTAGTCTTCACCGATCCCCCCTTTAACGTGGGCTACGAGGGATATACCGAAGACAAACTGAAAATCAAAGGCGACCGGATGTCCGACGGCGAGTTCAAAAGATTTCTCGCGGCGGCATTCCACTTGTGTCGCACCGTCGTGAAATCCGGTGCTTCGATGTTCGTATATCACTCATCTTCCTGGCAACGTGAATTTCAGAACGCCCTCAAAGCGGCCGGCTTTGAAGTACGCAACCAGATCATTTGGGCGAAGAACACATTCGCATGGGGCTTCGGCCGGTACAAATTCCAGCATGAGCCGCTATTCTACTGCCATGTCGCCAGCGAAAAAGATCCGTGGTACGGGGACAAATCCCAATCGACACCTTGGCAGGAGAATAAGCCCGCGGCAAACCGGCTGCACCCCACGATGAAGCCGGTGGAGCTGGTCGAGCGTGCGCTGTTGAATAGCAGCAAGGCCGGCGATTTGGTTGCGGACTTGTTTGGGGGATCCGGCTCGACGCTGATCGCCTGCAAACGGCGCCGCCGTAAAGCGCGCGTGATGGAATTGGATCCACGGTACTGCGACGTGATTATCCAGCGGTTTCAGGAATACACAGACAAACAGGCTGTGCTCGACGACGGCCGCACGTTCGACGAGGTCGCGCAGGAGCGTAGGAGGCCAGCGGCGTGAGGTCAAAATATGTTTAAGGCATCCCTTCATCGGCGGTTGCGCGAGTTGGAAGCCGTGACCGCTTGGGCACGCACGATCGACTACCCTCCTCTGACGCATGCCGAAATCATCGAAATCGAACAGCGAATGCGAGCGGGCGGACGGCTGACCAAGCCCGAGATCGAGAGGCTCGAACAGTACAGCCCCATTGTGGATGGCGAACTCTTGATGGGTTGCTGGAAGGGCCGCTTTACGATGAAACGCTACATTGGCGTCGATTTGTCCGAGTGATGAAAGTTCGTCCGAACGGAGGCGTGAGATCGGAGTATGTCGAAGGCATCAATTCAATCGACGGCTGCGCAACCTGGAAGCACTGGACATATGGAAGCGCGTCCCCGACTATCCGGCAGTGACGCATGAGGAGGTAATGGAAATCGATCAGCGGGTACGCGCAGGCGGAGGGCTAACCAAGGCTGAGTTGGAGCGGCTTGAACAGCAGAGCCCCGTCCTCGACGGCGAACTGATGATGACTTGCTGGAAAGGTCATTTTCGGATACACCGCTACATAGGCGTTGATGCGTCGGCGATTTGAAATCAAAGGGGAGCTTGACTATGGGAAGAGTCGTCCAGAAGGAGGCCAATTGAATCGAGCGTTGCCGGCGCGAGATCGCGTCGATCGAAGCCGAGCTTCTCGCGGGCAATCCCGACATCGCGGACTGTGCTTGGCGCTGGCAGATTGGTCGGCCGAACTCCGTATCCTCCAGAACGAGAAACGCCGCCAGGCGCGAGCCCAGCGGCGCGATGTTGCGGAAAGAAGCGATCAAGCTTCGACGGAGTAGCAGCGCTCTCCGTCTTCGCCCTTCGTGGAGGTGACGGTCAGCCCCATCTTCTTCCCGACGGTACCGGACAGGAACCCCCGTACGGAATGAGGCTGCCAGCCGGTGGCTCAGCTCCTTGCTCGTAACGCCACCGGGCCGTTTCAGCATTTCGAGGATTGTCTGGGTCTTGCTGCCCTCGCGGGCGCCCTTTTCCTTGGCAGCCTTCCCCGAACGGGCGGCCTTGGCTTTCGGGGCCGTTTTGGGCGCTTTCTTGGCGGGGGTGGCCTTCTTGCGCGCCTTGGCTTTCTTCGGCGCGACGTACGCGCCACGTGCGCGACCGTGGGCCTTTTTCGTGGCTTTCGGCTCCTCGGCGGTGGCGGCTGTGACGGTTTCGATTTCAGTGTTCGATGTCATGGTGCTTTCTCCTTTGGCGGCGATTGCCGCGGTCACGACATGAATCCCTCTGGTCGGTCAGAAAAGCAAGGCAAATCTGCACAACATCTCCTGTGGCGATGGAACGGCGATGACGCAAGCCCACCGCAATTGGCGACGGAGTTTCGATGATGAGTCGCTCTCTTTCAAGGCGATTAACGCGATTAGAAGCGTTTTTGCAGCCTGCGAAGGTCGACTGGCCTGAGTTCATCGTTCACTTCATCGAGCCCGGAACCATGGCGGTTGTTGGAACACTCACGATGAAGGACTGGATGCGAAATTGGCGAGACCCTGCCGGTCAGAAGCCGGCGGATTATGGAATCGCGGCTGGAACTCATCGTGATACGCCCATTTCCCAGATGACCGCAGATGACCGGACATGGCGAGAAATTCGGACGCAAGATGGAAGCGGCGATTGCGGCCCTGCTAACGCGTCCCAGCATCGAAGATGCTGCCCGCGCTGCGGGGGTGGGAGAAAAAAACCCTTCGACGATGGATGCGGGAGCCGCAATTCCAAGCCCGCTATCTCCGGGCGCGCAGGGAAGGGGGTTAGTCAAGCCATAGCCCGGTTACAACAGCATACTAGCGTAGCTGGCACAAATCCTCCTGAAGCTTATGACCGATCCGAACGTTCGCGCGGCCGTCCGGCTACGGGCGGCTGAGTCTGTGATCGCTCACGCCATTAAGGGTGTCGAATTGGAGGATATCGAGACGAGAGTTGCGGCGCTCGAAGAAGCGGCTCTTCCCGAGAACCGCAAGCGATGAGGGCGATGGCCAGGCGGGTTCACCGGCTGGAGAAACAATTCGCGCCCCGGCTGGATGATCAGGGCCGCAGCATAGTTGATGTGATCAGGGAACGCCGGCACCGCCGCCTTGCCGCCGAGGGAAAGGAGCCTGAGCCCGAACTACCACGGAAGCGAGAAGACTACTATGACGCTAACGGTCGGCCATTATCGATCGCCCAAATTATCATAAATGCTAGCTCCCGCCGAATTCAGCTAAGAGCTCAAGCCGAGGCAGCTAGCCACAAGCATGACTAAGGAACGACTCTATCGACGGTTGGAACGGCTGGAAGAGGAGCGTATCCCCGATGGCCCAACCAGGATCATCCATGTCGAATACGTTGATACGGATGGCTCGCCAACAGGGGGGTACGAAGTCGTGCTTCCTCCGTTGCCAAGGCAAGGCTATAGATCAGGAGCCAGAGGCCGGTGGGCGCGGTCTCGGAATCGCTAGTGAAGGAAAAACTTTATCGACGTCTGGAGCGGCTCGAAGAAGAAGCAAGTTTGCGGATGGCCTACGAGGTCAAGGATCGATACCGAACTTCGGTGACTGCGCTGTCGGGTCTGGCCCAGGAGGAAGCGACTCTAATTTTCTGCCTAAGGCCGGTTTACAGATGGCAGCACCGACTCACACAAAGGAACCCAACAGGAACGGAGCTCAAAGTGAGGCGCGAAAAACAGTGCGAATGGAAGCGGGGTGGTGAGATCCGACGATCCAAGGCCAGGCCGCTCATAGAGTGGCGCGATGCGAAATGCTCAAACAGGAAGGAATGGGGGATGGCCTCCATGCACTTCCCACTGTTTGGCTGTCGCGATGCACGAACGAATCCTTAGAGGAAGGAATGGCAGGCTTTGATCGGGCTGAAGCACTGCTCAACTTTTCTCTTGACACGACCCGGCCTTCTCATGGAAGACCCGACCAAACCGCCCGCTGGACGCTGGAACAGTCAGCTAGAGTACGTCGCGTCGCTATATAATCGCTAGCTGAGGAGGATAGGCCATGAAATTCCGCCGCCTGATCGAATCCAGCGTTGTTTCCCTTTTGGCTGTAGCGTCCGTTTCGGCGCAGAGCGCCCCTGCTCCAGCGCCAGCTCCCAAAGCAGGCGTGATCCCCCGCGCCGCAGACGGGCATCCCGATCTCACGGGCATTTGGTCCAACGCCACTCGCACACCCTTCGAGCGTCCCGACGTCTTTGGAGGAAAAGCGACCATCTCCGATGACGAAGCCCGCAAGTGGGAAGCCAGAGAAAACCAGCGCTGGGAGGAAGGGTCGACCATTGACGGCGGGCGCCCGGTCTCAATCCAAGGCGGCGCCTACAACGTCCTCTACTACGAGCTTGGATCTGAACTGGCGCGCATCGGCGGTCAGAAACGGACCTCGATGGTTGTCGATCCGCCTGACGGCCACGTTCCTCCGCTCGTCCCGGAAGCACGCGATCGAGCGCGGCGCCGCAGCATTATCCCCGGCGATTACAAGAGCCTTTCCAACGACACCCGCTGTCTCGTCGGCAACACTCCCGCCGTACCCCTGGTGCCCGCCCTCTACAACAACGACTACGAGATCGTGCAGTCCGCCGATTCCATTCTGATCGAGCTGGAAATGGTTCACGACGCCCGCATTGTCCACATGAACGCGAAACACCAGCCCCCGACTGTCCGCCAGTGGCTCGGCGACTCCATTGGACACTGGGAAGGCGACACACTGGTGGTCGAAACGACGAACTTCAACGACCAGACACGCTACCGGGGTTCCTCAATGGATCTGAAGGTCACCGAGCGCTTCACGCGCGTGAGCGACAAGACCATTGAATATCGGGCCACCATGGAAGATCCCTCCACGTGGACGAAGCCCTGGTCCATTGAATTGGCTTTTAGCTCCGTGCCCGGACCGCTCTACGAATACGCCTGTCATGAAGGCAACTACGCCATCGTGGACATTCTTGACGCGAAATAGCGC
>JBEKBK010000501.1:0-6265 GCA_050015435.1 Bryobacteraceae bacterium
TTGTTCGTCGTAGTATTTCGGAGCCAATTCGAGCGACCGGCTCTGGTTGAACCCGCGCTTCACATAATGCTTCGATTCGAGCGCGAGGATGTGTTTGTGGACGGTGGCGAGGGATGCGAGGCTCAGGCCCTCCGCTATCTCTTCGTAGCTTGGACTATAACCGCGCTTTTCGAGGAAGCCTGAGAGAAAATCCAGGAACTCCTTCTGACGCTTGGTGAGTGCCATAGAGCTATTGTAGGCGAAGAAAAGGTGAATTTCAAGCGAGAAATCATCATTCCGTCACCATGTCGCCCGATCGTGTTCCCCCATTGCTATGCTTCTCTTATGGAGATTCGGCACTCCGTCTGCGCCCTGGACTGTCCTGATGCTTGCTCCCTGCTGGTGAACGTCGAGGACGGCCAAGCCTCCCGCCTGCGCGGGAATCCGGACCATCCCGTCACGCGCGGGTTCCTCTGCGGAAAGGTTGCAAAATACCTGGAGCGCGAATATTCCCCGCAGCGTCTGCTTTACCCCCAGAAACGCGTGGGCGCCAAAGGCGAGGGACGCTTCGAGAGAATCTCCTGGGACGATGCGCTCGATATGATCGCCGCGAAACTGAGGGCCATTAGCGAGGAGTTCGGCTCGGAATCGATCCTCCCGTACAGTTACGCGGGCACGATGGGTCTGCTCAACGGCAGCGGCATGGACCGCCGCTTCTTTCATCGCCTGGGTGCGTCGCGCCTGGACCGGACGATTTGCTCGGCCGCCGGCAGTGCCGGTCTCGCCGCGACACTTGGATACCGGTACGGAACCGAACCCGAGCAGTTCCGGCATGCGAAGTTAATCGTGGCTTGGGCCGCAAACATTCACGGGACCAATGTGCACTTGTGGCCGTTTATCGTTGAGGCGAAACGGAACGGCGCGAAACTCTACGTCATCGATCCCATCCTGACGCGGACCGCCGCTCTGGCAGATCGTCACCTGCGAATCAATCCCGGAAGCGACCTGGCGCTGGCGCTCGGGCTGATACACGTGATCATCGGCGAAAAATGGGTGGATGCGGACTACGTAACTCAGTACACCAACGGATTTGAGGCTTTGTGCGAACGCGTGCGCGACTACGATCCGGAGCGCGTGGCGTCACTCACCGGCATCGCTAAAGAAGACATCCTGCAACTCGCGCGCGAATACGCCGTCACGTTGCGTCCGGCCGTTATTCGCGCGAATTA
This sequence comes from Bryobacteraceae bacterium, assembly GCA_050015435.1. Classification (GTDB taxonomy): domain Bacteria; phylum Acidobacteriota; class Terriglobia; order Bryobacterales; family Bryobacteraceae; genus Palsa-187. The sequence goes on from JBEKBK010000501.1 coordinate 1,209, forward strand.
TGGCGTGCAGCGTAGCGAGCACGGCGGAGCCGCGGTCCGCGCCATCGCAGCTCTTCCAGCGCTCACGGGATCGTGGCGCGAGGTCGGCGGCGGATTGCAGCTCTCGATGTCCCAGGCCTTCCAATTGAATCGAGCGAACGTCGAAATGCCGGAGTTGCAGATGCGATCGCCACTCGGGCGCCAAGCTCGCCTGGTGAATATGACCGAACTGGGCAAGGCCTTGACTCAGTTCGACGATCCGCCGGTAAGGGCGATGGTGAACTACAATTCCAACCCGGCCGCGATTGCACCCAACCAGAATCTGGTGCTGCGCGGGCTCCGCCGCGAGGATCTGTTCACGGCCGTGCTCGAACAATTCCAAACTGATACAGCCGACTATGCAGACATCCTGTTGCCCGCGACCACTTTCCTCGAACATACGGATCTGTACCTCTCTTATGGGCACTACCATCTGCAATTCGCGCGCGCTGTCATAACACCTCCCGGAGAGGCTCGCTCGAACGTGGATATTTTCCGCGCCCTTGCGGAGCGGATGGGTTTCGATGATCCGTGCTTCCAGGAATCAGAGGACGACATGATTCGCGGACTTCTCGCTTCCGGTCATCCGTTTCTGGAAGGAATCACGCTTGAGCGCCTCGAGAGGGAACACTCGGTCCGTCTCAATGTAGGCACGCCGTTTCTGCCGTTCGCGCAAGGCCAGTTTGGCACGCCTTCGGGAAAATGCGAATTCGGCGCAGAGGATCTCGAATACTCGCCGCCTGCCGAGTCGCGTTTTGGGAATGCCAAGCTGCGTCGCCGTTATCCTTTGGAGATGGTTTCGTCCAAGAACGACGACAGCATGAACTCGACGTTCGGAAACAGGCCCGGAGTGGACCGTCAAACCGCGGCGCTGCATATCCACTCGACCGACGCCGCGAATCGCGGCATTCGCAACGGGGGCCCGGTTCGCACGTTCAACGATCGCGGCAGCCTGATTCTTACGGCCGAGGTGGACAGTATCGTGCCGCCGGGGGTGGTGCGAGCGCCGTCCGTGCGTTGGAACAAGCTCTCCCCTGGCGGCAGCAGCGCCAACGCCCTTACCTCGGATTCTCTGACCGACATCGGCGGTGGACCCACGTTCTACAGTTGCCTGGTCGAGGTCGAGCCGTGCGGCGACTGACGATCGCGGCTGTTCTTCTGTCACTGCTGATTCTGTCAACGAGTTGCGGGCGGCGGAAAAAGAACGAGGGACAAATCCAGAGCGTCGTGCTCATGGGTGACCCTCACATCGACCAGCAGCTCACGCGGGGATTCTACGGAATCGAAGCGCGGGCCTGGCGGTGGACGGCGAAAGACTTCGTCATTACATTGCGCCGGCCTGCCGGCGCTGAGCAGAGTGGGGCTAAGCTCGAGCTCAAGGTGTCGGTTCCGGAAGCCAGCCTGGCCCGGCTCGGTCCCATCACCCTGAGCGGTAAAGTAAATGATGGTCTGGACCTGGCGCCCGAAACCTATTCTCAATCTGGAGATTTCACTTACATCCGCGATATTCCTGCAAACGTGCTGTCGGATGAGCTCGTGACCATCGAGTTCCAGACGGACAAGGCGCTTCCGCCCAGTGGAGTAGATAGTCGCGAGCTGGGGATCATCGTATCCTACGCTGGCTTGACCAAGAAATGAACCAGCGGATTTTGACACTTCGCCGGGCCGCTTATCTCGGCCTCGCGCCTGCGGTGTGCCTAGTTTTGTATTGGCGTGTATTCTTCACGTGGTTTCTGAACGACGATTTCGCCTGGCTCGGCCTGCCCCTGGAGGTCACCCACCCGCGTGACCTGTGGCACGTCTTTTTTGCTCCCGCAGCGCAGGGCACGGTACGGTTCATTAGTGAGCGGTTGTTTTTTCTGATTTTCTCCTCGTTGTTCGGCTTTCACGCGCTGCCTTTCAGAATCTGGATTATGGGCACGTGGTTCGCCGATCTCATCCTCGCTGTCCTGATCGGCACGCGTCTCACCGGTTCGCGCGCGGCCGCTATGCTGGCGGCCGTGCTGTGGACCATGAGCGTCCCGATGATCACACCACTAGCCTGGGCGTCCGCGTACAACGAAGTGGCCTGCGCATTCTTTATTCTGACCGCGTTTTACTCGAGGCTCCGGTGGCTCGAAGGCGGGGAACGGAAATGGGTGGTCGTCGAATGGATTGCCTATCTGGCCGGATTCGGCGCGTTGGAAGTGACTGTAATGTACCCGGTCTTGGCCTTCCTTTATTCCTTCACCGGACCCAAGCCGAGCCGCGCGCGTCAGCAAGCGGTTCTGCCACTATTCATTCCTGCGGCAGTGTTTACTGTAATTCATTTCGTGTTCATCCCGAAGAATACCAGCCCCTATTACGTTCTGAAAGTGGATTGGCAATTGCCCTTCACTTTTCTTCACTATCTTGGCTTGGCCACGAGCTACAGCAAAGTCGATCCTGGTGCAGCCTGGCCTGTCGGAGGCCTGCTCCTTTCGGCCTGTGTGACTCTGGCTCTCGCGGTCTTCGTCATTTCGCGTCTGCTCCGCCGGGAATTCGCCGCCGTCTTCTATGTTGGATGGTTCCTGTTGCTGCTCGCTCCGATGCTGCCTCTGCCGAATCATCTAACCGAATACTACCTGGCGATTCCCATGGCCGGACTGGCATGGCTCGGCGGATGGGGAATTATCACCGCTTGGCGGAGCGGACGGGCTGCGCGCGTGGTTGCGGTCGTCCTTGCCGCGCTATACCTGAACGGGTCGGCGCGGGAAATAGCGGCCAGCACGCGTTGGTATCGGGAGCGCGCCGAAAAGATGCGCACGGTGGTGTTTGGGTTAAGCGACCAGGCGCGGTTGCATCCGGGATCAGCCTTCGTAATCGAGGGCGTCGACGACGATCTTTATCACAGCGGTTTCAAAGACGATCCGTTTCGATTACTTAGGCTCGACCGGATCTACCTGGCGGGTGATGCAAGAGACGTCGTGGATCGCTTCGTCATCAATCCGGAGCGGGCGTTAGGTCTGGTTCAGGCAGGCCAGATGCGCGCGCTGAGCTTCTCCCCGGAGGGTCTCCGCGACGTCACCGATCAATATGAAGCGATGTTGATCGCCGGCAGCGTCACCGTCCGGCATGACTTCGTGGACGTCGGAAATCCACTCTACGCTTTGCTTCTCGGACCGACGTGGTATCGGGCGGAAAAGGGGTTCCGTTGGATGCCGCGGAGCGCGTCCGTCCGGATTTCAGGTCCGAGATCGCCCGCCGGAAAGCTGCACGTGACCGGATTCGCGCCCGAAGCTCTGTTCGCCGATGGGCTCCCGGTCCTGCATTTCCGCATCGGCGAACGGGACATCGGCACGGCTACCGTGAGCAAACCGGACGTTTTCGTTCTCGATTTTCCAGTGCCGGCGGATCTGGCCGGTCAGAACCAAATCGAGATCTCGATTGAGGTCAACAAAGTTCTGCATCCCGGGGGCGAGCAACGCGACCTGGGAATGATCTTCGGAACCTTCGAGTTTCGCTAGCGGAAATTGAACGCCAGCCAGATGAACAACCCCGCCGCGGTGGGCAGAACGATTTGAGCCCAGTTTCGCCGCAGGAACAAGACGATTCGCGGGCCCAGGGGATCCCGGGCGGGAAGACCTGGGGTCTGCTTCGTGGCGAGCGAAGAGGCCAGCCGCGTACGAAGGCTTGAAGGGAGCCCGTTCAGCGCCCGCAAGATCTCCTCGCGCCCGCGCCGATCCGCGATCAGGATCGTGGCCGAATTGAAGCTATTCGTGGAGTCTTCCAATTCCTTCCGCAGCCGGGGCGGAACATCATTCACCGAGCGGTACACTCGCGTGCGGCCGCCCTTGGCGATGAATATCGTGGAGGTCTTGACAGTGACGCGTTGCATGATCAGCCTTCAACGGAACGGTCGCCCACGCCGGCCGGGGTTAGGGGCCCAACACCCGAATCGATGGACGCATGACTCAGCGTCACTTCGATGAACCCTAGCGCAGCCTTGGAAAGCGGCTTGTCCTTCCTATAGATTAGTCCAAGTTGACGGATCATGGGATCCGGCCCCAGCGGGATGGCGACAAGTTTCCCGGACGCCACCTCCTCGCAGCTTTGGACGCGGGCCAGAAATCCGCCGCCCAGTCCGGCCATGACGAAACGTTTTATCATCTCAGTGGAGTCGAGTTCCATCGAGATTCGGATTTCGTCCTCCACGGGCTCGAGCCACGCCGCCAGGCGGCTGCGAGTGGTCCCGGCCTTCGGCATCAGCAAGGCATGCCCGATCAGGTCCGCCGGCAAAATCTGCGTCTTACCGGCGAGCGGGTGACCGGGCGGCACGATCAGATTGATCTCGTCGGAATGAATGTTGACCACCTGCAAGCGCTTTTCCTTTACCGGAAGTTGGGTGATGCCGAAATCTGCCTGGTTGTCGCTCACGGCTTCTACGACCCGCGCTCCATACGAGCGATCCACCAGGACTTGCACATTCGGAAATCGCTTGTTGAATTCGGAGAAGACCTGCGGCAAGACATAAATGCAGGTCGCCTCATTTGCTGCGATGACCAGCTCGCCTCGCGGCACGCGCTCCAATTCGTTGATCGAGTTCTGGGCTTGACGCCGCAGTTCCAATATTCGCTCCGCGTAATCGGCGAAAATGCGTCCGGCCTCGGTGAGTGCGATTTTCGTTCCCAATCGCTCAAAAAGCGAGACCTTCATCTCCTGCTCAAGCTGGCGCACCTGCGCGCTCACGGCTGGTTGCGTGCGGAAGCACGACTGCGCAGCCTTCGAAAAGCTCTTCAGACGGACGATCTCGAGAAAGGTATGAAGCTGGTCCAGGTCCACGTTACTGCCGGTTATTCTACCATCGGATTATCAAGCGGCCACTCAATATTCTCGCGGGTTTTGGCCTTTGGCTCCTAGTCACCCTGAGCGCCGGCCCGGTGTGTGCGCAAGGACCCGAGAATGTTCTCGTCGTCGTGAACGAGAACTCCCCCCTCTCGCGCACCATTGGCGAATATTATACTCGCCGCCGCGGCGTATCGCTGCGCAATGTCTGTCACCTCCGTTCGACGAAGGACGAA
>JBEKBK010000502.1:0-6257 GCA_050015435.1 Bryobacteraceae bacterium
CTTCGCTCCTGCTGTAGCCTTGTCCAACAGAGCCTTGATATCGGCTGGCAGATCGAAGCGCCCGGCCGGGATCTCCTCATTCACTTTCATCGTCTGGATAGTTCGGGTGACCTCGGTTCCGGCTGCCTTTTGCGTGATCCTGGTCGCGACCAGAACTCCGCCGAATTCTCTATAGTCGCCCATGGTTGCTTCCACTGGAAGCTCGCCCATGGTGCTGACCAGCGTGGTATTCATCTTGACTGCGAGTCCGGTGGACTTTTGGTAGTACGTGGTCTCGGGTCTTCCTTCCTTCGGTGTGAGGACAAGCTTGTAGCACTCCTCTCCGTCCACGGTCTCCACGCCGGTGGTCTCCACCTTCGAATAAATCTTCCGCCAGTTCAGCTCCGCATTGAAAGTGTTTTCGCGCAGGGCTTGGGCCTTCTCTTCCCCGCTCAAGACACGCGGACCGGAGATCAGACTTCTTTCCCAGGCCAGCCCGTCGCCCGTGCCGCTTTCGATCTTACCGACGCCCTCAATCTCGACCACCGCATAGCTCTTGTCCGGATCAGCGTCGTAGCGCGTGAGCGTTCCCTTGATACCCTGCGCTGGAATCTCGAAGCTCCCGGTCGAAACCTCGGTCTTGCGCTGCAGATATGCTTCCTTGCCGCCCGTCACCTCGATGTAGTGGTCGAGCACGGTCTCGGCCTTGGGCAGCGGCTCATCGGCGGCCCAGGTCAACGAACTCGCAATGAAAAAACCGAGGGCGATCGCTGACGTTCTGGTCATTTTGCGCTCTCCCGCGCTTCGTTATGTATCCACTCTAACGCAGCGTCGATCACCGGATCGCGGCCCGTCAACAGCGCCTTGCGGGTGAGCTTTAGCTCGGTATCCGGCGTGACGCCGACGCCTTCGAGCGGCTTGCCGCCTTCGGAGATGTAGTTCGCGATCGCGTACTGGAAGCCGTCTCCATTCGGCAGCTTCTCAATCACCGATGGCAAAGCGGCGGCCGCGGTGCGAGTGCCGAAGATGCGGGCGCGATGCAGATCCTGGAGACCGCCCGCGAAAATTTCCGCGGTCGATGCGGACGTGCCGTCCACCAGGATCGCCACCGGGCCGTTAAACGCTTCAAGCCTCGGATTGATGACGAATTTAATGGTCCCATCCCGCAAGTACAGCGTGCCCAGGCGCTCATCCTGCGCGCTGACCAGCCAGCCCGCCATGCCCATGGCCATGCCTCCGATGCCACCCGGATTACCGCGCAGATCGATGATGAATCCGCGGCACTGCGCGCAACCGGTAACCGCGCTGCCGAAGCCGGTCATCACGCGCGGCAAATCGAGAAACATGTTGAACGCCACGTACCCCGTGTCTTCGATCCTCTTCGATTCAAACCAGACGTGCTGCGGCGGCAGATTACCGAAGCGCGCGAGCTGACCGCGAGCCGGCGCGAGCCCAAGCTCGAGCATCCGTTCCCGATTCGCGCCATCCACGAATCGAACGCGCAGATTCCCGCCGGCGATTCCGCTGAGACGCGCCGCAACCGCGCGCTCGAGCGTCAGCTCGTGAACCGCCGGGTCGGACTTGAGCTTGAGAATCAGGGGCGCCAGGTCTTTTCCGTCAACACCGACAATCTTCCACCCAAGTTGGACACCGGCCTTCTCCGCGGGCGAACCTGGATCGAGGCGAACGACCACTACCTCGTCGTCGAGAACCCGCACGTCCATGCCGGGCGACCCGTCGCCCATGGCCTCCACATCCACATCGTCCAGGACAGAAGCAGGAAAAATCGCGAAGTGCGTCTGGTGCAAGCGTCCCAGCATCTCACGCATCAACGCGAGCGCCTCTTCGGAGTTGGCGGCTTTCTCCATCTTCGGGCGAAACTCCTCGTGGATCGCCTGCCAGTCGAGCCCGCCGGGGTTCTTTTCCCAGTGCTTGTCGCGGATGGTGGTCCAGATTTTCTCGAATGACGCGAGGTTAAGTTGTTTCTGATCCGGGGGGGCCTGCCCGTTCAGCACCAAGCAAAACAGCAGAACACCCAACATCGACCGCATCAATCTAGCCTGACAGGCTCGGGCCATCGGGCGCAAGCGGAAAGAATACCTATAGGCGCCGTGCGGAAGTTACGATAATAGGACCATGAATGAACTCGTGAATTTCACCCGCCAAGGCGAGATCGGCGTGATTACCATCAATAATCCTCCGGTGAATGCGTTGAGCCCCGGAGTGCCCGAAGGAATCGCCGCTGCGATCGAGACGGCGCAGAAGGACCCCTCGGTCCGCGCCTTGGTGGTGATCGGCGGCGGCCGAACTTTTATCGCCGGCGCCGACATCCGCGAATTCGGCAAAGTCGTTTCGGGTGAGAAACCGCGATTCACGTTGAACCCGTTGCTGCAAACAATCGAAGATTCCTCGAAGCCCGTGGTCATGGCGATTCACGGCACCGCATTCGGGGGTGGCCTGGAAGTGGCCATGGCCGGTCACTATCGGGTCGCCGTGGCATCCGCGCAAGTGGGACAGCCCGAGGTGAAACTGGGGATCATTCCTGGCGCGGGAGGCACGCAGCGGCTGCCCCGGCTCGCGGGCGTGGCCAAAGCCGTTGAAATGTGCGCGTTCGGCGAGCCGATCGACGCGAAGGCGGCCCACGCGGCGGGCATCCTGGATGCGATCGTCGACGGAGACTTGCTCGAAGGCGCGGTTCAGTTCGCGCGCGGAGTGGCACGCAAACTCGCGTTCAAAACGCGCGAGCGCGGAGAGAAGCTCCGGGATGCCTCAGGCAATACCGCGATCTTCGCACTGGCACGAGAGCAGGCCCGGAAGACCAGACGCGGGCAGACCGCTCCACTGGCCGCGATCGACGCCGTGGAAGCGGCCACGCGGCTCAGCTTCGAAGAAGGAATCCGGCGCGAGGCCGAACTGTTCCGCGTTTGTCTGTTCTCGACTCAATCCAAAGCTCTGATTCACGCGTTTTTCGGCGAGCGCACGGTTTCCAAGATCCCGGACATACCGAAGGACACCAAAACCTACGACATCCGCCGGGCCGCCGTGATCGGCGCCGGCACGATGGGCGGCGGAATCGCGATGAATTATGCGAACGCGGGGATTCCCGTGATCGTGAAGGAAACCAGCCAGGAGGCGCTGGGACGCGGGATGGAGACCATCCGCAAGAACTACGAGAATTCCGTGAAAAAAGGGCGGTTCACGCCCGACACGATGGCCAAGCGCATGGCGCTCATCACCCCTCAGCTTACTTACGACGGATTTGAGCAGGCGGATATCGTGGTCGAAGCCGTTTTCGAGGGGATGGCACTCAAGAAAGAGATCTTCGCGGAGCTCGACAAGATCGCCAAGCTGGATTGCATTCTGGCCTCGAACACCTCAACGCTCGACATCGACGAGATTGCGTCGGCCACGCGCCGCCCCCAGATGGTGATTGGGCACCATTTTTTTAGCCCGGCGAACGTGATGCGGCTGCTCGAAATCGTGCGCGGGAAGGCGACCGGCAAGGAAGTGATTGCGACGTCCATGGCGCTGGCGAAGAAGCTGAACAAGATCGGCGTGCTGGCGGGCAATTGCCGCGGCTTCATCGGGAATCGCATGGTGCATGTCTACGGGCGTGAGGCGCAATTCCTGGTGGAGGAAGGCGCACCCGTGGAAATAGTGGATCAAACGCTGTATGACTTCGGCCTCGCGATGGGGCCGCTCGCCATGGGAGATTTGGCGGGTCTGGATGTCGGCTGGCGCATTCGAAAAGAATTCAAGCACCTGGAAAAGCCCGGGGTGCGGAAACCGCTGGTGGCCGATCTGCTGTGCGAAATGGGCCGTTACGGGCAAAAGACCGGCGCGGGTTGGTACAAATACGACGCTAACCGCAAGCCCACGCCCGACCCGGAAGTGGCCGCATTGATTGAAAAGACGGCGCGCGCCGCAGGGATCGAGCAACGAGCGATCAGCAAAGACGAAATCATCGAGCGGACCATGTACGCCCTGGTGAACGAAGGCGCACGGATACTGGAGGAGAAAATTGCGTTGCGGGCCGTCGATATCGATATCGTCTATCTGAACGGCTATGGGTTTCCATCCTGGCGCGGCGGACCGATGTTCTACGCGGATACCGTCGGTTTGAAAAATGTGCTCGAAAAGATCGAAGAGTTCGAGAAGCGTCACGGCTCCGATTTGTGGGCTCCTGCGCCGCTGCTAAAACGCCTGGCGCAAGCGAGCCAGACTTTCGAGAGTTTCGACAAAGAGGCGGAAGCCGTCGTGGGAGCCTAGTGACGCGCTGATTCAGGCAAATAGGCTGCCGCCGCGCCAACAGCGTTCGGAATCACGAAGGAAACGGCGCTGCCTTGATCGCTTGACTGAATTTCAAGCTTGGCCTGCAGACCATAACAGAGTTGCAGACGCCGGACCACATTCTCGAGGCCCACTCCGGATTTCGCCCCAGGGCGGGACGGGAACCCAGCGCCGGTATCGCGCACCGTGATTCGCAGGGACCCGTGCCCTTCCAACCTGGCGTCCAGTTGGATCAAACCGCCGCCGGGTTTAAGTGAGATCCCATGCTTCACGGCATTCTCAACCAGCGGCTGGATCGAAAGAATCGGGATGGCCGCCTGCAACGCTTCCGGCTCGATCTCAATCTCGACGCGCAGTTTCTCCCCGAGTCGAAGGCGCTCGATTTCGAGATAGGCCTTCACAATGCGCAGTTCCTCTTCGAGCGGCAGAAAGGACCTCTCGGTTTCCAGGAAGTAGCGGAAAATGTCCGCCAGGTTCAGCACCGTATCCCGTGCGCCGCGGGCCGTGCGCGGAATGATTCCGTACAGCGTGTTCAGCGCGTTGAACAGGAAATGAGGATGGATCTGCGACTGCAGCGCGCGCAATTCGGCTTGCGCCACCAGCCGCCGCATCTCGGACTCGTGATACCGCTCTACCTGCTCCACGATCTTTCCGGCCGCCCGGTCCAGCGCCTGCAGGTCTTCGCTCAAATAGCGCCGTCCGCCGGACCTCCTCCCCAAAAGGATGTCGCGAGCTCCGCCGGAAGTGATGCGCAGCGGCACGATCGCCTCGGCCCCTTTCGCTTCGAATTCCGCGCGGTGCCGGGGCAGTTCCGAAATTAACACTGGCCGGCCCAGATCGAGCTCGATCAGCCTGCGATCTTCCACCAGCGACGCCTCCGTGCCCATGAATTCCCCCAGGTTCCGCGCGGCAGTGAGGAGATAGTCGCCCTCGTCACGAATGGGAATCGCGAGCCGCGCGAGTAAAGCGTCCTGGTCCGGGCGGCGAAACACAAGTCGCGTCAGCAGCCTTTGCACGTAACCCCGGAGCATCGCGAACAGGATCAACAGCAGGCCCGCTCCGGTCAGCAGCAGCGCCTGGTAGAAGGGAGTGGACGGACGCGGCAATAAAGTGGAGGCCTCGACCGCGCCGAAGATGAAGATCGCGGCCAGGAGAACATTCGCGAGGAAGCGCAGGAACGCGTCCAGCAGGACGAAACGGTAATCCTGCAGCAGGATCAGCAACGCCAAAGGAATCGCCGCGTGGTGGAAGGCCAACTCGCGGGACCAAACCTGGGTCGCGTGCCCGCTTCCCAAATGCACGAACGACATGGCCAGCAGGAACAGCGACATGGTGCCCACCAGACGCGACGTGGCAATCCGGCGGCCTTGATCGCGCGAAGCGAAAACGCGTGCGGCCGCGACACAGGTGAGCGTCCCGTAGCCGATAGTGATCAGCGCCAGCCCCCAGCGGTGATAGCGCGCGGCCGGCTGAAACAGTTCGGCGATATGCATCACCATGGTCACTGCGCTCAGCCCGTATCCCATGCGAACCAGCACCCGATAGCGTTCTTGCAGGCATAGATCGAACAGCACCGCCGGAAGCAAACTCAGGACGGAAAAGCCTATCGTCGCAATGATTTGGCTGAATAGACTGTCCGGTGCGTTGGCCCCCAGGACTATCAAGGAGGTGAGATTCCAGGCTAGGGCGAGAACGGCCGCCAGCAAGGATTTCGTGCTCCCCCGGAGGCGTCGCGCTGCCCGATCCTGGAGCACCAGATACAGGAAGATGCCGAAGATCAAGACCCCTGCGGAATGGCCCAGCGCATTGACCAACAGGGACTTGTTCACCTTCCAATCATATAACGCCAAGTTGGACGTGGCGAGGATGAAAATATTCTGGTAGGGTACTTGACAACAAGATACGCAGATCTTATACTGTACTTGAGAGTATATAATAAAACATGAGGAGGCGAATGATATGTCCCTGATCAAGTACACACCGTTTTC
>JBEKBK010000503.1:0-6219 GCA_050015435.1 Bryobacteraceae bacterium
ATCTACCAGCGGGGCCTCAAGGTTTCCGATCAACAGATGGCCGAACTCCAGCTTCGGAGAGAAAAGTTTCATGGCGATTGGAACTATAAGCTCTTACCCAGAAGTTGATATAGTTATTTCCTGATAATGCCTAATCGGATCGGGCGAATGACGACCGCCGGAGTTCTCACGGAATTCATCGTGCCGAGCGCCTGCAGCGGGCTCATGGGCCTAACTTCTGGGCCGGACGGCGCGATCTGGTTTTCGGAGGAGAACGGCAAGATCGGCCGGCTGTCAAACGGCGTCTTCTTTGAATATCCGGTGCCCACGCCAAGTGGGCAGCCTGAATGGATCACCTCCGGGCCCGATGGCGCGCTCTGGTTCACCGAGCCCATCGGCAACAAGATCGGGCGCGTCACCACCAGCGGAATCGTCACGGAATATTCACCATTTTCAGTTTTTAGTCTCGCCACCTTCATCACCTTAGGGCCGGATGGCAATCTGTGGTTCACGGAGACTCAGGCAAATAACATCGGGAAGCTCACTTTTCCCGGCTCGACGCCTCCAGTGTCGATACCGACCAGCGTCACGCTGAGCAGTTCCCTGAATCCCTCTGCTCTCGGCGTAGCCGTCACCTTTAGGGCGACGATCACCCCCTCCACGGCCACCGGCACCGTGACGTTTTACGACGGTACGATCCCATTGCCTAGCCAGACCATTGCCAACGGTCAGGCGGCATTGACGACCAGTCCAGAGCCTGCGGGGACGCACTCGATAAAGGCTGTTTACAACGGAGACGATACGCACTCGTCGAGTTCCGCGGTGCTGACTCAGGTTGTCAATAATGGCCCGGCGCCAAGCAATATTACGCTCAGCAGCTCCGCGAACCCTTCGATTCTGGGTCAAACCATTACTCTGACGGCCACGGTGGCCCCTGCCGCCGCGACTGGAACTGTAATATTTTATGACGGGGCGACAGCGCTGGCTATTCAGCCTCTGGTCAACGGGCAGTCGTCAACGCAGACGTCGCCGTATCCCCCGGAATCGCACTCTCTCAAAGTTACTTACAGCGGGGATGCCAACTTCCTGCCCAGCACAGCCGCGCTGACGCAGGTCGTAAACCCGGCTCCCACGCCGACCAGCATGACGCTCGGCAGTTCCGCGAACCCGTCCATTTTGGGTCAGGCTGTCACTCTGACTGCGGTGGTAACGCCTGCGTCCGTGACAGGCAACGTGACGTTTTACGACGGCGCTACCGTGCTGGCGACGCAGACCGTTGCCAATGGAGTGGCCTCGCTCACTGTGAATCTTGCCCCCCTGGGACCGCACTCGCTGAAGGCGTCCTACAGCGGCGATCCTACGGACTCGCCAAGCAATGTGATGCTGACGCAAATGGTGAACCCGGTTCCAACGCCGACCAGCATCACACTTAGCAGTTCCGCGAACACATCTCTCTTGGGCCAGCCCGTCACTCTGACGACGGTGGTAACCCCAGCCACAGTCACCGGCAGCGTGACGTTTTACGACGGCGTCACGGTGCTCGGCACAAAGCCTGCCCTGAGCGGGCTGGCATCATTCACCACCCCTCAGTTGCCTGCGGGACCGCATTTGCTCAGGGCGCACTATATCGGCAATCTTAACTTCACGCCGAGTACGTCGGCGGTGGTGAAAGAGTTGGTCAGCACAGTTCCACAGAGCGGGTTTGAGGCGCCTGTGAACTATGCGGCCGGCGCCTTTCCTCAGGGCGTCGCGACAGGGGATTTCAATGGCGACGGAAAGGCTGACATCGCGATTGCGAATCTCAATGATGGCACCATCAGCGTTCTGCTGGGCAAAGGTGACGGAGCCTTCCAGCCTGCGGCTAGCTATGCGGCCGGTGGCTATCCCAAATCGATTGCGGTAGCGGATTTCAACGGAGACGGTTATCAGGACCTTGCGGTAGGCGGGGCAGAGGGTTCCACCGTCGCGCTCTTATTCGGCATAGGTGATGGAGCCTTCAATCCGCCTGTGTTGGTGTACGCCGGGGGTTCGGATTACGTCGTGGCGGCCGACTTCAATGGTGACGGCTTCGTCGATCTGATTCTGAGCGGTGCGGCCGGCGGAGGCGTCCTGCTCGGGAAAGGGGACGGGACCTTTCAGAATCCGGTGTACTATGATTTCCCGCCCGGTGAGGGCGCAGTGGGAGACTTCAATGGCGACGGCATACCTGATTTCGTTGTTACGGACGATTACAGAAGCGCGATCATCTACCTGGGCTACGGCAACGGGTCTTTTGTTGGCGGAACTCCGTATGCGGCGGGAATGTTCCCTAGCGCCGTTGCGCTTGGAGACTTCAACGGCGACGGCAGAACCGACCTCGCCGTAATCGATTCCGACGGCGGCGCTGTGAATGTGCTTCTGGGAAACGGCGACGGGACTTTTCAGGCTGCGGTCTCTTACGGCCCTCTGGGCGGAAACGTCTCGATCGCCGTGGGAGACTTCAACGGCGATGGCAACGCGGATCTTGCGATCACGGAATATGACGGACCGGTGTCGGTTCTGCTGGGCAAAGGCGACGGCACCTTCGGCCCGGCGGTAACTTACGCGGCGGGCGCTAACCCCAGCGGAGTTGCAGTAGCCGATCTGAACGGGGATGGCAGGACCGATCTTGCTGTCGCAAATTCGCAAGGCAATAACGTGAGCGTGTTATTGGGCAGCGCCCCTGGCGCAGTCGTTTCGACCGTCATCAACTTCGAATACTACGAGAACGTTCCGGTAGGTTATGGGCAGGTCGTGACCTTGGTCGCTCAAGTCTTCCCCTCCACCGCCACTGGCACGGTAACATTCAACGACGGCTCGACTCCGCTCGCCACCGTGGCCATAAGCGGAGGGGCCGCAACGTTCAATATCGCTTCGCTCTCGATTGGCTCCCATACGCTGAGCGCCACCTACAACGGAGACGCCAGTGACTTGAGTAGTTCCTCCGCGAGCTACAGCCTGTCTGTACCGGAGGGAGCTCCTGCGATAAGCGTGACAGCGTCGCCTAATCCGTCGACTTACGGTCAGATAGTGACTTTGACGGCGACCATAGCTTCCTCCGTCGGGGCAGGCACGATTACGTTTAAAGATGGTTCGACGACGCTCGGAACTAACGCCCTAATCGCCGGGACCGCGGCCTTTAGCACTGCTACCCTCGCCGTGGGTCCGCATTCGCTGACGGCGGTTTACAGTGGGGATTCGAATGACAGCGGAAGCACCTCCCCCATTTATCACCAGTTCGTGAAGCAGGAGTCACGCGAACCACCGCGACGACGTTGATTCTTTGAGCCGAATGTCATGGCGAGGTCATAGCGCAATGGCACGGTCACATCCGCGTACCGGGAAAATCAGCGGTCAACCGATAGAAGTTAGAACTCGTTTTCAACACTTGCCCATGCCTGATTCCCGCCGGGAGCAACTTCTCGACGCCCTAGCCTCACGCATCCTCATCATTGATGGTGCGATGGGAAGTCCCGGCCGAGCGGACGGCGTAAACATACCGCCGACAATACGACTACCCTTCGCGACAGCAGCCCCGTTTGGCTTGACGCGAATTGTCAAATATGACAACATGAGATAGGCATAGCCTTGGGGAGCCATGACGCCAAGGACAAGGCCCGTTTCGTGGATAAGGGCGGCATTGAAGGAGTTCGAAACGTTTCCCGATGGGGCTAAAGCAGTCTGCTTAGCGGCCCTGACGATCGCTGCCGAAGGCGGTAAGCCCGACACCGCGAAGCCCATGCGCGGCTTAGGATCCGGCGTGTTTGAGATCGCGCTGGCGTTCCGGGGCGATGCGTTCCGCGTGATCTACGCGCTGCAACTCGCCGACGACATCTGGGTTGTCCATGCGTTCGTGAAGAAGTCAATGCATGGCATCAATACGCCCCAGCGCGAAGTGGATCTGATAAAGGGCCGTTTGAAACGGCTGAAGGAGATGTTGCAATGAAGAGCGAGAAGCTCGAAGTGGTGCGAGGGACCGGCAACGTCTTCCGTGACCTTGGGCACAAAAACGCGGACGTGGAACAGTTCAAGGCCATCCTGGCAGCAGAAATCATCAAGGCGCTCGACAAGGAGCGCATTAGCGTACGCGCTGCGCACGACCTCACGGGGGTCGCGGCGGCCGACTTCTCCCGCATCCGCAACGCAGACCTCGGGCGGTTTACCATCGATCGTCTCATGTCCATCCTTAGCGGACTCGGAACGCGCGTGGAAGTGAAAGTCCGGGTGCGGCAGTTACTGCGGGCCTCAGAACGGTCAACAGATACAATGGGAAGTTAGAAGTCGTTTTTCTAACACTTGCCCATGCCTGATTCTCGCCGGGAGCAACTTCTCGACGCCCTCGCCTCACGCATCCTGATCATCGATGGTGCGATGGGCACCATGCTGCAAGCGCATAATCCGACCGCGGCCGATTTCGGCGGTCCTGGGCTCGAAAACTGCAACGAAAATCTCAGCCTGACGCATCCGGAATGGATACTGGACGTACATCGGGCCTATCTCGAAGCCGGCGCCGACATCATCGAAACCAACAGTTTTCAGGGCTCTCCGATCGTGCTGGCCGAATTCAAACTGGAGGCCAAGACCCACCAGCTTAACGTAGCCGCGGCCAAACTGGCTCGTCAGGCGGCGGATGAGTTCGCAACCACCGCCAAGCCACGCTTCGTGGCCGGCTCGCTCGGGCCCACCACGAAATCCATCACGCTGCGGGGAGACGTCACGTTCGAGCAGTTGCGCGACAGTTACTACGAGCAAGCCCGCGGACTCATGGAAGGGGGGGCGGATCTTCTGCTGGTCGAAACCGCGTTCGACACCCGCAATATCAAAGCCGCGATGCTCGCCATACAGCGGCTGGAGCGCGAGCGGGAATCCCGAATCCCGACGATGATTTCCGGCACGATCGAGCGCTGGGGCGCGATGCTCGCGGGACAGCCGGTCGACGCATTCTACTCCTCCGTATCGCACGCGGACCTGATCTCGGTCGGTCTCAATTGCGCGACCGGTCCGGATCTGATGACCGATCACATTCGAACGCTCGCGCAGATCGCTTCGACGCGCATCTCGTGCTATCCGAACGCCGGGTTGCCGAACGAAGAGGACAAGTACCTGGAGACGCCGGATTCGCTGGCGCAACAGCTTGAAAAATTCGTCGACCATGGCTGGTTGAATATCGTGGGCGGGTGCTGCGGGACCACGCCGGCTCACATCCGCGCGATCGCGCAAATGGCCGAAGGCAAGGCGCCGCACATCGTGAATCCGCCGTCACATCGCGCCTACTATTCGGGAATTGAGCTGGTTGAGGCCGAAGACAGCAACCGTCCGCTGATCGTCGGAGAGCGTACGAACGTCATTGGATCGCGGCTCTTCAAGAAGATGGTCGCCGAGGAGAAGTGGGAAGAAGCCAGCGAGATTGCACGCTGGCAGGTGAAGAACGGCGCGCATATCGTCGACGTTTGCTTGCAGTCCTCGGACCGCGAGGAGATGCGCGATATCGATCCCTTCTACGCGAAGCTGATGCCCAAGATCAAAGCGCCGGTGATGATCGATACCACCGACCCCGTGGCGATCGAGCACGCGCTCACCTGGTGCCAAGGCAAAAGCATCATCAACTCCATCAACCTTGAGGACGGCGAAGAGAAATTCGAACGCGTCTGCCCCATCGCCAAAGCTTACGGCGCGGCGCTGGTGGTCGGCACGATCGATGAAGACAAGCAGCAGGCGCAAGCGTTTACCAGGGAACGCAAGCTCGCCGTCGCCCAGCGATCAGTTGAACTGCTGACGACGAAGTACGGCATTGCACCAGAGAATATCATTGTCGACCCGCTGGTGTTTCCCTGCGCGACCGGCGACGAAAATTACGTCGGCGGCGCGGTGGAGACCATCGACGCCATTCGGCTCATCAAGGAAAACATTCCATTCGTCAAAACCATCCTGGGCATATCCAATATTTCGTTTGGTCTGCCGGCGTCGGCGCGCGAAGTCGTCAACTCGGTTTTCCTGTACTACGCGACCAAGGCCGGTCTCGACCTCGCAATCGTGAACGCGGAGAAGCTCGAACGTTTTGCCTCGATTCCAGTAGAAGAGCGGCGTCTGGCGGAGAATGTGCTCTTCAATACGCCGCCCGCTGCCGCCGTTGATGAGTCCTTGCGAACCGCTCCGGAAGACTGGCGCCAACAGACGCGTGAGCAAAAGATCGCGATTAATCAGTTTCACATCGCCGCGATT
>JBEKBK010000504.1:0-6188 GCA_050015435.1 Bryobacteraceae bacterium
ATTCCTTCGATTGCACCCCGGAAGCGTGAGTCTTCGTGAAAGCTGCATGCGGGAAAACCGCACGTGCAGTTTGAGCGGCGGACGGTGGCCAGCGCCGCAAGCGCGCCACCTCCGACCCGACATCCGTTTGGCACAGTTCCGGAAGGCCCTCCCGGTTGAAATTGCCCTGCGTCAGGTCCCGTGACCCAGTCCGGAATTGGAGCGTCGCTGTAGTCTCCTCCCAAATAGCCGGAGATCGGGAGCCCTCCGCTTGGCAGGATCTCAAAGGACGGATTGTTGACCGGAATGATGGTAGCTGCCGATCCGCTTGACGCACACACCAGTCCGCAGGCCAGAGCCAGAATTTCCACTTTTGATCCGAAGGCTATATACGAAAAACACATTGCCGTTCGCTCCTTCAATTCGGGAGCGAATGGTACGCCCTCGAAAAGTACTAAACCGGGATTTCCACTGTATTCCGGCTATTAGTGAACATACGCCTGAAATGCCGCCTGTCAATCCCGATAGCATCAAAATGTAAGTACTGGTAAGTTCTATGCCGGATTCGAGGGATACATTCTGAAACGTCGTGCTTGTGGATTCCGTCTGTCGTCTGGAAAACAGCGCGTCGACGCTATCGATGCGTCGATGATGACCGCAGCCCGGAAGACGTTCGTAGTTAATGCAGTCGCCGGAAGTCCGTACTCTTGAAGCGTCTGAGGCTACTTCAACCGAGCCGGATACTGAAGCGTGTCGAGCAACCACTCCCGATTCGCGCTCACGTCTTCTTTCAAGCGGCGGCACAATTCCTCGCGCTGCTCGAACAAACGATAGCCGTCCATCGGGCGCAAATAACCGCGTGCTTTCGGATCGCGGGCGAAGAGTTGCTCATCGCCCAATTCCGCGGCCAGATGCGCGTACCGCTTCCGGTTGTCGAGCAGAGCCTTCACCAGAAATGGCATCACCGTCGAATAATCCGCCTGGATGCTTTCGGTGGCCTGCTGATACGTATCCTTGTCGACCTTGCCCCAGGTGACCGCTTCGGCCGGCGGGCAGCCGGACAAGGAACCGTCGGTCACCGGAGCGGTCACGATCTGCACATCGAAGTTGTAGCCGCGAACATTCGGAATGCCGAGGACTTGTCCGAGCGCCGGCTCAGGCTGCAAATTGAAATTCTTGGGCACGCCGCCGCCGAGAATCAACGTCGCGAGCGCCTGTGGAGGATTGTCAAATAATCCCCAGCGATGATAGGCGCACGCTTCGAATACTTCAGCATGCAGGTCGAGATCGAACTGATAATCATCGACCAGCCCGGCCTCGCGCATTGCCCACAGCTTCATGGAGTTCAGAAACACGCTGCCGTCCGAGGGTGCGCCGACGAAAATCGGGATGGCCAGACGTTGGCAAGTGGAGAGCAACCCTGGCTGCGTTCCGCCCAACAGCTCCTGCTCCGCGTAAACGCCGCCCAGCCGGTAACGCAGCTCGGTACCGGTCATCTTGTGCTGAAAATCGGGACGCATCAAGACCGCCGTCAGAAAACGGTCCTGATCCAGCAGGACGTCCTCGTCGAAGGCCATGTCCGTGACGCGAATCGTGCGCTCATCCCGGAGCGCCCCATCGTTTCCCCAGATCGGCACTTCGTAAATCGGATCCGGATGAGCGTTGAGACTGCGATGGCCGTCGTGATAGCAAACCGCGTCGGTGGTGCTGAGATACGCCACCCATCCGGTCTCGATCAAGGGGATCAGCCAGGCCTGGTGCTGGCCGGACACGGTCACCGGACCTGAAACCGCGAGGGTCAAAGGGCAGCCTGCGCCGATGGCCTGATCGAGAATGGTGTAGATCCTGCGCAGGAATGCTCCACCGAATGCCGGGAAACAGTGCGTGATCAGTTCGTGCAGGGTATCGCATTCATCTACCCGGCGAACCTCGACGCGCCGGCGTGCGTGGGCATGATGCATGCTTTTGATGTTACTCGAACTGCTTTCGGAAGCTTTCAAATTGCCGCTTGAGCTGCTCGACTTCGAGCTCCAAAGCGGCGACGCGTTCCACCACACCAGCGCGGGGCGCAGGCGATTCCGGCGCGTCCGTTGGAGCGCCTCCCAGCAAATGCATCCAGCGCCCTCTCGGCATTCGCGTCGTCAACGGGTCCGGGGTCCGTTCGGAGAGAGCCTCCAGGCAACGCTCCACCTCTTCAAGATCCGTGAATTCATGCATCCGCTCAGTGCGCCCCCGCAACTCGCCCACCGTCTGGGGACCGCGCAACATGAGCACGCACAGCAGGGCCAAGTCGCGCCGGCCGAAGTTCATTCTCTCGCCGAGGCGATGACCCCACTTCTCCACGCGGTGCCCAGCGCCCGAGATTCTTACAGCCAATCCTTTGTCTTTAAGCGTTTCCAGCGCGTCAATCACGGTGTCTTCGTCGTAGTTCACCACCGGCTCACGGCTCGATTTTTGGTTGCACGCGTTCACCAGCGCATTGAGCGTCAGGGGGTAATACTCAGGAGTTGTAATTTCTTTTTCGAGCAGGGCGCCGAGGACCCGCACTTCCACCGGATGTAAAATATCCACTCCCGTCAACATAGCTGATCAAGACCGGCCGAGTCCACGACGATTAAAGTTCAGCCTCCAGAAATTTCGTCCCTGCAATCGGATTGAAACGATATGGATCGATCGGGCGAAATCCGAAGGATTGATATAACCCCTGCGCTGCGGACATTTGCGGAAGCGTGTCGAGGCGCATGCGCCTATAGCCGATCGCACGCGCTTCTTGCATGGCTTGTTCGACCAGACGCCGGCCCAACCCGGTTCCGCGAAATTCGGAGCGCACGTACAGTCGCTTCATTTCGCAGACGGCGTCTTCCAGGCGACGCAGTGCTACGCATCCACCCACCCGATGCTCCTGCTCGGCGATCCATAGACGTCCCCCTGGCGGGGCGTAATCGCCCGGCAACCCGGCGAGTTCCTCCTCGAAGTTCTGGAATGACAAGTCGACGGCGAGCCACTCGACGTACTCCCGGAACAGCCGCCGCACCTCGGCCAGATCGGTTTCGTTCGCTATGGGGCGGATGATCATGAGCGTTCGTGGGTCACCACCACGGCCTTTCCGTAGACCTGCATAAATACGTTCGACACTTGGGATGCCGCCCACTCGGCAAGATCCGGTTCCTTTGGCGATCTCAATTTCACCAAGACCTTGGCGTTCTGAATCTCGCAGCTCACCAGCTCCACCTCCTGGGGGCTGCGAGCCAGATTATCGGCCAGCCGCAGCACTGGAATCAGGAGTGTCATCGGGCGCCTCTCATCCGCGGCGAGCGCCTGATATTCGGGGTGCGACGCCGAGGGCATCGCCTTGCGATGATACCGGCACAGGTTGGCGACAAACTCACGCTCGTGGTTGGTGAAGCCGGAAAGATCCACATTGGAGACGATGTAGTAGGCGTGCTTGTGATGAGCGGAATCATTGATGTAATGGCCAGTTTCGCAGAAATAGCAGGCCGCCTCCAACAGGCGGCCGTACGCCAAGGGAAGCTGATGCAAGGCCTGCAGGCGGCCAAACAAAAACTGTGAAAATTTCGCAACGATGCGTGCGTTCCCCAAGTCCGCGCCGAACCGCGTGGCGACGCGCTCCACCTCGCGCCGCTGTTCCCGGCTGAGGCGAGCCCGCTCGCCGCCGACTCCTTTAGACGCAAGGTCGGCGATTATCCCGTCGCGCACACCGGCGCCCGAGTAATACGCGGCTTCGGCATGAAATCGTTCCAGGATACGCAGCAGCGCTCCAGCGCCCGCGACGATAATTTCGGCGCGCCGGGGTCCGATACCGGCAATCTTCCGCCTTCCCGCCAGGTCGAGCTTGGACAACTGCTGAAACAACTTTCGGACTTGTGCGGTGGAGGCGCGCAGACGGTCGGCCTGATCGCGCCGGGAACGGGGCACCCGATTCACCGCGCATACCATCGCCGCCGCGGTGGCCGACGTAGCAATCACACGATCCCAGCGTAACCCCATGCGCAGGATGGACGCTTCCAGCTTTTCGTCGACGAATTCCGCGAGCTGATGCAGTTCGCGCGACCCGGGCGGGTCGCTGTGCAGGAAAATCTCCTGCAAACGGACCGCTCCCAGGGGCTTCGATACCGCGTCTACCAGCTTTTGGTCCTCGCTGGCGATGATTTCCGCACTCCCGCCGCCGATGTCGACCACCAAAACCCGTTTCCCCGGCTGAGGCCACCGGCTCATGACGCCCTGATGGATCAGCCGCGCCTCTTCCCGGCCCGTGATGATTTCCACTTGCGTGCCCAAGGCTGCGGTTGCGCGCTCCAGGAACTCCGCCTGATTGGAGGCGTCGCGCACCGCGCTGGTTGCCACCGCGCGCACGCCGAGAACATCCAGATGCCGGTAAACATCCGCCATCCGCGTCAGCACGCGGACTGTGTCTTCCATAGACTGGGTGCTCAGCCGCCCGTCCCGGAACACGCTCGCCCCCAGGCGCGTCACCTCACGCTCGGCGGCGAGCACCTTGGGTGGCTCCCCCGGCAACACCTCGGCCGCAAGCATTCGGGTGGAGTTGCTTCCAATATCAACAGCGGCGTAGCGGAGCATCACTCAGTAATATCGCGCATCGTGTTGCAGTTTAGTGAATCTAACTGACAACCACTTACAGGTGGTGTTATATTGAATCAGGTGTCCGATGCCACTCGTTCCGCCTTATGTCGAATCGTTGCGGCCGTACGAGCCTGGCCGCAGTGTTGAAGAGGTTCAGCGCGCATTCGGACTCACCAGGGTTGCTAAGCTCGCGTCCAACGAGAATCCCCTGGGACCTTCGCCGCTTGCGATCGAGGCGATTGCTCGCAACCTCCGGGGCTTAAATTTCTATCCCAACTGCGGCCTCGATCTGCGGGAGCGCCTGGCCGGGGAGTTCAACCTTAAAGCCGCCAACGTGATTGCGGGGAGCGGCTCCGACAGCATTATGGCGAACATCATCCGCACGTTTCTATGCGATGACGACGAGGTGCTCACCACCGAGTCCGCCTTCATCGGATTCCAAGTGCTGGCTCGCTCCCGAGGCGTCCGCTACCGCACCGTGCCCTATCGCGACTGGCACTACGATCTGACGGCACTGGCAGCCGAAATCAACGAACGAACCAAGATCATTTACCTGGCGAATCCCAATAATCCGACCGGGACCATCTTTACGCGGCAGGAATTCGACGAGTTTTATAGTCACGTGCCCGCGCGCGTTTTGATCATCCTGGACGAAGCGTACTTCGATTACGCCCGGAGCGATCCGCGTTATCCGGATTCGATGCATTACCGTTACGACAATGTGATTACATTGCGCACGTATTCGAAGATCCACGGGCTTGCGGGCGTGCGTGTCGGCTACGGCTTCGCGCACGAGGAGCTGATCGCGAATCTGCTCAAAGTGAAGCTGCCATTCGAGCCGGGCTCGCTCGCGCAAGCCGCCGGCATCGCTGCACTCGACGACCTGGATTTCGTGCTCCAATCACTCGATTTGAATGCACTGGGATTGCGCCTGTTGACGGATTCTCTTCGCCAGATGGGATTCGAGGTGATCCCGTCGCATGCGAACTTCGTGATGGTTCCGTTCGAGAGTCCTGGTGCGGCAGGCGCCGTTTTTGAGGGTTTGCTCGCACGCGGCGTCATCGTGCGTCCGTTGGGCGCGTTCGGATTGCCGTATTGCCTGCGGATCTCGATCGGGACCCAAGAAGAAAATCAAATGTTTCTGGATGCCCTCGAAGAGGAGGTTTTATGCCGCAAGTAGCCGAATACACCGCGCCCCTGGCTACCGATTTTCTCCCACTGGAAGGCATGGATCATGTCGAGTTTTTAGTGGGCAACGCGCGGCAGGCCGCCCACTTTTATCGCTCCGCGTTTGGCATGAGCTTGACCGGCTACAGCGGCCCGGAAACCGGAGTGCGTGACCACTCGAGTTACGTCCTCGAGCAAGGTAAGATTCGTTTCGTGCTCACCACTGCGTTGAGGCCGGATCATACCATTGCGCAACACGTACAGAAACATGGCGACGGCGTACGGGACATCGCGCTCACCGTGGATGATGCCGATGCCGCCTATCGCGAGACCACACGGCGCGGCGCGCGCGGCATTCGCGAGCCGTTCACGCTTCGCGACGATTCCGGCGAAGTTCGACTGGCTTCGATCGCCACCTATGGCGACACGATTCACACGTT
>JBEKBK010000505.1:0-6133 GCA_050015435.1 Bryobacteraceae bacterium
CCAGACGCTGATACGATCTGGCACCCTGAACCACCCTTCGAGGAATAGCACCTTTTCTGGGTGCTAGCTTCGCTCCAGCGCAAGCGAGATGGGACCTTCGTACTCTATGGGTTCCGCTAAAGCCCTCCGATGGACGAACCAGTGCAATTGACCACGATTCTCGGATTGGCGGTCTGCCTCGCGATGCTTTACCTGCGCGTCAAGTCAGCAAATGCGCGGCCTGCTTCGAGCACCAAGCAGAGGCTGAAGATGGCTCACGTACTATTGATTGCCTTGGCTGTGTGGCTGGTGGTTGAGTTCAATCTGCAGCATTTGAATGGGGCGCTCGGCGGACAGCCTGCGGGCGAGCCGTCTACTTGGGAACGAATTGTGAGGATCCTGGCGGGGAGAAATTGATGCTTCGTTGCTTTTTCTTGATTGTGGTTTCGGCGGCGACGGCAGCCGCACAGTTTCACTGGACGTGCAACCCCAAAGATGGTAAGTTCATGCGCGGGTTCGGCAGCGAGAAATATTATTGCTGGGATGGGCAGATCTTCAGCACCACGCCGGGCTACACTCCTCCGCCGAAGTATGTGCTGGATTATTGGGTAGAAGTGCAGCGAAAAATGGAACAAACTCGCGCGGACATCGCGCGCAAGGGCCAGGAAATGGCGGAGAAGGTTCATCAGGCGCAGTTGGACACCGCGCGGATGAGTCAGGAAAGATTGCAAAAGGACCAGGCGTTCAACGATGAGCTGAATCGGAAGATCGCGGAGCAGCGAGGCGGGCAGAGCTCAGCAAGGCCAATTTCCAAGGGTGCCCCAGTGCTGGTACCCGAAAAACCCGAAAGCGCCGCGATCGCGCCTCCGGTGAGCCGCGCCAAGGCCTCAGAGGTGCAGGTGGGCATGGATCGCGTGGCGGTCGAGGGGATTTTGGGCAAACCGCATGGGTCAATGTCGATTCCGGAAGACGACGGGCTCGTGGAGGTATTGAATTACGCGCTCGACGATAAGGGCACGGCGAAAGTGCGCCTCGAAAAAGGCAAAGTTGTTTCGGTGAAGATGTTGGATTAGGCTCGGGGTGTGCGGAACATTCGCGAGGCGATCGTTGCGCTGCCCCAACCGAGTGGGCAGAATAATTCGCCGGGCTTGTTGGGTGATCGAAGAATCCGACCGACGTCACTCGACCCGAGCCCCGTACTCATTGGTCGAAAAGGCTGCCACCTTAATGCACACCTTTGGCGTGCAGAAATGGTGCATACTTTTTGTCGGTCCCGCGTATGTGGCCTTGCAGCCACGAGCCGAGGAACTGCATGATTTCAACCCCCATGGCAACCTGGCCGGATTGAAAACTCCTTTGAAAGTCCAGCACTTTGTCTGTCAGTTGTACATGCGTCTGCTGATGGGCGACGATGTCCGGGTAGCCACATTGCTGCATCAGCCGCTCTTCGGCGGCGAAGTGGGCCTTGGTGTAGCGGACCAGGCTGTCAAGGATACCCCCCAACACGTCCTTCCCCTTCCCCTGGCTCAAGGCTTGATGCAACTGGTTCAGAAGTGAGACCAGGTGCTTGTGCTGAGCGTCAATTTCTTGAACACCGACCATCCAGGATTCGTTCCAAGTCACGAGTGGGGCTTCTTTTGTTTCCATGATTTCGTTATCGGAAGTTAGACCGACTTGTTTAACTGGCTTTCAGTGGAGGTCCTGGCTTTCGCCTGATAGAACACGGATCGCAAATGCCGCTTGGAATCAAACTGCGGGCAAATTCCATTCAGTGATTCCATGGCGCCGATCACCAGGCAACCCTCCGACTCCAGCGACCGTTCCATCCGCCCGAACAGCGAGATCTTGTCGCGCTCGCTGAAATAGATGGCCACATTGCGGCAGAAGATCACGTCGAATCGTCCCAATCCGGAAAAGTCCGCCATCAGGTTCAGTTTTTTGAAAGAAGCCATCGCGCGGATCTCATCGCGAATCTGCCAGCCGCCGTCGACGGGAACATAGTACCGGGTCTTCTGGGCTTCACTCAGGCCGCGCGAAACCTCCACCGGGGTGAATATCCCGCGGCTGGCTCGGGCCACGGCGTCGTCGGAAATGTCGGTGCCCAGCAATTGGACGCCGTAGCGGCCCGGGTCCCCCAGCAATTCTTTGAGCAGGATCGCGATGCTATAGAGCTCCTGTCCGGTGGAACACGCGGCGCTCCAGATCCGGATGCGGGCAGCACCGGTCCGGCCGCGGCGGTCGATCAGCTCGGGAATGATCTTGTGGCGCAGCAGATCGAAAGGCGTGGTGTCACGAAAGAACGAGGTTTCGTTGGTGGTGATGGCGTCCACGATGCGGCGCTCCAGCGCCCGGCCAGGCTCGGCTTTCGCCATCCGCAGGAGTCCACCGTAGGTGCCGGCGCCGGATTCCTCAACGAGCGTCGCGAGACGGCCTTCGATCAGATATGCCTTGGACTCGTCCAGGACAATCGAGCAGAGCGAGTAAACATACTCCGCCAGACTCTTGCGTTCTTCAGGCTGGAGCCGGATCATGCTCTGACCTCCCGCACCGATTGAACGATGGCTGCGCCGATCATCTCGAGAGGCGCCACGGTATCCACCACGCCGGCTTGAATCGCTTCTTTCGGCATGCCGAAAACCACGCAACTGGCCTCATCCTGTGCAATCGAGAAGCAACCGCTCTGCTTCAGCATCCGCAAGCCTTCGGTCCCATCCCGGCCCATCCCAGTGAGAACGGCGGCGATAGATCGCCCCGGAAAATTCAACGCTGCGGATCGAAATAGATAATCCACGGCGGGCTGACAGCCGTTTTCGGGAGGATCGTCGGTGATGCGCAGAATGATTTCTCCCTTGGGGCCCGCGGACAACTTCATTTGCCTGCCGCCGGGCGCCACATAGGCGCAATTGGCTTGTGCGGCCTCGCCGTCCTGGGCCTCTTTGACCCGGATGGCGCTCTTTTTATCCAAGCTGACGGCGAGCGGCTGAGTGAACATCGCCGGCATGTGCTGGACGATGAATACCGGCGCTCCCAGGTCGGCGGGCAGCGCCGGCAGCAGCTTGGCCAATGCGCCGGGACCTCCGGTGGACACTCCAATCAGCACCAGGGGCGGACCGGTGCGGCGCCCGCCGCGTAACGGCCGGGGGAAAGCGGCGGTCGCCTGAAGCAGCGGCGCGGCTACGACGGGGGCATACGCCGAGCTTTCGCCGCGCAGGATCGCACGAATTTCGCGGCGCCGTTCGAAGGCCCGGATCATCGGCACCAAGCGCGCCCGCAGCAGGGTCAAGTTCGCTTCGGGAGTGCCTCCCTCGGGCTTGGTCAGGAAATCGAAGGCGCCCAGATCCAGGGCGCGGACCGTCATCTCTCCGCCGCGCACGGTCAGGGAGCTGAGCATAATGACACCGGCTTTCATGCCGGCGGCGGTCATAGCCTCCAGGACTTCAATCCCGTTCATCTCTGGCATCTCGATATCGAGCGTCAGCAGATCGGGCTGCAGCGCGGCGATGCGCGCCATTGCCAGCCTGCCGTTGGAGGCCGTACCTACTACCTCTACACCCGGCACGCCCGCCAATGCATCGGAAATGATGCGCCGGAACACGACTGTATCGTCTACTACCAGAACTCTAAGGCTCATCGCTTCGTCCCAACCGCCGGCCACCAGCCTGGCAAAGTCCCTGGAAGAACCGGGGCTGCCTCCGCTTCACATTGGCCGGCGGCGGCTGCCGGCGGTCGCGCTTCATGGTCATTGTTTGGAGACATGGCTTCCTTGCGGACTCAGACCTTGAACCGCTGTGCGGTGACCTGCAGTTGCTCGGCCACTTTGGACAATTCCGCGGCGCTGTTCCGCACCTGCTCGCTGCCGTCCGCCATCTGCCCCGCCGCCCGGTCGACCCCGGCGATCTCCCGGGCGATTTCCGAGGTGGCCTGCGAGGCTTCGGACACACGCTGGTTGGCGTCCCGCACGCCGGTGGACGCTTCCGCGATATTCCCCGCGATATCTTTAGTAACCGTGGACTGTTCCTCAATGGCCGCCGCGATGGAAGATACAATATCGCTGACCTCGTGAATGATGTGCGAGACCTTGTCGATCTCGGCGATCCCTCCGGCGGTGGATGTTTGCACACCCGCGATCCTGCCCTTGATGTCTTCGGTGGCGCGGGCGGTCTGCTGCGCCAGCTCCTTGATCTCGTTGGCCACCACGGCAAATCCTTTGCCCGCCGAACCGGCGCGGGCTGCTTCGATAGTGGCGTTGAGCGCCAGTAAATTGGTCTGCGACGAAATTTCGGTGATGGTTTCGGTGACCTTGCCGATCTGCTGTGCCGCCGCACCCAACTGGTTCATCTGCTCGCTGATGCTCGCGGCCTGGCGGGTGGCCTCCTCCGTGATCCGCCGCGCTTTCTCCGAATTGCCGGCGATCTCGCCGATGGTGGCCGTCATCTGCTCGGTGGCGGAGGCGACACTAGCCAGGTTGGTGGTGGTCTGTTCCATTCCCGCCGCCACCGACATCACGTTGGCGGTCATCTGCTCCGCGGCGGCCGCCAGGGCGTGCGCCTTGCCGGAGGCCTGTTGCGAACCCTCTGACATTTGCGTCGAATTCGCGGACAGTTCCGCCGACGAAGAAGACAGAACGCCAATCCCTCCTGTGATGTCGCATAGAACACCTCGCAGACTGACGGACATGGCCTCTATGGCCTTGCAGAGCAAGCCAATTTCGTCGCCGCGCTCCAGGTACTCCGGTGGAACATCGCGCGATACATCCCCCCCGGCGACCTCACCCAACTGAGCGACCGCTGCCCTGAGCGGCTTCACGATGCTACGGGTAACGGCGACCCCGAGAAGCGTGGCCATCGCCGCCGCCAGGAACGAAAGCAGCCCAATGGGGATGGGCATGCGGCGTGCGAGCGCGTCTCTGCGCTCTTTGCTCGCGGCGAGTCGCGGCGCCTGCCAATTCATATAGCCCGCCAGAGCCTGTTGGACAGAACCAACGCTCGGGATGCTCTCCTCCCGGTACACGGCGAGGGCCTGCTCGCCCTTCCCTGCCTGACCCAACTCCAACACGTGAAGGTTTGCATTAAGCCAGACGCCGCCGGTCTGTTCGAGCTCACCCGCCAGTTTCAGACCCTCCGTAGTATCGTCATGCGTTTTCAAGTCGTTCATCAGACTCCGGCTTTCCTTAGCCAGGCCGGCTAACTCCGCCCTGTCGCCGCCGGTTGCGGTTCCGTGGCAGGTCTCGCAGTGCCTGCTCAGGGTGATGTGGCCGGCGACGGCGTTCACCACTCCCAGGTCGCTCCCCACACGCTGAGCGGTCATCATTTTGTCGGACTCAATCTGCTGCTGCTCGGCCGCGCTCCGCATGGCGCTTAACGCCCATAAACTGAGGCCGCCGATGCATACCACCGACCCGATGCCGGTGGCCACTAGGAGCGCCAGCTTGTTTCCGATTGTCATGTTCGCAAATTTGTTCGTTGTCATTCCCTAACCTTTTAAATCTGTCCGGCGCCAAGAAGTTCGCCAGTGGAACCGTCTGCCGCTCTCCGTTGTCAATGTCGGTGACATAGTATCCTCGCGCAACTCACACCTTGAACTGATGTACGGTTGTCTGCAGTTGCCCGGCCACTTTGGACAATTCCGCGGCGCGGTTCCTCACCTGCTCGCTGCCGTCCGCCATCCGCTCCGCGGCCTGATCGACACCGCCGATCTCCCTGGCCATCTGCACGGTGGCCTGCGCGACTTCGGACACGCGCTGGTTGGCGTCCCGCACGCCAGTCGATGCCTCTGCGATATTCCGCGCGATGTCTTTGGTCACCGTGGACTGTTCCTCGATGGCCGCCGCGATGGAAGATACGATATCGCTGATGTCGTGAATGATCTGCGAGACCTTGCCGATCTCGGCAATCCCTCCGGCGGCCGACGATTGCACGCCTGCGATCCGGCCCTTGATGTCTTCGGTGGCGCGGGCGGTCTGCTGGGCCAGTTCCTTGATCTCGTTGGCCACCACGGCAAATCCCTTGCCCGCCGAACCGGCGCGGGCTGCTTCGATGGTGGCGTTGAGCGCCAGCAGGTTGGTCTGCGATGAAATCTCGGTGATGGTTTCGGTGACCTTGCCGATCTGCTGCGCCGCCGCGCCCAACTGGTTCATCTGTTCGCTGATGCTCGC
>JBEKBK010000506.1:0-6126 GCA_050015435.1 Bryobacteraceae bacterium
CTCCTCGCTCGTGATCTGCCCCTCGCTGAGTTTCTGTTCGATGCGTTCCAGCGCGTCGGGCTGATCGAGCCACGGATAAGGACCCGAATACGGAAAGTGTTCCGCGCGAAACGCCGGCAGGCTCGACGTGTTTAAGGGTTGATCGGCAAACAATCTTCGGCTGGCCATGGACCTAATGAGTCATCGCGTAGACGATGTAGTTCACGCCGATGCGAATCCCCAACGCGGAGAATTTCTCCAGATAGTGCGGATCGTCGGCCCACTCCCAGGAATCGCCGATGTCGGAATTGGGCGACATCGCCACCATCACGCGTCCTTTGTCGTCATAGATGCCGCGCCAATGCGCCTCGCAGCCTTCGCATTTCCACGTCACGCCCGTCGAAATGTAGCGAGCGCCGGGAACCTGATAGCGGTCGTCCA
Source organism: Bryobacteraceae bacterium (assembly GCA_050015435.1). Taxonomy (GTDB): domain Bacteria; phylum Acidobacteriota; class Terriglobia; order Bryobacterales; family Bryobacteraceae; genus Palsa-187. Next base: position 421 of record JBEKBK010000506.1, read on the forward strand.
GATCGTAGATGGTATGAAAGATCGGGTCGCGATCCTCAAGTTCCACGATCGGCCGGTCCGGAAAAACCCGCTGCATGCTCTGGACAAAGACGTCCCAATCATTGTCGCCCCAGAAATCGTCGCACATGAAAAATCCGCCGCGCAGTAGGTAATCGCGGAGTTTCTGCGCCTGCGCGTCCGTCAGGCTCCAGCGGCCCACTTGGACCGCGTACAGCCACGGCCAGTTGTAGACGTCATCTCCGTCATCCAGGTTCACCGGTTGCTCCACCGACCGCGCATGGATTCGCGTCAGCCGCCGCACCGCTTGAGAGAAGTGCCGATCCGCACGCGGATAATCCTGGGTCCACATGGAATAACCGCGGGTCCACTCGCCGTTCCCGTACGCGCCGAATCCGTTAAAGCGGCCGCGAACCTGCGGATACATCAGGCGGGCGAAGGCCCATTCGGTCTTCTCTTGCCAGTCCGGGGGGATCGGAAAATCGTCGTACTCAACGCCGGGATATTGACGGAAAGGCTTCTGGAACGCAACGAGAGAGCCGACAAACATTACTCCTCCCGCCAAGAGCCAGAGGCTTCGCATACCTTCAAACCGAGAATAGCATCCCTGAAGCAAGGCGGGCTTGCGATTCGCCTGGGCTATACAGTATGGTCAATCAGGAGCACTTGAGTGAAAACCCTTCTCACGATTCTTGCCCTTTCCGCCCTTGCTTCCCTGCCGATGTATGCAGGTGAGTGGACCGGCTACATATCCGATACGCAGTGCGCCACGGAACATTCGAAGGCCGGGACTGCGGCCGAATGGATTCACCCCAAGGTGTTCGAGAACTGCGCGAAACAGTGCGTTAAGGACGGGTCCGCGCCAATCTTCCTCACTCAGGACAACAAGGTCGTGAAGATCGACGCCGGCTCGATCGATAAAATCATGCCGCAGCTTGGCCACAAGGTTAAGGTCACGGGCAAGATGGACGGCGGCACGTTGAAAGTCGACACCATCACCGGCCTCGACTGGTAGCAATGCCCACCGAGCCGCGACCGTCAGGGAGCGGTTTCTAATTCAAGAAATAAGTCCGATACAGAGTATCCCGCTGCTTCGGGATAAACCCTGCATCGCGAATCAACCGGCGCAACTCTTCTTCCGTCGCACGATGATGAGCGCCCGCCGCGCTGACCACGTTCTCTTCGATCATGATGCTTCCCACATCGTTGCCGCCGAAGCGCAGCCCGAGCTGGCAGGTCTTCAATCCCGGCGTCACCCACGACGATTGAATATTCAAAATATCCTCGAAGTACAGCCGCGAAAGCGCCAGCATCTTCAGGTACTCCACCGCCGTGGCTTCCTCCTTCACGAACCGCCCCAGTGAAGTATTCTCGCGCTGAAAACTCCAGGGGATGAACGCCGTGAACCCGCCCGTGTCCTGCTGGATCTCCCTCACGATGTCGAAGTGATTCATTCGCTGCTCAATCGTCTCGCCCGTGCCGAACATCATGGTTGCCGTGGTGCGAAGCCCTAGGGCGTGGCAGGTGCGATGCACGTCGATCCAATCCTGCACCGAGCTTTTCAGCCGGCTGATCCGATGCCGCACTTCGTCGTCAAGGATCTCTGCGCCGCCGCCGGGCAGGGAATCGAGACCCGCGTCGCGCAAACGAGCCAGCGTATCGCGAATCGAAAGGCCGCTGACCTTCGCGATGTTCACAATCTCAGGCGACGAAAAGCAATGGCACCAGATATTGAAACGTTGCTTGATGGACCGCAGCAGGTCTTCATACCATTCGATTTTCAGGTCGGGATGCAAGCCACCCTGCATCAGGATGCCGGTGCCGCCCAGCTCGATGGTCTCCTGGATTTTTTCGAAGATCACCTCTTTCGAATGCACGTATCCTTCGGCGTGGCCCATGGGCCGGTAGAACGCGCAAAAGCTGCAAAATTCGGTGCAGAAATTGGTGTAGTTGATGTTGCGGTCGATGATGTAGCTGACCACGCCCTCCGGATGCAGCTTCCGCCGTACCGCGTCGGCGGCCATTCCCAGGCCGATCAGATCATCACTCCGGAACAGGTCAATCGCTTCGGCTCGGCTCAGCATGTGGTTGTGGCTCCTACCGGTTCGATCCGGGATGCGAATTGCAAAAATCGATCGAGCCCGGCGTAGTCCCGCTCAGCCAGCTCGAAGGCGATGTTTCGGGTCAGGTATTGGCGCGCCAGATCCTCGCTGACGCCGCGGCCGGATGCCTCGCTTTTCACGATATCATCGATATGCGCACATCCGTAGCGGCAGGATTGCAGGAAGGCTTGGGCATACCGCTCTTGTATGAGTTCCTTCCGCGCCGACCACAGTGCGAAGACCATGGGCAACCCAGTCATCGCGGTCCACTCGGCGCCCAGGTCGAGCACCTCAAAGGGCACCTTCGCGGGATCCAGACGCAATGCCGGATCGCCGATCAGCAGCGCTGCGTCGGCTTCTCTCAGCATCGCCGTCAAGTCCGCGGGCCGCGAGATCAGCAGTGGCTCGGCTCCGAATTTTTCCGCAAGAATGATTCGCGCCAGCACCACCGAGGTACGCGAGCCGGCATCCGTGGCCAGCGTACGGATTTCTTTACAAGGAACCTTCGAGACCAGCAGGATGCTGCGAACCGGTCCGCGGCAAGCGATTCCTGTGCCGGGGAAATAATCGAGCCCCTGACGTGCCATCTCAATCACGGGAACAATCCCGATATCAGCCGCACCGGAAGCGAGCTGGTCCGCGCATGCTGAGGGCAGGGCAAAGCGTAGATCGAACACGTCACGCCCGTCTTCGGGATCGGAGCTGTGGAGCATTCCCCAGACCAGCGGCACGGTGTTCAGATAGCTCACCGCACACACGCGCGGCTTCGGGATGGGCGTTTGCATTGGACGCAAACGGTCATTCTAACATTGCACGGGCGCAGCAGACGCAGATTCTACTACCGCGCCGCGCGACGGTACTATCAGTACCACTCTCTCGTATGCTATCTTCGACTAAAGACGGTCTGTCCCGCGCCCGTCCGTCGGAGGGAGAAGAAGCTTCATGCGTAGAATCCATTACTATTTCCTTGTCACGACCCTGCCCCTGTTGGCCCAGTCCGTTACGTTTAATACCACCCCGTCGAGGGAGTTTGGCCAACCCCAACTAAATCAAAACCTGGAATCAATTGCGCCGAATCTGGTGGAAGGCCGCGAGCTCTACCTGCCCAGCGCCGTGGCGTTTGACACCAGTGTTTCGCCGCCTATTCTCTACGTGGCGGACACCTACAATAATCGGGTGCTGGCCTTTCAGAACCCGGACAGCCTCTCTACGTGCGGTACTTCTAGTCCTACCTGCGGCTTCGCCAACCCTATAGTGATCAGCCAGCGCGATCTCACTGCAACGTTACCCGGCGGACCGGGCCAGTCCCTTAGCGCCGGCTTGTCCCTTCCCACCGGCTTGGCAGTGGATAGCAGCGGCAACCTGTACGTGGCCGACTCCGGAAATAATCGGATTCTTCGTTTCCCCTCTCCCCTCAAACAAACCGGCGTTCTTCTCACTACCGATCTGGTGATCGGACAGCTAGGCCCGGCGACCGGCAATTCGCCCAATCAGGGATTGCAAGCGCCGACCGCTTCGACGCTCAGCCTCAATGTCGGAGCCGTTCGCGGAGGCATCAATCCCGCGGGCATCGCGCTGGACCCTTCGGGCAATCTGTGGGTGGCCGACACGGGCAACAATCGCGTTTTGAGATTTCCCTTTAACGGCAGTACCATTTCCACCACCGCGGACCGCGTCCTTGGCCAGTTCGACTTCGTCTCGAAAACGGTATTGCCGACGCCCTCCGGGACCTCCGCTCAGCTTTATTCCTCCAGCCTGTACGCCCCTTCGGGAGTCGCATTCGACAAGAGCGGAAACCTATATGTTTCCGATTCGTATTCGCGGGTGCTCTATTACACTTCGCTGTCCACCGGCAGCGCCGCGCTTCGAGTCCTGGGAGTGAATCAACAACCGACGCAGACCAGCCCAACCGCGCCGCCTTATCCGAATCAATATACTCTCGGCGCCGCGAATTCGAACGGAGGTCTCATCTCTCCGCCTCTCGGGGTATTCACCAACGGAACGAATCTGTTCGTTGCCGACACTGGCTCGAACCGAATCGCTGAATACGATATACCCGCGAACTGGCCGGCAGCAACCACGGCGCTGCCTTCGCCCGCTATTCTCGCCGTCGTCGGTCAGGTCAACCTCACCACTGGGAGCCCGAACACCGGCCAGCCAGGGCCGATCGCAAGTACGTTGTCGGGACCGGTGAGCGGGGCGTTCCTCGGCACGGAGATGTGGGTGGTGGATTCAACCAACAATCGAGTCCTCGCATTCCCGCAGCAGACCGGAGGCATCTACACGGCCGCCACCCGCGTGGTCGGCCAACTGGATTTTATATACAGCGCTCCCAACCTGATTGAAGGGCGAGAAGTGTTCTTTAACAATGTGGGCGATGTGGCGGTGGACGTCAACTCGACTCCACCACACCTATACATTGCGGACCCTGGGAACAATCGGGTTCTCGGCTTCAATGACGCTCGCAATGTGACCCAAAGCTCGAAGGCGGACATTGTTATCGGACAAGTCGATCGCTACCATTCGACCCTCAACAGTCCGTACGGCTGTTCCACCACCAGCACCACGAATCCATGTATCGGCGGCCAGCCTGGCAATGCCGGACTGAATAGTCCGTCGGCTCTGGTGGTGGCTGCCAACGGCGACTTGTATGTGGCCGATACCGGCAATGGCCGCGTTTTGCGCTTTCCGAGTCCCTTTGCCGCAGGGGCGACCCTGACGGCCAACCTGGTTTTAGGACAGGTCGGATTTGGTCCGCCGATTCAGAACCCCAGCCAGCAAAACATGGGCCAGCCGTCGGGCCTGGCTTTAAACTCGGATTCAACCAACACGGCATTATATGTCGCGGACGGTGCGTATAATCGCGTGCTGGTCTTCATTCACCCAGCTGGTCAGGATTTCACCAACGGGCAGGTTGCCAGTATCGTTTTGGGCCAGCCTAATTTCACCTCCACGGCCGCTACAACCGCGTCCGGTTCAACGCCGGCGAGCACCGCCGGCCTGAATGTACCGCAACACATCGCCACGGATACGTCCGACCGGCTGTACGTGGCTGATTCCGGAAACAACCGCGTCCTAGTCTTTACGAACGCCAAATTCTCGGCCAACGGAGCGGCGGCTGTCTTTGCGATCACGAATCTGAGCTCTCCGCAAGGTGTAACGGTCGATCCCAACACAGGCGACATCTTCGTGGCGAACTCCAACGCGTATCTGGTGAACCGCTACCCGGAGTTCGAGCAGGCGCAACTGAATTTGACGATCACGGGGCAGATTTCCTTCCAAACTCATCCGATTGCCGTCACGCTCGACGCAGCCGGCAATCCGATTGTGGCGGAAGCGGCCAATCGCATCACCTTCTACTTCCCCGCGCTCGCGTATCAGAATTCGGCAAACTACAACTCTCAACCGCTCGCTCCCGGCATGCTTGCTCTGCTCTACCGGCAGGGCAAGGATTTTAGCTTCACCACGGCGGCCGCGCCGTCTCTTCCGTGGCCGAACGTGCTGAACGATATTCAGGTGACGGTGAACGGAGAAGCCGCGGCGATGTTCCGTCTGGATCCGATCGATATCGCTTTTATGGTTCCGTCCGATGCGCCCACTTCAGGAA
>JBEKBK010000507.1:0-6116 GCA_050015435.1 Bryobacteraceae bacterium
TGCCGCGATCGCCAAGCTCCACGGGCTCTGGCTACATGTGGACGCAGCTTACGGTGGTCCCGCCGGCGTGCTCGAAGAATATCGTGGGATCATGGAGGGCACCCAACTCGCGGATTCACTCGTAATGAATCCGCACAAGTGGCTGTTCACTCCTATTGACCTGAGTGTGCTCTACACCCGCCGTCCGGAAATCCTGAAACGGGCTCTTTCGCTCGAAGAGACGCCGGCCTACCTGGTTACGGCCCAACAGGAGCGGGCGCTGAATTATTCCGATTACAGTATCGCCCTGGGCCGGCGTTTTCGCGCGCTGAAATTGTGGTTCGTGCTGCGCTATTACGGGCGCGAGGGAATCGCGGAAGTGCTGCGTGGCCACATTCGCATGGCGCAGGAACTGGCGGCGAAAATCACCGCTGACCCAGACTTTGAGCTTGCCGCGCCGGTGCCATTCTCGCTGGTTTGCTTCCGCTACCGCGGCTCGGACGGCGAGAACCGCGCTCTAGTGGAGCGAGTGAACGCCAGCGGGCGCGCGTATCTTTCCGAGACGGTTCTGAGAGGGCGGCTGGTGTTGCGTTTCGCGATTGGCAATATTGCCACCACTGCGGAAGACATCCGCGCCACGTGGGACTTGATCAGGTCGTCAGCGCCTCGAGCGAGCGAAACTCCTGTCTGAGCACGCTGAGGTCCTGCTTCACTTTCGCGAAATCACCCAGCCCAGCGGATTGTTCAATGCGGCGGGCGCACTCACCCAGGCTGCCCGAAGCAAGCTGCGCCGCCGCGGAGCCGATCATTTTCGCTTCCTGGACCACCGTCGCTGCATCGCGGTTGGTCACGGCGGTTTCGAGTTTGTTCAGACGTTCGGGACCGAGCTGCAGGAACAACTGAAGCATGTCATTCATGAGCGCGGCGTCCTCCCGCATTAGCCGCTCGGTCAGGACCCGCTCGAGCGGCGAGGTTTGACGTACACTCGGCTTGTTCGCTCCCGCTGTCTTGGCTGTTCCCGCAGTCTTGATCGTTTCCGCAGTGGTGGCCGTCCCGGCAGCGATGAGCTGCTCGATGGTCGCAACCAAGTGGGAAGGCTGGACTGGTTTTGAGACATATGCGTTCATCCCAGCTTGCAGGCAACGCTCGCGGTCGCCGTTCATCGCGTGCGCGGTCATGGCAATGATGGGAAGACTCGCCCAGCGCGGATCGTGGCGTAAGATGCGGGTGGCTTCTAATCCGTCGAGGACCGGCATCTGCACGTCCATGAGGATCAGGTCGTATTTGGCGTCCGGAACCTCCAGCTTATTCAGGGCCTCACGACCGTCGTTGGCGACATCGATCTGATACCCTTTCTTGCGAAGAATCGCGAGAACGACTTTCTGATTCACCAGATTATCTTCGACCAACAGCAGGTGCATGCCCGGTGCGGGCGCAGGCGTCCCGTGCGCGGCGTCGCTTTTTTCCGCGGGCACCTCCACCGGAACCGCCGGGGCGGGCTCAAGCGTGAGCTTCACCGAGAACATACTGCCTTTGCCGACTTCGCTTTCGACATGAATTTCACCGTTATGCATTTCAACCAGCCTGCGAGTTATAGCGAGGCCAAGGCCGGTGCCACCGTATTTTCGAGTGATGCTGCCATCGGCCTGAGTAAATTTGTCAAAGATGGTTCGGAGCTTGTCCTGAGGTATGCCCAATCCGGTGTCCGATACCTGGACTTCCGTATCCACGCGCCCATCGCGGCGGCGGTTGGAGCTCAAGCTCACCCGGATGCTTCCCTGTTCCGTGAATTTGACCGCGTTCGACAACAGGTTCGCTACGATCTGACGCACGCGCAGCGGATCGCCCAAAACGTCCAAGCGGGCGGTTGCGTCAGCCTGGAACCGCAAATCGATCCGTCGCTGGGCCGCCTTGGCCGCCTGAGCCTTTACGCAATCCTCCACGACCGTTCGCACGTTGAAGGGGATCTTCTCCAGGGCCATTTTGCCGGCCTCGATTTTGGATAGGTCGAGAATGTCGTTCAGCAGTGCAAGCAAGGAATAAGCGCAGCGCTGCGCGGTCTCGATTTCCTCCCGCTGGTCGGCGCTAAGGCCGCTATCGAGCACCAGGTCCAACATTCCCAGCAATCCGTTCATCGGCGTCCGCAGTTCGTGAGACATGTTGGCGAGGAATTCGCTTTTCGCCTGGCTGGCCGCCAGCGCGGTATGCATCGCCTTTTCCAGATCCGCCGTGCGCTGGCGGATGCGATCCTCAAGCAGTTCCTGATGCTGCCGGATCTCTTCCTGGGAGGCCGCGAGCGCCTCGATCATCCGGTTGAAGCTCTCCCCGAGGTATTCGATTTCATCACCGGTCGGGCTCACCTGGATCGGCTCAAACCGGCCCTCCCGGACCGAAATAATTCCAGCTTGCAACAGGGCCAGCGGACGAGCGAGCAGCCGCATGGTGAACCTGGAGATGGCCGCTCCCACCACCACCACGATTCCGCACAGCACCACGCCCTTGGCGACATCGAAAGTGTGGCTGCGGATGTCCCAGCACAGGATGACCACCACCACCCACAGGACGAGCACGCCCGTGAAAATGGAGAATTTGGACGAGAGAGACCGAAAATTCTTCGGGCGGTCGTCTACCCCGTCTTGGCGCTTCTCGGCCACGTACCATGTTCCAATGCTTCGGCCCGAAGGGGCCATTAGACGGAGACCTTAGTACCTCGAATTTTCCCGTGTAGGCCGCCCGACTGGGCTGCTATGCTGTGACCAAGTGCCCCCAAGCCTGGCCACCACTCTGTGCGGCATTTCCCTTAAGAATCCGGTAATTGCGGCGTCAGGCACCTATGCATACGGAGTCGAATTCAAGGACCTGGTCGATTTGAACGCCCTTGGCGGAATCGTTGTGAAAGGGCTGTCCCGGGAAGCGATGGACGGCAATCCCCCTCCCCGCCTCTATGAAACCGAGGCGGGGATGATCAATTCGGTGGGACTCCAGAATATCGGCGTCCGGGCCTTTGTCCAGGAGAAACTTCCGGACTTGCGCAACTTCAAGACCGCCGTGATCGCCAATGTCTTCGGCTACGCCGTGGAAGACTACGTGGAGGTAGCGAAAGTCCTGGAAGGGGCCGAAGGCGTGGCAGCGTACGAGCTTAACGTCTCCTGCCCCAACACCAGACACGGAGGGATTTTCTTTTCGAGCGATCCGCTCCTTCTGGACGAGGTGGTTAGGGCGGTTCGTAGGGTCACGCGGCGGCCCCTGATCGTGAAACTCTCGCCGAACGTTACCCGGATCGAGCCGCTGGCACGCGCGGCGGTCGAGGCAGGCGCGGACGCGATTTCCCTGATCAACACCGTGGTTGCGCTCGGCATTGATGCGAGAACCCGCCGGCCCCGTTTGGGCGCGGGTTTCGGAGGATTGTCGGGGCCAGCCATTAAGCCCATCGCCCTGCGCATGGTGTACGAAGCGGCTCAGGCAGTCAAGATCCCCGTGATCGGGCTGGGCGGCATCGCGAATGGAACGGATGCGGCTGAATTCCTGATCGCCGGCGCGTCAGCAGTGCAAGTGGGTACGGTGAACTTCTGGGACCCGAGTGCGCCGCTGCGGATCGCGCGCGAGCTCGGGGGATTTCTGAAACAGGAAAATCTCAGTGACGTGTCCCACCTGGTGGGTACATTGCGATTTAAAAAAGGAGACCAATGAAGAAGATCATTTCAACAGATTACGCCCCCAGGGCGATCGGGCCTTATTCCCAGGCCGTCGTTTCCAACGGATTCGCGTTCTTGAGCGGACAGATTGCCATCGACCCGGCGACCAATCAGCTGATCGAGGGAGATGTGGCGGCGCAGACCGAAAGGGTCCTCGAGAATCTGAAGGCGGTACTGACGGCGGCCGGGTCTTCCTTGCCCCAAGTGTTGAAAACAACCGTATTCCTGAAGGATATGGGAGATTTCGTAAAAATGAACGAGGTTTATGCCCGCTATTTTTCTGAAAAGCCTCCAGCGAGAGCTACCGTGGAGGCGGCCCGGTTGCCACGGGATGTGAGCGTGGAGATCGAGTGCGTGGCCGTCGTTTCTTAGATCCCTAGAAATCTATTGCATTTCTGAAGCATTTGTCAGAAACTGGAGCCGCATGCGATTTCGCGCCCTAGGGCTGACATTAGTACTCCTGGTCCCGGCGACGGCAGCGGACTTGGAGCAGGCCCGGCAAGCCCAGCAGGAGCTATACGCCGCACGATTTGAGAAGGCGGCGGAACTGTACGCCGGCCTCGTGAAGGCGGATCCATCCTGGGCGCTGGGTTACGAGGGCTGGGTCCGGGCTCTGCTAGGTGCGCGCCATGCGACGGCAGCGTACGCGGCTGCCGACGCCGCCAACACAGCCGTGCCTGGTACCGCGGCCGCGGAGACCGCCATCGGCTTGGCTTCCTTCCGGCGAGGCGAGATCGTCGAATCCGAGCGCAATTTTAGACGCGCGATCCAGATTGACCGTACGCACGCCGAGGCTCTGATGGGACTCGCGCGAGTTTTGTCCGCGATTTCGATGTTTAAGACAGCGCGCGAGTTGAGAAAGGCCGCGTATCAGTCCGCGCCGGACGATCCGGAGTGTATCCTCGCCGGGTTGGCGGACGAACAAAAGGGCGCGGAGCATATCGCAACGCTCGAACGGGTGCTCGCGATCTATGATCCAGAGAGCCGGCAGGCGCGTCAGTTGCGAGCACATATAGCTAGCGACCAGGCGGTGGGAGACCGTACGCTTCGCCGGCTCACATCTCCATACAAACACTACGACGTCAAGTTACAGACGGTACTGGACGCCAGGAAGGGCAGGCGGGGTCTCTCGGTCCGTGTCGAGATCAACCAAAAGAAGTTCGATCTTCTGCTCGATACGGGCGCGTCCGGGATTTCGATCTCGCCTAGGGCCGCCAAAAAAGCGGGACTGGATGGGCTCGGCGATGAAACCAGCGAAGCGCGTGGGATTGGCGATAAAGCTCCGCTTGACCGGCGCCTATTGTTGGCGAGCGAGGTCCGCATTGGCGACCTCACTTTTGCAGATGTTCCAATCTCGGCTTTCGCCCAGTCCGGTTCGTTGAACGTAGATGACGGCTTGATCGGCGCGGACTTTTTCGGAAGATTTCTGGTGGATCTTGACCTCGTGCACGGGAAAATGTCCTTAGACCCGTTCGGCCAGCCTCCCCCGGAAGTGGCGGGAGACTCAGGTAATAGCTTGCCGGCTGGATTCACCAGGGCTTTTCGGATCGGGAACCATCTCAGCCTCATGACCGCAGTGAACGGGAACAGGGGGAACTTGTTCCTGCTGGACACTGGATCCAGCTCAAACCTGATCGATGCCGCTGTTGCCCGCGAAACTAGCAAGACCTACGGCGACGATTTGACGAAGTTACGTGGAATCCAGGGAACCGTGGACAAGGTTAGGCGAGCGGAGCGAGTGGAACTCATGTTCGCTGGATTCCGCCAGGAAAATCCTGACCTGCTGGCTTTTGACATGAGCCGTATGAGCGACGATATCGGTGTTCGGCTATCCGGGATCCTGGGGATGCCGGTGCTGGGGCTGCTTAGAGTCACGATCGATTTCCGCGAGGGGGCCGTTCGTTTGGAGCATATCAAACCATGATTCACAAGGCGATGACTCGATCGGTGACTGAAGTAATAATGCTTGCATTGTTCAGTTCCGTCCTGTCTTACGGCGACGCCAATGGACAGGAACTGTTGAATAAGATTCGAGACCGGTATTCGGCCCTGCAAATGATCCATGTAGTCGCCGAACACCAGGAGGTCATTTCGAGGGGGCCCTCGCGCGGCATTTCGGATGCGGTTCTGGAACTCGCAGTCAAGCCAGGACACAGGTACTATGCTCGCTTTCGACAACAGGAGAGCGACGCGATCGCGGTCAGCGACGGCGAGAATACGTGGAAAGCGCTCGCTTCGAAAAAGCAGTGGCTTCGAATCGCCGCCGCTAGTCTGGAAGAACGCGAAGGTTCAGAAGACGCGCATGCCGCGGCGAACGTACCCAGGGATCTTTACCGGCTGCTGGCAGGAAGCTTACTGGGGCACTATCGCGGGCTAGCCGGGATGGATGGCGAGGCAACCGTCGTGAAGGATCAAGAGTGCCGCCTTAGCAGCGCGAAGATT
>JBEKBK010000508.1:0-6099 GCA_050015435.1 Bryobacteraceae bacterium
TCTCCAGGAGCGCGAACTTATCTGGGTAGTGATCGTAAAAGGTGGCTCGATTGACCGTCGCCGCATCGGCGATATCTTGGACGGATATTTCGTCGAACTCCTTCTTTTCCAACAGCTTCTCAAGAGCCTGGTGAAATAGCTGCCGGGTCCGCCGGATTCGAGGATCGAGAAACCCGAATGCTCCTTCAGCCATGGCTACAGCCTATAGAATATCAAAGTAGACAACATTCGTCGTCTTCCCTGAATCGACATATGTCGCTTAGACATCATATGTCGTGAGTACAAAAAACCACATGTCTACGCTTCTACGAGTCGATTCCAGCCCGCTCAAGGGCGATGCTTCCTTTAGCCGCCAACTCACCGCTGAGTTCGTTCAGCATTGGCAAGCAAGCCACCCAGGCGGCCGGATTATCACACGCGACCTTGTTGCCACGACGCTGCCGCCAGTCAGTGCCGAGTGGATCGGTGCCGCATACTCTCCCGCCGCCAGCCGTACCCAGCCTCAGCAGGAGATTCTCGCTATCTCCGATGAGCTGATCGCGGAATTGGAAGCCGCGGACGAATATGTGTTCGGGGTTGCCATGCACAACTTCTCGATCCCCTCAGTTCTAAAGCTTTGGATTGACCAAGTCGTGCGAGTTGGCAAGACCTTTTCATACGAGAACGGCGTGATCGCGGGGCGGCTCCGTGATAAGAAAGCGACGTTCTTGGTAGCTTCGGGCGGCGTTTATGAGCCCGGTACCCCAGCGGCCGGAATGAACTTCGTGGAGCCGTATCTCAGGCCTGTTTTCGGCACAATCGGAGTGAGGGACACCAGCTTTATCAATGCCGGCGGTACCGCCCAAGTCCGTTTCGGAGTCAACCGTGACACCATTTTGCAACCGGCGCTTCAATCTATTCGCACGCAATTGCAGCAAGCCCAAGTCGCCTAAACTCATGCGAGGCGCTTCGTCATGTGGACGAAGTGGCAGGGTTGAAGAATGGGGGCATGGGCTGGAAATTCCGAAGTCCCATTCTCTAGATACCCCATGTGGCGGTAAAATGCGGGCAGTTCCAAACGCAAGTTGACCACGCGCAAATCCATAAACGCACACCCCAGTTCTCGCGCCCGATCCTCGGCAGCGCGCATTAGCCGCCGGCCCAAGCCCGTACCTTGCACGGCAGGATCGACCGAAAGCAATCCCAGGTAGCAGCGATCCCGGCGCGGTTCGATGTAGACGCAGCCCATGCTATCGGCGATCAGGAACTCGCCCTTGGCTTGAAAGTCGCGGACTTGTTCGAGATTGATCCGGTCGCCGGAGATGAAGAATTTCTCGGGTTGAAATGCCAGATTGATGACGCGGACGAGGGTTTCGTTATCATCCCGCACCGCGCGGCGAATTTCCATTCTAGCCAGTGTGCCAGACGAATCATAAAAAACAATAGGAGCGGCCTTGCAACCGCCCCCTGAATCAAATCCCGCTCGATCCCTTACTGCTTGGCCGGGGTCGTAGTATTGGACTTGGAAGTGTTCGTCGAAGAAGGCGTGCCGTTGGCCGCGGTGGACTTCTTCACGTGATGTTTCTTCACCGGTGCGGTCTTGCTGCTCGGCGCAGTCGTGCCGCTGGGTGTAGTCGAATTCGTGGCAGGCGCCTGACCAGCCCCGGATTGGGCCATAAGACCGGCCGCCGTCAACATTGCAGTCAACATTACTCGTTTCATTTTCGTTTCTCCTTTGGGGTGTTCAGCCACCCTACGATCTCATCTTGCGCCTGAAGGCTTCGAATCACGATCACCCGCGCATGGGACTCCAGCGCACGGACTTACGGGGGGTCGCCCGAGAATTTCTTAATGAAAAAACGTTAGCCTGAAAGCGGCGGAATGCGAACTCTCGTACGCGCACTCGTGATCGGCTTCACCGTGGTGATTGCGTTACTGGCCGCAGCCGCATTCATCGGTGTGAACAATGCACGCTCCACCGCTGCCAGCGCTGCTGGACTGGTTAGCGATCAGTTGGTGATCACACGTTTGCTCGACGAAGTGGAGCGCGAGCAGGAAGTGCTGAACGCCGCATTCTACCGGCTCTCCCGCACACCAGATCTGGTGGATCGCGAACGTGTGATGACGGATCTTGACCAAACCGACCAGGAAATCGGCCGTCTGGTCCAACAAGCGCGCGGTACTCCTACTGAAGCGGCGTGGAGCAATCTCGGCCGCGCCGTCCAGGACTTTTCGCAGGAAGCGCGGCAACTACTCCTGAAACGCAAGGTCCCCGACTATTCGTCGCGCGATCTGTTTTTCCGGCACGAGGAGGTAACCAGCGTGGTGGCTGGACTGGTAGACCTGAGCTACGCGCGCGCTCTCGAAACGCAGGCGCGAGTGGAACGTCAATCTGCCCAGCTGGTGCGCGAATCGGCCATTTTGCTGGGCGGAAGTCTCTTCGTGGCGCTGGCTTGCGCGGTGCTCACGGTGCAGATCGCGGCGAAGGTTTTTCGTCAGATGGAAGCGCAGACCAGCGAACTGAGCCGCGTTTCCTTTCGGATGCTTGAAACGCAGGAATCCACGGCACGTCGCTTCGCTCACGAATTGCATGACGAACTCGGCGGGTCACTCACCGCGATTAAGTCAAATTTAGCCGCCATCGCGAATGGGAATGGAGCGGACTCCGCCAGCCGTGCACGGATCGAGGATTGCGTCAAGCTGGTGGAAGATTCCATTTCCAATGTCCGCGAGTTATCGCAATTGCTTCGGCCCACCATCCTTGACGACTTCGGCCTCGACGCCGGCCTGCGGTGGCTGGCCGCCCGCTTCCAGGAACGGACGGGAATCGAAGTTGAATACCGGTCCTCGTTCGACGGCCGCTTGCCCGATCAAACCGAGACGCACCTATTCCGTATTGTCCAGGAAGCGTTAACGAATGTCGCCCGCCATTCGGGAGCTACACGCGTCATTATTGATTTGCGTACGGAAGGAAATTCTATCCGGCTCAAGCTCGCGGACAACGGCACTGGTCTCAAAGAGACGGGCGGGAACGGCATGGGACTGACTGGCATGCGAGCGCGCGCCCGCAGCGCCGGAGGCGAGTTGAATCTGACCTCCCAGCCGGGTGTAGGCGTGGCCATCGAAGTTTGGGCGCCGCTCGCCGCGGAGAAGCTGTGATTCGCATTCTGTTGGCTGACGATCACGCCCTGGTGCGGCAAGGATTCCGGATGATCCTGGCCGCACAACCCGACATGCAAATCGTCGGCGAGGCGGGCAATGGACGGGAGGCCGTCGAACTCGCCGAGAAGCTGAAACCCGACGTAGTGGTCATGGATGTCGCCATGCCGGAGTTGAACGGGATCGAAGCCACCCGCCGTTTGATTGCTTCGACGCCGCGCGCTCGAGTACTGGCGCTGAGCATGCACAAGGACTCCGTCTACGTGCGCGAGATCCTCCGCGCCGGCGCCCGAGGCTACCTTCTCAAGGACTCTGTGGATTCAGACCTTCTGAGTGCCGTGCGCGCCGTTGCGAAGGGGGATGGGTACTTGAGCCCGGGAGTTTCCGACGCTGTTTTGACGGACTACCGCCGCCACGTCACCGATCCTCTCGATTTGCTGACCAGTCGCGAGCGTGAAGTGTTGCAAATGATCGCCGAAGGCAAGACCAACAAGGAGATCGCGACGTCGCTGGAATTGAGCGTCTATACTGTCGAAGCCCATCGTGGGCGTGTGATGGAAAAATTGAATCTCCACAGCACCGGCGAATTGGTCCGCTTCGCACTGCGGAATGGTTTGATCGACTGACGCCCCGAGTCAGTACAATTAAAGGAGGCATGGCAAAGGAGTACATCGAGAATCGGGACGGCAACTACTACGTTACCGGCACGCGAATCTCCCTGGACTCAATCGTCCACGCGTTTAGGCGCGGCGAATCTCCCGAGACGATCTGCCAGAATTTTGAGCTCCTTCGCCTCGAAGAGGTCTACGGCGCCATAGCGTATTACCTGGCAAACCAGGCTGACGTTGATGCTTACCTGATTCGGCAAAGCGAGAGGTGGGCCGAAGGAAAGCGCGACGCCGAACCGCTGCCGGTTGGTCTGCGCGATAGACTGACCCGCGCTCGGGATGAGATGCATACGACCCGACTGTAGTGAAAGCTCAGGTTTTGGTATCCGAAGACGAACGTGGATCGAAAAGGGCGGGGGCCGAAGAGCGCAGCAGCGTATGGCGGTTCGTCTAATAGATTAGGCAGGGAGTTAGTGCTGGCGGTACGACAAAGGCCGAAGCTACAGTGGATTGAATCTGCATTTTTATGTCTCCGGCGCTTGCGAAATACTGAATAGTGACTAGCAACGGACTCTCCACCGACCATGCGGGTGTAGCGATATTGATCTGGAAGTCTGAGAGGGATAATCACGAAGGGCCTCCGCCGAGAATACCGCTGCCAACAATCCACGCATTGAGCTCCGCTACTGATGAGTCGCAGCCGATTGCCATGCGAAGCGGCGTAATCGTTTTATTGGTTAGGATCAAGAAACGGGCTGTTTTCATGGCTGCACTTTGCGGCCCGGGGTGAAGATCATCCAAATACAAAATGGTTTGCCTAAACGCTTCCGGAGTGAGCAATTTCATGGCCTGCGATAGACAGTCGTTGATCGTGCTTTGTTGATCTCTGTTTTGGTTTTGGAGTGTCTGAGCTATTCCATCCTTCACAGCGCATTGCTGCTCCAAAGTAATCCGTTGCGCCCGCAGGCTTTCGATCTGGGTTGCCAGTACCTGTCTCTCCGCACCGATGCTTTTAGCAGCCTGGGCTGTTTCATTGTGGAGCTCTCGAATTTTCGAAACGAGCTTGCTGTGGTCATCTCCGATGGCGAGTATGACGCACCACAGAAAAAGCGCAGTCCATGCGACGCTTGCCACCGTGAAGCCCAAAATCAGATTGTCCTTCCAATGGGACCGCATCTTGCTCCAGCCCCTCACAAAACCAGTGACAATCTGGGTAAGTAGGAAAACGAGCAATGGGAAAACGAGCCCAAGCCAGTTTGACCCTAACGAGGTCGGAAGAGCCCCCAAAGCGCGAGCAAGAAGATGAGTGATTTGAGCCGCCATAGAAGGCCAGCATAGCGCTGGTACCCGTATGAGTCGAGTAACTTGCCAACTCTTGAGGCCCGAACCCCTTTACACCGCCGCTTCCTGTAAATCCCCGCGCTGCGGAATGGCTTAATCGGCTGACGCCGCCTTGCTCACTCGATCACCGAAGCGGCGGAGTAGTGGACGGCGGGCGCCGGTGATGCGTCAACTGTTCGTAAGCATAGGCGATCTTCAGCAGCGCCGGCTCCGACCACGCACGCCCATAAATGCTCATGCCCGCGGGAAGCGTGCCCCCGCGAGTAAAACCCATGGGGACATTGATGGCCGGGAAACCCGTGGTCGGCGAGTAGAACTGGCTATTATCACCTGCAGGCGTGTTGAGATCGCCGATCAGACGCGGAGGATTGCTCCACGTCGGATAGACGAACGCATCGAGCTTCAGCTTGTCCATCGTCTTAAAGACCGCCTCGCGCACCTTGTCGCGATAGGCTGTGTCAGCCTGGCAGGCGGCCGATTCAGGGCCGTTCGCCGGACCAGCCTCGGCGGTCTCCAGACGTCGCTGGACCGATGGATGAAAGCCCCCGGATTTAATAATCTCGGCGAGGCTTTTTACGGGAACCTGCCCGGCCCTCGCGGCCAGGTAATGATTGAGGTCGTACTTGAAGCCCATACAAGGAGCCGCGCCTTGCGGACGCCGAATGGCGTCCAGACCCTCCACAACAGCTGGATCCACGATAGTCGCTCCGGCGCGTCGCAAATCCTCTACGGCAGCCATAAAAACACGGACGATTTCTGGATCCGTTGTATCGCGCTCATATGCCGGACGAAGGACGCCAATCACCGAGCCGCGCAGTCCGTTGCGATCGAGTGAAGCCATGTAGTCCTGCGGAAGATGCGCACTCGCTGCACTGGTTACAGGATCATTCGGATCGGCGCCGGCCACCACCTGGAACACCCTGGCGGCGTCTTCTACAGTGCGCGCCATCGGGCCGGCGATGTCTGCGAGCAGGTTCAGAGGCAGAACTCCCGCGCGGCTGGTGAGACCCAT
>JBEKBK010000509.1:0-6078 GCA_050015435.1 Bryobacteraceae bacterium
GGCGACGCCTTCGTCTTCATCGACCGGGAAACCGCACGCATCACCACTATCCTCGGCTATCCCACCCGCAGGCTCGCTCAGGTGGCCTGATCGGAAAATTTCAAATATGTTTGGCTAGGCTTAAGGTCACGTTCACGGCTCTGCCTCTCTCCAGATTAACTCGCCTCCCGACGGTTGGTAAACTTGTAAGTGAATGACCCTCGAAGAACTGGAAAGAGAATACGTTACGCTCCGCCAGCAGGCTGACGCTGTGCGGAGCTATCTTTGACGCACCTGCCCGCCGCGCGAAACTAGCGCAATCCGAAGAACAGATCAATGCTCCCGACTTTTGGTCGCAACCCGAGAAAAGCCAGAAACTAATGCAGGAGCGCAAGCGCCTGGAAGAACAAATCGGCCAAGACCGGGAAATCGGCACGCTGACATCCGACCTCGACACGCTATTTGAACTGGCTCGTGAGGGCGAAAACGTCACCGTTGAGATTGAACGGGAAATCCGAAGCTTCTCCGGGCATTTGGAGAAGCTTGAGACCGCGATGCTGCTTTCGGGCGAAAATGATGCCCGCTGGGCTATCGTCACCATTCACCCCGGAGCGGGAGGCACTGAAAGTCAGGACTGGGCGGAAATGCTGCTGCGGATGTACCTGCGCTGGGCGGAACGCAACCGGTTCGAAACCGTGGTCACCGATCGGCTGGAGGGCGAGGGCGCCGGCATCAAATCCGTCACTTTTGAAGTGAACGGCGAGAACGCTTACGGGCTGTTGCAAGGCGAGGTGGGGGTGCACCGGCTGGTGCGCATTTCACCGTTTGATTCCGCCGCGCGCCGCCACACTTCTTTCGCATCGGTATTCGTCTACCCGCAGATCGATGACGAAATCAAGATCGATATTCGTCCGGAGGATCTGCGTGTCGATACGTTCCGGGCTTCCGGAGCCGGGGGACAGCACGTCAACCGCACGGACTCCGCGATTCGGATGACGCATTTGTCAACCGGAATTGTCGTGCAGTGTCAAAACGAGCGGAGCCAGCACAAGAACCGCGCTAGCGCGATGAAGCAGCTTCGCGCGAAGCTGTATGAGCACGAGCTCGCAAAAAAGCAAGTGGAGGAGCGCAAACTCGAGGACACGAAACTCGAGATCAATTTCGGCAGCCAAATCAGGAGTTATGTACTGGCGCCGTACCGGTTGATCAAGGACCATCGCACAAAACTCTCGGTCGGCGATGTCGATCGCGTCCTGGATGGCGACCTCGATTCACTCATCCACGCATACTTGGTGTTCCGCAAGACCGGGAAGATCGCGTCGGATGCCAAGGACGATCTTCCGGAGTAATGTCCCTCACCGTGCAGGAAGCCGCCGAACGGATCCGGGAAGGCGGGCTGGTGGCGTTTCCCACGGAGACTGTGTACGGTCTGGGCGCGAATGCGCTGGACGCCCACGCGGTTGCGAAGATTTTCGAACTGAAAGGACGCCCGGCGACGAGTCCGTTGATCGTGCATGTCGCCTCGGTCGAGATGGCGCGTGAATTGGTGGCTGAATGGCCTCCGCAAGCGGAACGGCTGGCCAGGCGCTACTGGCCTGGACCGTTCACCATCGTGCTGCCGAAAGCGCCACAGGTTCCGGATATTGTAACCGCAGGCTTGCCCACCGTCGGCATACGCATGCCGGCGCATCCGCTGGCGATTCGCTTGATCGAAGCAGCAGGCGTGCCCATTGCCGCGCCCAGTGCGAACCGATTCACGGGCCTTTCTCCAACGACTGCCGAACACGTTCGAGAAGCTTTCGGCGACGCAGTCGGCATCCTGGACGGGGGCCCTACGCAGGTCGGAATCGAGTCCACTGTGGTCTCGCTCTCCGGCGGAAAGCTGACGCTGCTCCGCCCCGGGATGATTTCGCTCGGGGAGATCGAGCAGGCCAGCGTCTGCGCGGATGAGGCTCATCCATCGCCGGGGATGCATGCTCGGCATTACAGTCCGCGGACTCGGCTGCTGCTCGTGGATGGTCCCCAAGCGCTGCCGGATCGAAGGGGCGCGTATGTTTGGTGGAAACACGCGGGTCTCACGGCGCGAAGCGTGAGGATGCCGGCAGATCCCGCATCGTATGCCGCAAAACTGTATAGTATTCTACACGAACTCGACCGGGAGAACTGGCCGTGGATCGGTGTAGAGGCGCCGCCTTCCACGCCCGCGTGGGCCGCGATTCGTGATCGTTTAGCGAGGGCGGCGGGATAAGACATGATTCAGCCGGTGAAGAGCGGTCACGCATTGATCGAGGAGATCGACACGACCATCAGCGAAACGCCAGTCCTATGGTGGCTCGGACATAGCGGGTTTGTCGTGCGCTTCGCGACCATCACGTTCTACGTGGACCCGTGTTTTTCCGCTCGACCCGATCAGACCCGGCTCATCGCAGCACCCCTGACCGGAGCTGAAGTGCGCAACGCCGACATGATTCTTTCGACGAATGCACAGCCAAGACACTTGGACGCGCCCAGTCTGATGCCGATGCTCACGGGTTCCAAGAATGCGAAGCTCCTTCTGCCGAGGAGCGCCGCGGCGAAGGCTCACGCGGCCGGAATCCCATATGAACGCATGACCACTACCGATGCCGACTTGCGCGTCGAGTATTTCAAATCCAATCTCTATGCGCGTATTTACGCCGTGCCTGCGGCCCACCCGCAACTGGATTGGACAGCTGCGACGGGCTACCGCTTTCTCGGATACCTTATGCGCTTCGGACGC
This sequence comes from Bryobacteraceae bacterium, assembly GCA_050015435.1. Lineage (GTDB taxonomy): Bacteria > Acidobacteriota > Terriglobia > Bryobacterales > Bryobacteraceae > Palsa-187. Next base: position 2,738 of record JBEKBK010000509.1, read on the forward strand.
TGGACCATCTATCACGCGGGAGATTGCGTCCCGTACGAAGACTTGGCCGATCGATTGCGCCCTTATAACGTCACCGTAGCGCTGATTCCAGTCGGGGGTTCCAACTTTTCCGTGAGCGCTGCCGCGCAACTGGCCTTCCACATCGGCGCTCCGTGGGTCGTACCAATGCACTACGGCACGTTCGGCCCAGACTCGGGAGAGGAAAGCCAGTTCGTCAATCACATGCTCGGGCATCGGCCGGAGCAGCGGTTTAAAGTCTTCAAGTGCGGGGAAAAGTGGACCGTACCCGAGGAATAGACCTACTCCTCATACCACGATCTCCACCGGCGTCGGGCGGGGAAGACCCGGATCAGTAGCATGCCGGCCACGAAGCCTCCGACATGCGCAAACCAGGCTACACCGCCTCCCGTATAGTCGTTTTCACTCAGCGACCCGAAGCCGCTGAAGAACTGTACGGCGAACCACCACACCAGCAACAGCGCCGCCGGAATCTCCATGGTCGTGATGAACACGAAAATCGGCACTAGCGTGAGGATTCGCGCGCGCGGAAACTTGACCAGGTATGCGCCCATAACTCCCGCGATCGCGCCGCTCGCTCCGATAGTGGGCATGCGCGAATAAGGATTGGCGATCACGTGCACGATCGCCGCTGCGAGCCCGCACAGCAGATAGAACACCAGGAATTTTCCACCGCCAATGAGGTCCTCCACATTGCGGCCGAAGACCCACAGGAACAGCATGTTTCCACCCAGGTGCAGCCATCCGCCGTGGAGAAACATGGAAGTCAACAAGGAAAAGAGCTGCAACCGGTCCGGCACGATGCCCCATTGCGACACCAACTGGTTCAGCGCAGCGGGGCTCAGCGTGGCTTGATACAGAAAGATCAGGACGTTCACGCCAATAATGGAGGCCGTGGCCGTGGCTGTAGCATAAACCCGTTCGGTGGAACGGAGCGGGATCATGCGGGTTGCGCAACCGTGGCAAAGTCCGTGCTGGACCGGCGGTCGGCGCGCTCTATCAACGCACGGGCTTCACTGGCGGTCGCGATACCGCCACGCGCGCCCAACTGAGTGCAATTCAGGGCGGCCATGGCATTCGCGAACTCGAGTGTATCGCGCATCGTCATACCCCCGAGCACAGCATAACAAAACGCCCCATGAAACACGTCTCCGGCACCGGTCGTATCCATGCAGTTCACCACAAACGCTGGCGAGTAGATAAAGCGCCCGTCGAAGCGCGCGAGCGCACCATGCGCTCCCAGAGTCATGGCCGCGACCCGCATCTTGTACTCGTCCTGAATCATCTCCAGGGCGCGAAACGGATCCCGCTCGCCGGTCCACTGGCTGGGAAACTCGGAACTCGCGACTAAGTAATCAATAGAGCCAAGCACCCGATCGAAGCCGTGATAAATCGTGTCGATGTCCACACTGACCGGAATCCCGTGGGCGCGCGCCATACGAGCCGCCTTCTCGACCGCCGGCGTGTCATGCCCGTCAATATGCAGCATCCGTCCGCAGGCGATTTTCTCGATCGTGATGCTGTCCGCTTCGAGACGCAGGCAATCGGGCCGTTTCCAGAAGACGGTGCGCTCTCCGGTGGATTGATCGATCACGATGTACGCGGTCTGGTTCGGGCAGTTCCGGCGAATCTCCACGTCATCCAGATTGATTTGAGCTTCCTGAAGGCTCGTGAGCTGGATCCGTCCGCGCTCGTCATCGCCTACTGTGCCGATGTACTTCACGCGGAGGCCGAGTTTCGCCCCGGTCACCAAAGCGCTGGAGACCTGTCCGCCCGGACTGAGAATTTCAGCATCAAACGGCGCTTTGCCAGCATAAGCTGGAAATCGCGGCACGAGTATCAGTGTGTCGGTGGCATTGAGGCCGACGCCGACCAGATCGAACTGCGGCGGGGGATTCACTGGATGAAGTTCAGGATCGCGCGAGCGGTGGGATCGTCGTCTTTCCAGATATTGACGATCTCCGAAACGTGGTTTTCGCGAGGAAGATAGACGAGCTGGCTGCCGACAAAGCTCTTTTTGAGATTAGCCGCGAAGTCTCGCGCTTGTTTCGGCAAACCGAAGTAATCCCACTGGCAGTAAGTGATGAGAAATGGGGGCGCCTGGGAGTGAACCATGTGCGAAGGAGAAGCGTCCGGCGCGCCTTTCTCGGAGACGAACCCCGGAACCCCAGTCACTTCGTAGATCCCGCTGATCGAAGCAACGCTATGAATTGCGCCGGCCGGCACATCATGCTTCTTGAGGTACTCCCAATCCAGCGCGAGCAGCGCGGCAAGGTGTCCGCCGGCGGAATGGCCAACCAGAGAGATTCGCTTCGTATCGCCTCCGTACTGCCCTACATTCTTGTAAACCCAGCCGAAGGCCGCCGCCACATCTTCTATCTGCGCGGGGTGCAGGTGGTCGGGCATCAGACGATAACTCGGAATCGCGACGCCGAACCCAAGTTTTGCGAAGCGGATTCCGAGCGGCGCATACATCACGCGATCCCCGGTGTGCCACGACCCGCCGTGGACGAACACGATCACCGGAAAAGTCTTCTTGTCCTTGGGCAGGTAAAGATCGAGTTTGTGTTTAGCGGCGTCGGCTGCGTCGCCGTCGGTGTAGGAGATGTCTTTGCGAACCTCGACGTTCGGTGGAATTTCGGACGGAGGCATGGTGAAATTCGGGGGACCGGTGACGTGGATGGCGTTAGAGTATATCCACGGGAGCGTCTCGCCGTCGACCGTCAGCCAAGCCTCGAGCCGGTAGTCCCCTTGTTCTTTCAGCGGAAAGGTGAAATTAGAGTCGTTCGCCTCCGCGACCACCGCGCCGTTGCGCAACAGCTTTAGTTTCGCCGGGATCGGCAGAGTGACCCGTGTCACCGTATGCATGATCGGCACGCTATCCCCGATCTCATAAACGCCCAGGTTGCTGTCGGCGATGAAGGAAAAGCCGGTCGGGTCGCAGAGCCAGTCATGGGCGACATAGGTGTGGCCTTCCGCGAGTGATTTGCGGACCTCAGCCTCAGTCAGCTCGCGCGCTAGGATATGCGTACTCGCATGACGGAGGATCACATCATGGAGTCCCGCAGGCGGGTGGTCAGCCCGGAACCCTTGAAGCGCAGCGCTGGCGAACGCGAAAACTTCATCGGGATATTGCTTGAATCGGGCTTCCACTGTCCGCAGTTCCTTCGGCGGCGGCTCGTCGTTGTTAGGCGAGCTAGCGGATTGCTCGGGGAATCGCGGCAGTTCTTCGACGGAGACTCCGCCCAGGAATAGGACGCCTTCCCGGATGCTGGGCTCGACTGCGTTCTTTGCCAGCACCACGCGAACTTCGGAGCTCCGTG
>JBEKBK010000510.1:0-10722 GCA_050015435.1 Bryobacteraceae bacterium
GGTCGGCAGCAGCTTGTATGCGGCGAAGGCTCGCCAGGAGAACCAGAAGATTGAAGGAGTGCTGAACAACGACATCATCGGCAGCGTGGTCAGCGGCAGCGGCCGCACCGAGAATTTCCGGGTGAACGTTTTCAGCGAGGATCCGGACGATTCTCCTTCGCGCGAGCTAGCGCGTTATGTCAAGGACATGGGTGATCGCTATCTGCCGTCTATGATCGTCGATCCGATTTTTCGCGCAGACCGCTTCGGGCGCGGAGGCGACCACACGCCTTTTAACCTCGAGGGATTCACGGCGGTGCGAATTTCTTCGCCGCAGGAGGATTTTGCTCATCAGCATTCGGAGACGGATTTGTTTGCCTATACTTCACCGCCTTACGTGGCCAAAGTGACCAGGATCAACGCAGCCGCGGCAGCATCGCTAGCGTGGGCTCCCAAAGCGCCCGAAACGTCCGAGCAGGTCGAGCGTAACGGCCAGAAGGTCACGACGCTGTTCCTCACGCGCGGCCGCCAGGGCGCCTTCAACGGATACGATGCCGTGATGCGCTGGAAGGTCGACAAGCCGGAGCCGGATCTGGCCGGCTACGCGATCGTAATGCGCTCGACAACCGCGCCCTACTGGGACCGCGAAATCTTCGTGGGCAACGTCACTCACTACACGATTCCGGACATTTCGATTGACGAATATGTGTTCGGCGTTAAGGCCGTGGATACAGAGGGTAATGAGAGCCTGGTAACGCCATTCGTCCAGGCACCCCGAACCAAGCGGGTGTTCCCAGTTTATTAAGCGCTCCGCTCCCGTTACGGCGCCTGACAGGCGAAATTGGCAGCGTCGTCGATGCTACCTGAGTCCTTGTATTTAGCGACCAGAGGATAGGGGCACAGCGGACGCGTGCGGTCAACCTTGCCGTCAGTACGGTGCGACGCGATGATCTTCTCCGGCGCTTTGCCTTGTTCCACCCACTGATCGACCGCGCCGACCTTGTCGAATACATTCGGACCTTCCCCGCCGCTGCAATGGCCCATTCCAGGCTCCAGGAACAGCCGGATATTGTTCGAAGCTTTGGCCGCGCCGCCGGTGGTGTCGACCACGCTCTTGTAATACTTGATGGTATTTAGCGTTGGGACGTTGGGATCGCTCCAGCCGTGATACAGCAGCAGTTTTCCGTTGTGTGAAAAAAACGGCTTCAGGTTGGGATCGGTGGCGTTCATGACTGCGTTTTCCGGCAGGTCACCGCGCGCCACGTCGCTGTCGAAGTCGAAAGACCGCCAGTCCCAATTGGGGTCCTTGAAAACTACGTAGCGATAATGATCGTAGAGATTGGCGTAGGGCTCCGGACCAGTGGCCTGAACGCCCCAGCCTAGTTCTGTGCCTGGCACCAAGGACGAAAACAGTTGTTGTCCGGTGCGCGGGTTGATGGCCGGAGAATAGATCTTTTTCGCGGCTTCCACTTGCGGACCGGTAAGACACGACGGACCATCCGAACTCTTGCAGAGCAGCACCTTGGGATCGAAGCTGCACTTGGTTGGATCGTCGATGAGACCATCCTTGAGCCCGTCGCGCGCATCGCAGGCGGAGAGCACCGCCTGATGGATCATCGGATACTTGCTGGGCGGGATGTAGCTGGCTGGGTCCTTCAGCACGGCGGCGGCAATCCATAAGGAGACGGCCGTCCGATTGGCGGGCGCTCCCGCGATGATGGCGTCGAAATCATCGGGGAATTTTTGCGCTTCTTTGAGGCCCTGCCGTCCGCCGGTCGAGCAGCCGTTCCAATAAGAGAGACGGGGTGCGCTGCCGTAGAAAGCTCGGGTGACGGCTTTGGCCTTCACGGTCATTTCATGTTCGGAGCGCCACCCGAAGTCAATCAGTTTTTCGGGATGATCGAGCGCAAAAGTCCCGCGGCCACCCACGTGACCGGTGTCGGTGGACGCGCTCGCATACCCCGCGCGGATCGCTTCGGCCATGGCGGAATAGCTGATCACTCCGGCCCAACCTCCGTTACCCACCGCCTGGAACTTGCCGTTCCAGCCGCTCGCAGGCAGCCAAACTTCCACTTTGATATCGGAATCGCTGGTGGGCTTGAGGGCTGCGGCCACGCGGCAGAACTCGGGGAGATCCTTGTAGGGATTGGCGCCCTTTCCCTTGGTTTGCCCGTCGCCGGGAAGGGAAAACTGGCCGGCAGGCACCAACTGAGCCATGGTGATGGTGGTGTCCGGCAACGCGAGCGCTGCCAGACTGTCGCACGAGGCTGCAAACGCGGGCACAGCGGTCAAGCACGCCAGTACCCATAAAGCGCATTTTATCGTCGCAATTTTCATCTCGGTCTCCCGATCCAGGTTACCTCAGGTCGCGGCTCCATAAGAATTCTTCTATCCTGAATATTGCTGCTCTCGTCGTCCACGTACTTCATCTTTCTGTTCGCGGTCTTTCTGCTGTACTGGCCTCTGTCGAGGGTCCGCTCACTGACTCTGGGCCTGATCCTGTTCGCGAACTATTTCTTCTACGCCAAATGGGGGTTGTTCTACCTCGCTCTGATTCCAGCCGTGTCGAGCTGCGATTACGTTTTTGGCCTCGGGATGCAGTATTCCACTCGTCCGCTGGTGCGCCGCATCCTGGTCACGGCGAGCATCGTCATGAACCTCGGCCTGCTGGTGTTCTTCAAATACATGCCGTTCCTTTTCGAGAATTGGGCGCATGTCACGGGACGTCCGCCGCACGCCTGGAACTGGAGTCTGCCGCTCAGCCTGTCGTTCTACGTGTTTCAGACGCTAACCTACACGATTGACATTTACCGCCGGGACGCGAAGGGGACCACAAGCTATCTGGCGCACCTTGCCGCGGTGTCGTTTTTTCCGACGACTCTGGCTGGACCCATTACCCGAGTTTCGTCGCTCATCGATCAATTCGAGCGGCCCAAGAAGCTGGAGCCCGCGGACGGCGGGCGCGCGCTGTTCCTGATCGGTATGGGATTGATGAAAAAAATGCTCGCGGACTACCTGGCCGCGAATCTGGTGAACCGCGTGTTCGATTTTCCGAACCTCTACACGGGCATGGAAACGCTGATTGCGGTGTACGCTTATGCGTTGCAGATCTACTACGATTTTTCCGGCTACACGGACATCGCTCTGGGATCGGCGCTCTTGTTGGGAATCAAGCTACCGCAGAACTTCAATGCTCCCTACGCAGCCGTGAACATCGCCGATTTCTGGCGGCGCTGGCACATCACTCTTTCCAACTGGCTGCGCGACTACCTGTACTTCTCACTGCCGGGCCTGCGCTCGAAGTGGAAGATTTTCACCTACACCAACCTGGTGATCACCATGGTGATCGGCGGACTCTGGCACGGCGCGAGCTGGACTTTCGTGATCTGGGGAGCGCTGCACGGGATCGGCCTGGCCGGCGTGCGGCTCTGGCAGCAGCGGACCGGAACCGCGAAGCCGAGCGGAGTGTGGAACTACGTCAGCATTATCGCGACATTCCACTTCGTCGCCTTCGCCTGGATTTTCTTCCGCGCGACGAATCTGGAGAACGCCGGGGCGATCTTGTCCCGCATCGGGTCTTTGACGGTTTCTTTTGCCAACATTGGCGCGCCGCTCGTCTTCGTGCTCGCGATTGGCGCGCTGGCCCATTACGTACCGAAGACCCTTTATGATTTCAGTCTCAACGTGTTTGTGCGAGCGCCATTCTACGCGCAGGCGATGGCGCTGGCATTGCTGGTGATCGGGCTCCAATACGTGGCGCAGACCGGAGCGACGCCGTTCATCTATAACAAGTTTTAACCGAAATGCGAAGCGGAATTCCATTGAAGACTACGTTTACGCTGCTGACGTTCGCCCTGCTTATTTTGCTGCCGAATGTGGCTCCCGCCCTAAAAAACTACAAAACCCTCGAAGCGCATGACATTCCGATGCTCTTCGACCTGCCTTTGCCCAAGACTGCGGGCGATCCCGAGACCGATCCAGCGGCGTTGGCGGAGTTGCGAGCTAAACGGCTGGCGGCGACCGCCCAGACCCATTTGACGGACCCCAAGAACACCCTCGACAGTTTCTACGCTTCGTTGCTCAAGGGCGGCTCCACGCGAATCCTGCATTACGGTGATTCTCCAACCACGGCGGACCTGATCACCGCCGATGCGCGCGTCCTGCTCCAGAAGGAATTTGGGGACGGGGGCAGCGGATTCGTATTGATCGCCCGGCCTTGGGCCTGGTATCAACGTCGAGGCGTGGAGATGGATGCATCGTCGCACTGGAAGATCGACATTGCCGGCGCTGCTCAGATTAAGGACGGGATGCACGGTCTGGGGGGAGTGAGTTTTGTTGGTTCCGAGGGCGCGTCCGCGCATTGGCACCTGAAGAGCGCGACCCATACCGAAATCGAGATTGCGTACCTGGCGCAACCGGACAGTGGGGCGTTTGTGGTCGAGGCGGAAAATCAACCGCTGGGCGAAGTGCAGACGGAGGCCGAGTTCAAGACCCCGGCGTACGCTTTGTTCACGATTCCTCCTGGCTCGACCAACTTCACAGTGCGCGTTTCGCGCGGAACGGTCCGGCTCTACGGCGTGGATTTCCGCAAGGCGAAGCATGGGGTGACGTACAGCAGCTTGGGAATCAACGGCGCAAACGTCACGTTGCTTTCGAGGTCCTTCAACGAACACCATTGGGCGTCCCTGGTGATTATCAACTACGGGACCAACGAAAGCGGATTCGAGACGTTCGTGGACGGAACCTGGTCAAAGGAACTGAAAGAAGTGGTGCGGCGGCTGCATGTTGCTTTACCTGGTGTCGCGGTTTTGCTCATGAGCCCGATGGACCGGGGAGAGCGAAAAACCAGCGGGGAGATCGAAACGCTCCCGGTGTTGCCGCGGTTGGTGAATATTGAGAACCGCGTTGCTACGGAAACGGGCACCGCATTTTTCAACACGTTTGAAGCCATGGGAGGCGAGGGAACCATGGCCCGCTGGTACGCCGCCGAGCCCAGGCTGGTGGGCGCGGACTTCATCCATCCCATGCCGAGCGGCGCGAAAATCGTCGGCGAGCTGTTGTACAGCGCCCTCCGGGATGGATATAACCAATATAAGCTGCGACAATTGAACGATACGGCAGGCCAGAGCACTGCCCGGAGCCCTGTGCAGAGGTCCGACGAAAATTGAAGATAAGCCGAACGCTCAAGCTGAGTATCGTGGTACTCGCGGGCGCTGCCCTGATGCTGGCCGTGACACCGGCCGAGCAGCAGAAACCCAACGCTAAAAGGAAGCCCGCGCAGAAGAAACGGTACGTTTCGAGCGCCGGCAAGCCCGATCCCGCGCGCGCCAAAGCGAAGAAGTCGCCAGTCAAGAAAGCGGTTGCCAAAGTGGCCAGCGCTGCGGCCGCACCGAAAAAAATCATTCGGAGGGGCCCTTCCGTCAGTGCGCAAGTGCGTGCCGAGGCTCACGATGTCGTGTTCAAGAATGTGGCAAGCGGCGCCGATCTTCCGGTGGAGAACGCCGCTGCGCTGATTCCTTTTTTCGAGCAACTCTATCGTCATCAGCGTGGTGAGATGCCGGGTCCCTTGAGCATTCTCCAGTACGGCGATTCCCACACCGCAGCCGATGAATGGACCGGCGACCTACGAACCCGTTTCCAGGAAAAATTCGGTGATGGGGGAAGCGGATACTCGCTCGCCGGGCGGCCTTGGAATGGTTATCGCCGGGAGGATGTGCGCAGCGGCTCCACGCGCGGTTGGCACACGGACGGTCTGGTGGGCAGAACTGGTGACGGCATCTACGGCCTCGGCGGCGTGAGCATGTCCGCAAGAGCTCCGCATGAGGCGGTGTATCTTCTGGCCGACGGGCAGCAATTCGAGTTGTTCTACCTGCAGCAGCTGGGCGGTGGAGCGATTCAGATCTACGACAACGGTGGCTTAGTAGAGCGAGTCTCGACGGACGGCGAGGCTGCTCCGGCCTATTATCACTATGAAACCGTTCCGGGCTCCCACCGCCTGGAAGTGGAAACACTCGATCACGCTCCCGTGCGGTTGTTTGGATGGGTAGCCGAGAATACGACGGGCGTCACCTATGAGACGCTCGGGATCAATGGCGCGCAGGCATCCATAGTCTTGAACTGGGATGAAGCCGTGTTGCGCTCGAACATCGAGCGGCGCAATCCGGCGCTCATCGTGCTTGCGTATGGAACCAACGAGGCCGGCCGCAAGGATTGGACGCTCGAAACCTATCGCGACATGTTCACGCAACTGATCGCTCGTCTGCGCGCCGCGGCGCCCGCTGCTACGATTCTGGTGATTGGGCCCGCGGATCGCTATATTCATACGCGGAAGGGCTGGCTGCCGATGGACAATATCGACATGATCGTGGCGGCCCAAAGGCAGGCCGCGGCGGCCAGCGGTTGTGCTTTTTGGGACTTGCGCGCGAAGATGGGCGGCAAGGGTTCGATGCAACAGTGGGTGAGTGCAGGCATGGCGCAGAACGATCATGTCCATTTCACCCAACCGGGCTACCGGATGCTGGGCGATGCCATCTTCCGGGACGTGATGAGTCAGTACGACATTTTTTTGAAAGCGCGTGCCGATATACTCGCGGCGGGAGCGGAGGCCATCCCGTCTCAAACCACCCCCGAGGCCACGCTACACTCGACGCAATAGCCAAAAAAAGTGGCGAAGTGTAGACTTCATGACGAACGACACGACGATGGAATTCTATTGCCCCCGGTGCCAGCGCCCGGTGAGCGATCCGTTGTTGTGCGGCGACTGTGCGTCGCTGATCTGCCGTGTTTGCGGCACCCCACTCGAGCGCGTGGACGATCTCGGCATCGGCTGATGCTCTTGGCCGCGGTCCTCTGGGGCGTGGCAATGCTTCTCGTGTCGTGCAGCTCCCGCCCGGCGGGCCCTCGTCCCATCGGGGTTGCTTACGCTGGACCAGCGACTCTCAACCTGCGCAAGGATCTCGCCTCCAAATCCGCGCTGGTCGGAACGGCGGTACACGGCGATCGCCTGGAAGTGCTCGAGACGCGGCGCCGCCTGGTGCTGGTCCGCACGGCTCAGGGAGTGACCGGGTGGACCGACGGAAACCTCCTGCTCAGCCAGCCGCAAATGGATGATCTGCAACATCTGGCGGACAGCGCCACTAAACTCCCTTCCTTGGGCGCGGCAACCGTGTTCGAGACCTTGAACATGCACACCGAGCCGAGCCGGCAATCGCCGAGTTTTTTCCAGATTCCGGAAGCCGGGCGCGTAGACGTATTGGGACATCGCGCCACGCCGCGCACAGCTCCCAGTACGCCGCAAGCCGCGCCCGTGCGCCGTACACCCGCGCCGAAGAAGGTCAAGGGCAGGGACTCAAAGCGATCCGCGTCCTCAGTGCCGGCGCCGCCCCTTCCTGCCACTCCGCCTCCGCCGAAGGACTGGATCGAGCTTTCACGGCCCCACATCGCAGATCTTCCCGGGTACGTCGCTCCCCAGCCGGCTTCAGTGCCGCTCGACGACTGGAACCTGGTCCGCACGCACGATGGAAAGGTCGGCTGGGTGCTGGCCCGCATGCTGAACATGGCGATTCCGGACGAAGTGGCGCAGTACGCCGAGGGCCATCGGATCACCTCGTATCTTCCGCTCGGCGAGGTGAAAGACCAGAATGTCATAAAGCCGAACTGGCTCTGGACCACCATCTCAAACGGAGAGCATGGGTGTGACTTCGACAGCTTCCGGGTCTTTGTGTGGAGCACGCGGCGGCACCGCTATGAGACCGCCTACATCGAACGCAATGTAACCGGTTTCTTCCCCGTCGAGACCAAGTCAATGCAGGGCCAGGAGGAGAAAGCGTTCTCGCTCGTCCTGCAAGACAAGGACGGGAGCCCATACAAACGGACTTACGGTTTCAGCGGATATCGAGTCCGCATGATTTCCAAGACGCCGTATCAAGCCGCGCCGTCACCCCCGGACATGCGGATAGCTCAGAGTTTCGAGCCCAGTACGGCGCAGGATCGGGCGGACAACAGCGGTTGGAAACAGAAATGGAATGATTGGTGGAAGCGTTGGACAGGACGTTGAGCTTGTATTGCGTCTTGTGCGCGCTTCGATAGAAAGGCTACGTATGCTGGATTCCACAGGAAAACGGGACGGTCAGAGCGTTCTACCAGGAGGAGGGCGCGCCTGTCCACCGAAGATTGTCGGTGTCAAGATCCTGGAACTCGGCAATGTCCTCACGCGAAGCGGTTGGATGACCGAAGTGTTCCGGAACGACTGGTCCGGAATCGAGATCGTGCCGCAACAAATCAACTGGGTCGAGCTCAGTCCCAACGGAGTTACGGATTGGCATCGGCATGCGGCACAGACCGATCATCTGATCGGCGTTGGCGGGACGGTAAAGTTGGTTCTGTGGGACGGGCGGACGGACTCGCCGACCTTTCAAGAGACCGAAGTAGTCCGAATGGGCGCGATCCGTCCCGTGATGGTGATTGTTCCGCCGGGCGTGTGGCATGCGCTCCGCAACGAAAGCGGGCAACCCGCCGGTTATCTGAACATCACCAATCAACTCTACAATCACGCGCGCCCGGACAACTGGCGGCTGCCGGCAGGCATGACCGAGATTCCGAACATCCTTTAGTCTCACAAATGAAGACGCTCGAGTTTGGCGAAAGCTTCTGTTTGACGATGATTACGAACGACCCGCGGCTGGCTGCTTGTGCGGATCAGGCGGGAGTGAATCGCGTCGGGGTAGATCTGGAATATATGGGCAAGGCCGAACGCCAGGCCGGGCACGACACGCGACTCATGCGGCACAGCTGGGACGACTTGTCCGGAATTTCAAAGCTCCTCCATCACGCGGATCTGTTTGTACGGATCAACCCAATTCACGCTGGAACGCACGTGGAGATCGAGACCGCGTTGGAGCTGGGCGCGAAAGTGTTGATGCTGCCCGCCTTTCGCACGGCCGACGAGGTCGCTGTGTTTGCGAACGCGGTTCATGGCCGGGCCCGGGTGGTCATCCTGGTGGAGCTGGCTCCGGCGGTGGTGCGCATCCGCGAAATTCTGGATGTTCGGGGCATTGATGAAGTAATGATCGGGCTGAACGACCTTCGTCTCCAAATGGGCGTCGCGAATCACTTCGAGGTCCTGGCGTCGCCGTTGGTCGACATGCTGGCGGCCGAAGTGCGGCGGAACGGACTGCCGCTCGCGGTGGGCGGAGTCGGCCGTGTGGGCGATACATCCTTGCCTGTCCCGGCGGAACTGGTGCACGCCCAATATCCACGGCTGGGTGCAACCGGAGCGTGGATCGCCCGATCGTTCACCGGCGCAGGGATACCCGAATGCGATTTCATTCAAGCGATCCTTTCGCTTCGCCGCAGGCTCACGGAATGGGCCGCATTGCCAGCCGAAGAACTGGAAAGAGCGCGTATTGAGCTGGCGCGGCATGCCGCGGCGTGGCGACAAACTTTATCCCGAAAGCGTAGTGCCACCGTATAGGAACGCTGCCTCCAAGACCCGCGCCAGCACATGTTTCAACTGGAAACGCGACGAGATCGTTTCCCGAATCGCCTCGCCTACTTCGCGAAGGTAGGCTGGATTCGTGAGGAAGCGATCGATTTTGGCGTTCAGATCGGATTCGTAAGAAACTGCTTCGCCGTCCTCACCGAAAGCGGCGATAAAGTCTCGCTTCCGATTGATGAGCATGAATCCTCCGGAAGCAAAGGCCATCATCGGTTTGTGGCTGTAGCCGTGGATGGAGCCTGGGTTCAAGACGTCGATGGTGATCGGGTGCCGGGCCAGCGTCGCTGCGAGCTCCGGCCCAAATGGGATGTGGCCGGGAACACATGCAAGGTTGCGGGGAACGCCGGGCACATCCGTTTTCAAGTCTCCATAGCAGGTAACGGGAACCCCGGCCGAGCCCAACAGGCTCAGCCGTAGAGCCGTTTGAGCACGGTGGAGAATGAGCCGATGCGAAAAATGCCAGAAATACGTCTGATCAAGGTGCAGAGCCAACCGCTTTCGCAAATCGGGATCCATGGCGGCAGTGTGATCCGCCAAAAGATACCAAAGCGGCTGGCTTATCTTGGGGATCCACGTTTGAATGACTCTATCGGCTAGAGCTTCCAGAGCCGGATCCGGATGGCCAGAGGGCTCTTGATAGAAGTGGCCGACAAATCCGACGCTCGGCGCATGAGCCGAGGGTGTCGCGTTTGTAAAAAAGCCGGGCAGCGATGGTAGCGACTCCTGGATTACGCGATTCGGAGTTAGGAATCCGAGCTCCCTCATGATCTGCGTCTGCCCGGTGTCGGGCGACCAATGGAGCAGGCGAGGATGCGTGAGGGAGCGGAGCAGCATTTGATAAGCCCCGGAAGACGACGCTAGGGGAGTCGCGGGATGCGGATTCAATAGCTGATCGGCCAACTCCAGCGGCGCGTGGTCCCACAGGCAGATGGTGGGAATATCGAGAGCTTCCGTGAAGAAGTTGGCACGCCAGCCGTGCCGCCCCGCCGGCAAACGGCAAATCAGCGCGTAAGCGCCCTTGGGAAGCCCGAACGCCAATTCTGGTTTGAAAGCCTTCAGATCGGAAAGTATTCCGGCAATGCGGTCTGCGTCTGGAACAAGGAACGCGTCAACTGGGACATCGAAAATATCGAAGCCGAGTTCCGCCAGCCCTTCACGGTAGATGTCGAACATGGCTCGAGCGATCCCGTGAAACCAGCCGTCGGGCGGGGCTGTAACGGCAATTCGTTTAATTGGAAACCGATGAT
>JBEKBK010000511.1:0-6054 GCA_050015435.1 Bryobacteraceae bacterium
TGCGAAGCGCTATCTTCGCTACTCCAACCTGTTTTACCGCAGGATTCTCAGAGTCCCCAAACGGTTGACCGCTTTCACCTTGTAGTCAACCCATCAAGATCCTGTGCATAGGGCCGGTACCATTGTTCACCAAATCCGTCCAGAGACTCGGCTTATTTTGTAACGGTCTGGTTGGTTCGGTAAGACAAAGCTGTGACCACAGGCCAAGTCACCCACAAGATTCCCAGTTGCCAAAAGCCGCCGAATGTCGGCCTCTTCCACGCCGGTCATATCTACAAGAACTTTGGCGGGAGCTTTGCAATGTACATTGGCGCATGAAAACTCTACGGCGTATGCAGTTGCATAGTCATGGCATAAGCCTTCTATCTCAACAAGAAAATGATGCGCTTGAACCAAAGATGCGTCATAGACTCCGACGCATCCGCATTCTATGCATCCATAGACTACAGACCATCCATCGGGAGGCATCTCTAGTAGACTGCTATCTTCTTGCTCGGAGTATTCCACTATTGTGTCTTCGTCCCCCTCTGGAAACGGCACCTGCGGAAGAAGCCCATAAGGAAGCCAACTCATGCGCTGACATTTTCGACATCTCAGACACGGACCAACGTACCAGATAAGTGGCTCGGCTTGATCTTCGTTCATAAAGCTACTCGGCAATTGTTTTCGAGTCAGCTTTATTCTAATATTTTTTGTCGATTGTTTGTAGAAAGAATTTTACCGCGTCCCTGTCGTGGCTTCAGGGACGCGCCTCTGATGAATGGTCATCGGCCTTGCCGATCAATTGGTCGAACATTAGACGCTTTCCGACGATGCCTTTAACAGCGGCGCTGAAGCGTTCGCCGTCAGTCATCGTGCGATTATTGAACCGAAACGCTTGCTCATCCAAGTAGCGGAACAGATGAAACGGCTCGACACTGACATAGGTTCCGCTGATCGTCCGCTTGAGGAGTGCCCAGTAATTTTCCAAACCATTCGTATGCACCACGCCGTCTTTCACGTACTCAACCGCGTGGTCCACGACTTTATGCGCGTACTGCCCTTCGAGTCCTTCGTAGGAGAGAAGGAAGTCCGTGTACAGCGCGGAACCGGCTTCAACGTGATTCTTCACTTCCGTCTGGAGAGTTTTCTTTTTGCGGTTCGGAACCACGACGGTACGAACGTTGCTCGGCTTCCCATCTTTACCGCGTTCAAGAATGCCGATCACCGCAGTCTTGTCTTTCCCGCCCGTGCCAGTAATCCGGCGTTTACGCTGAGCGATGTGCATGTTTCGAGCAAGACCACCGATAAATGTTTCGTCGGCCTCAACGTGGCCGGATGCTTTATCGGGAGTCGCCATGCCGAGCGCTACACGGATTCTGTGATCCATAAACCATGCGGACTTCTGTGTGACGCCAGTGGCCCGCGCGATCTCATAGCTACTCACGCCATTCTTGCAATTGACTACCTGCCACATTGCTAGGAGCCATTTGTTGAGGCCCAGCGGGGAATCCTCGAAGATCGTACCGGTCTTGCAGGTGAATTGACGTAGCGGATGTTTACTGCCACACTGCCAGCGGTTATACTTTGCTTGGAACAGAACGTTCTTGCTGCCGCAACGCGGACACACAACGCCGTCAGCCCAGCGATGAGCTACCAGATACTCCCGGCAGTTGTCGGGGCTCGCGAAGAACTCGATTGCGGCTTGCAGAGTGTTCGGTTCCATGCTTCAATGTTAGCCCAAAACCGATGAGTTGTCAACTATATTGTTACCCTTAATTGCACATGTCGCGCGAAGAGTCTGAGCTATTCGTGCGGACCAAAGCCCGCTTGGCCAACTTGTTTGTACGTACCGCGGCGCGCCGGAGTCTAACCAGTGGAACATGTGATTCGACCATGTTTCTTAGCTTATTAGAGAGGAAACATTTTATGAGTAACGACAAAAACCAATCCAAGACTGACCAGCAAGGTCATCAGGGCCAGCAGGGCCAGCAGCGCGGCTCTCAAAATCCGCAGCATAATCCGGCTAAGCAGCAGAATGCTAGCCAGCAAAATGATAATCGGGACCGGGACGAGAAGAAGAACGATTATCAGAAGCAGCAAAAGTAAACTGCTTTGAATCAGGGGGTCTGCAACTCGAGAACGTGCACGTCCTGACCGTAGACCAGCCCGACGCGCTCGCCCTGCCGCAGACCCTCCCGGCCAGCTAACTCGAGGAAGTAAGAAGGAGCGATATCAATTCGAGCCTCGTTGCCCGAAAAAAGACTTCCCGGAGCCGGTTCCGTATGAAGCGATATGATCGCTTTTCCCGAAGGTTTCAGCACGCGGGCGATCTCGCCCAGATAATGAACGCAATCGGGTTCGAGCAAATGTGTAAATAGAGACGCGCAGACCACCGTATCCACGGTTCGGTCTTCGCACGGCAGGCGGTATTCGCTCGGCTTTAAAGTCCCTTGAGGATTGTACACTTCGGAGTGACCGTTGAAATGCTCGAATCGGAATCGATCGCCGGCCAGGGGCGTGAACGCATTTCGGCTCCATTCAATCCCAGGCAGGAATAGATCGACGCCGAGGTATCTTAATCGAGGGTTGAGGTACAGAAAACGGGCCAGCTTGCCGCAGCCACATCCGAGATCGAGGACGAACGGGTTTTCGGGAAGAAAGTGGGCGACCATGTGGCCCCACGCTTCGCCGATCGCAAAAAAAGCGTCCATTTCACTGACGCTGGACGCTTCGCGCAAAATCGCGTTCGGGATGGGCAAGGAATAAGGCTGAGCCGGCCATTTGGGCTCGTTATTGAGTGGAACCACCGCCGCGGCGGCCTGCTGCCAAAGTACGTTCATGAGCTTTAACTGTAGACCGTCTTCCAGAGCGAAATCAACCATCCCTGAAACATTAGCGTGCATGCACGTTCATTTACGTCGATGCACGGCAATAACCTGCTGGTTCTGCTGCGCCGGTGCGCTGCGCATCGTCGAGAGCAGCCCGATCAGGAAGGCCAAAGCCCCCGCGACCGCTAGCATTACTCTTCTGCGCTTTACTTGGCGTCTCATGCTAGAGATTACCTCTCAGACAAAAATAAGTTACCGGCCCCGCGAACGCTTCCGCCAACCGGCGAACGGCGAAGAATTACGGACGAACGACGTGGACTGCTATAGTTGACTACTTCGTGCGCTGGCTACCCGCCTTATCCATGATGCTGGTCTCCACGATCAGCTATATCGATCGCAACACCCTCGCCCTTCTCGCCCCCACTATTCTTCGCGACACGCACCTGACCAATGAGCAGTACGGCTTCATCATCTCGGCGTTTTCGATCGCCTACATGTTGGGAAATCCCGTCTGGGGCAGCATTCTGGACCGCATCGGTGTGCGCGCAGGCATGGGCGCGGCCGTGTCGCTGTGGACGCTCGCTTCCGTCGCGCACGCTTTCGCAGCCGGATTTAGCAGTTTCGGCGCGGCTCGCGCGGTGCTCGGCTTCGGCGAAGCGGCCACTTTCCCCGGCGCGCTGCGCACCGTCGTCCAGACTCTGCCGCTCGAGCAACGCTCGCGCGGAATCGCGGTTTTCTACAGCGGCGGTTCCTTCGGCGCGCTGATTACACCCGTAATCATTACTCCAGTCGCCGCGGTTTGGGGATGGCAGGGAGCCTTCTGGTTCACGGGAGCGGTGGGTGCCGGTTGGCTCATCTTCTGGGCAATTCTCGCGCGCAGGCCCGACCTTTCAGAGCACCAAAAAGTCGAGCATGGTCCGGCTCCTGACCTGAGTGTGAAAGACTCCAGGCTCTGGGCGTTCATCGGCGCCTACGCCCTCGGTGCTTTCCCGTCCGCGTTCGTGCTGTACCAAACCTCGCTCTATCTGAGCGCCGTCATGCATAAGTCTCAGCTCGAAATCGGAAAGGTCCTCTGGATTCCTCCGCTCGGCTGGGAGGTCGGATACTTCTTTTGGGGCTGGGTGATTGACCGGTATGCGGGCGCGGGTTCGTCCATTCCCGCGTTAAGGCGTCAGTTCTTGATATTGATGTTCATGAGTCTGCCGCTGGCCGTCGTTCCCCGGGTCGAATCGTATGCGCTTGCGCTAGCGATGCTGTTCTTCGCGATGTTCATCACTTCGGGATTCATCATCGGCGCGGTCGCCTACGCCACCTGTCATTATTCGACTCGCCACTCCGGATTGATCGCCGGGATCGGCGCCGGAAGCTGGTCCGCCGTGGTCGCTCTCGTTATGCCTGGAATTGGAAGGTTATTCGATCTTCACCTCTACAATTCGGCATTTGAACTGGCTGCATTATTCCCAGTCTTGGGATGGATGGCATGGCGGGGACTTAATAGGAACAGTCAGTACCAGGCTAT
Organism: Bryobacteraceae bacterium; assembly: GCA_050015435.1. Classification (GTDB taxonomy): domain Bacteria; phylum Acidobacteriota; class Terriglobia; order Bryobacterales; family Bryobacteraceae; genus Palsa-187. The sequence continues at coordinate 4,330 of JBEKBK010000511.1, forward strand.
GAAACACGGCTGATATAGTACTAAATCGCACCAAAAAATAGTACTGTACCTATTGGAATTCGACCCATAGTATGGCATTCTCAGTACGTGAGCAAGGGCCGAATCGGAGGATGGCCTTCCAGGCTGAATGGATGCGAAGGCGGACGCCTAGGCCGCTTCACACGGCAGCTTTTTCCTTGGCCTGCTCAAGAACTGCTTCTATCTTCTCTTGGTAGTTCTTGAGCAGATTTTTATCGGCCGCTTCAAACCGCATTACCAGTACCGGCTGCGTATTGGAAGCTCGCAGTAAACCCCACCCCTGATCGAACACGACCCGAACGCCGTCCACTTCGATGACCTTCTCCTTGCCGCGGAAATGTTCGGCTACCCGCTCGACCACCCGGAATTTGGTTTCATCGGGGCAATCGACGCGGATTTCCGGGGTTGAAACCAGCTTGGGCAATCCCTCGAGCTGTGCCGATAGCGGCTTACCGCTGCGCGCGACTATCTCAATTAGGCGGCACGCTGCGTAAAGAGCATCGTCGTAACCCAGATAACGGTCCGCGAAGAACATGTGACCGGACATTTCTCCGGCCAGCTCGGCGTGCTCAGCTTTCATCTTCGCCTTGATTAGCGAGTGGCCGGTCTTGTACATGATCGGGTTGCCGCCCAGCCGCGTCAATTCGTCGTAGAGCACCTGTGAACACTTCACCTCGCCGATGAACGTGGCCCCCGGCTTCCGGGTCAGGATTTCACGGCCGAAGATCAGCATCAACATGTCGCCGTAAATCACGTCGCCGTTCTCGTCCACTGCGCCGATGCGGTCCGAGTCGCCGTCGAACGCGATTCCCAACGCGGCGTTCTTCTCGCGAACGGTGCTGCTCAGCGCCTTCAGGTTGTCCGGAACCGTCGGGTCGGGATGATGATTGGGGAAACGCCCGTCCATGTCAAAGTAGAGCTCCGTCGCGTGGCAATTCAGCCGTTCGAATAACCGATGCATGATGGGTCCGGCGGTGCCGTTGCCCGCATCCGCCACGATCCCAATGGGATGATCGAATTCAAACTGAGCCGAGATCTCGTCGACGTAGGCTTGAGAAATATCCGTTGTATCGTGGCTGCCCCGCCCGGTTTCGAAATCTCCGGCTTCGACGATCCGGCGAACCTCCTGAATATCCTCGCCATAGATTGTACCGGAGCCGCAGACGGTCTTGAATCCATTGAACTCCGCCGGATTGTGGCTGCCGGTGATCATCACCCCGCCGGCAGCATCCAGCTTGATGGCTGAAAAGTAGAGCAAGGGCGTGGGAATGACGCCGAGATCGGTAACGTCGCATCCGGTAGCGGTCAATCCTTCAAGCAAAGCATCCCGCAGGCGCGTGGAGCTGAGCCGGCAATCGCGGCCCAGGTTGATCCGCGGCCCGCCTTTGCGGCGGAGCAGGGTCCCCAGTCCTCGACCCAGATCCACGACGCCGGAAGTCGTCAATTCAGTCTCCGCTACGCCGCGGATATCGTACTCACGAAAGATGGTCGGGTTCAGCATTCATTTCACGTTAACACTCACGCACCGATTTCCTTTAATGAAAAACCGCAGCGGCAGATCCGCGGATTTCGTGATTCCGATGCGATGCGAGACCGCGATCTCGAACGCGGCTGACTTCTCCGCCGGGTGAACCGTGATGGGTCCGCGAGTCACGTCGATGCCGTTGTGTCCCAGCGTGATCCCAAGCGCCCGCGTCAGCTTCCCCG
>JBEKBK010000512.1:0-6027 GCA_050015435.1 Bryobacteraceae bacterium
GTCGCGTATCACAAGGCCGACAAGGCTATCCAGAATATCGTTGCCCTGCTTGCTGCGGCGTGATGTTAGCTGCCAGAATGTTGAAGCATTCTTGTTTACAATCTCTGACCTAAGAATCTAACATCATTTGCACTGTTGAGCGCGATCGCCGCGGGCCAGCAATACGTGATTTCGACATTCGCGGGTGGTGGGCCGCCGCCGACACCAACCTCCGCTGTAAAAATGGCGATCGCCCCACAAGGCATGGCAGCAGATGCCTCCGGCAACCTGTTTTTCATTAGTTTGAACTGTGTCTTCAGGCTGGATCAGAACGGTATTGTCACCCGCGTGGCAGGCAATTCGCGAACCGGATATTCGGGAGACGGCGGGCCAGCGCTCAGCGCAATGTTCAACACGGCGTCCGGATTGGCGGTTGACGCCGCAGGCAATGTCTACGTGGCTGATCTCCTAAATCGCCGCCTGCGCAAAGTCTCTCCCGCCGGAATCGTCACGACCGTCGCGGGCACCGGTGTCTTTGGTTACTCCGGTGACGGAGGCCCTGCGTCCGGCGCGAATCTGAACGGTCCGTCCAACGTGGCAGTCGACAACTCCGGGAACCTGTACATCGTGGATGGCGCCCGCATCCGCAAAATCTCCACCGCCGGAATCATCACCACCGTTGCAGGCAATGGTCTATACGGCTTCTCTGGCGACGGCGGACCCGCGACCATGGCGGAACTCAGCCCATATGGCGTGGCGGCTGACGGCAAGGGCAACATCTACATCTCAGATGACGGAAACCTGCGTGTTCGAATGGTCTCTCCAGCCGGGATCATCACGACGGTAGCCGGCACTGGATCTTACGGCTCCACTGGGGACGGCGGTCCCGCCACTGCCGAGCAACTCACCGGAGCATCCGGAATCGCCATCGACAACTCGGGCAATTTATACTTTTCCGACAGCAGCCCATCCAGCGGCGGCGACGACTGTTCCTGCGTTCGCAAAGTAACTCCGGCCGGGATTATCACCACGGTCTCCGCAGGTGATCTCTATGAGCCGCGGGCGCTCGCCCTAAATGCAGGAGGCGATCTGTACATCGCGGACACAGGAAACTATGGTATCAGCAAAGTCGCTTCAACCGGGACGATCACGACCACGGCAGGCTACGTCGGGTCTCCCAGTTATTCCGGCGACGGCGGGCCGGCGACCGGCGCCCAACTGAATTCGCCCTTGGGCTTGGCCGCGGACGCGGAAGGCAACGTCTATATCGGCGATACGTTCAATAACCGTGTTCGCGCGGTGTCGTCCGCCGGAATTATCACCACCATCGCCGGGAACGGCGTCGCGGCCTATGCCGGGGACGGTTCGCCAGCCGCCAATTCAGAACTTTATTTCCCGGTAGGCGTCGCGGCGGACAGTCTCGGAAATCTCTACATCGCGGACCACGGCAACGGGCGTATTCGCAAAATCTCTAAATCGGGCATCATCACGACCGTGGCAAATCCGGGTGGTATAAACGTGTGGGGTTTGGCGATCGATAACCAAGACAACTTGTACTTGCCCGACCCACCCAATAACCGGATTAACAAGATCTCCCCGGACGGCACAGTCACGACCGTCGCGGGAAATGGCACCTTTGGCTTTTCGGGAGACGGCGGCCCGGCAACCAGCGCCCAGATCCGGCTCACGTTTAAAGCGGCGTTGACCACCGATAATGCCGGCAACCTGTACTTCTCAGATGATAATATCCAACCACCGGCTCCTGGGACCATTCCTACATTAGCCATGTCCACGCCCCGGATACGCAAGGTCGCGCCGGATGGAACAATCACTACTGTGGCCGGCAACGGAACGTCAGGATATTCGGGAGACGGAGGTCCGGCAATTGAGGCGCAACTCGGCTCGCAGCTCAATTATCCCCCCCGGCGCTCGCCGCGGATGATGCCGGCAACCTATACATTGGGGATGCAGCCAACCTCCGCATCCGAATGGTCTCGACGGCCGGGATCATCACGACTATAGCTGGGACGGGTGTTTCCGGCTACACGGGGGATGGAGGCCCGGCGTCCGCCGCTCAGTTGAATGGCCCCTCCGCCCTGGCCGTGGATGCCGCCGGGAATCTTTACGTCGCGGACCAGGACAACAACGTCGTGCGGCTGATGCAACCGGTGAGCTCGGGTATCACCGTCACAGGTGTGACGAACGCTGCCAGCGGTCTGCCGGGCCCCATCGCGCCGGGAGAAATTGTGGTCGTTTCAGGCTCGGGTCTCGGCCCGGCGCAACTCGTCTCCAGCGGGGCCGGGCAAGCGGGAACCACCGTGCAGTTCAATGGCGTTCCCGCGCCGTTGATCTACACCTGGGCGACCCAAGTCGCGGTTGTCGTCCCCTACGCCATCGTCAGCGGCTCCGCGCAAATCACCGTGGACTATCAGGGCCAGACCTCGGCCGCGTTCACGGTTCCGGTCGCGTCTTCGGCGCCTGGAGTCTTCACACTGGACTCCTCCGGGAAAGGCCAGGCAGTAGCGCTGAACCCGGACTCCTCAGTCAATAGCGCCGCTGCTCCTGCGAAGGCCGGGGATGTAATTTCTCTGTTCGCGACTGGCGAAGGCGAGACCACACCAGCGGGTGTCGATGGCCAACTGGCTACTTCTCCGGTACCGCAGCCGATTCTACCGGTCAGGGTCACGATCGGCGGCCAAACGGTGAAGCCGGTCAACGCTGGCGGCGTGCTCGGAGACATCGCCGGCGTAATGCGGGTGGACGTTCAAATTCCAGCCGGCATTCAGACCGGCCTCGGAGTGCCCGTCGTGCTGCAAGTTGGAGACAACTCGAGCCAGCCGGGCATAACCATCGCCGTGCAATAGGACGTCGCGGCGATTCCGAACACTCGTAATCTCGATAGAGTTATCGGCCTTCGGAACAAAGAAGACCATTGGTGTCACTTCAAGAGGCCCAACTCGCGCATGACCTCTTCGTGAGGAATTCCTTCGCCACGCTCGATCGACGCGTGCGCTTCATCCAGCGCTGCGGCCGTCTCGGGCGTGATCTCTTCGTCTTCCACCGGAGCCAACGCCAAAGAGCGTTCCAACGGTTCCAACCATCACTTCGAGCAGACCGCGTACCGCGTTCAGCTTGTCGGCCGGCAGCATATCAAGCAAGCGTGACCCGGCTTTCGGTCTTGTGTAAGGTCAGGTTCCATTAGTTATTCGGCGCTGTCTCCCCCGGCCGCAGCAAGCTGGGAGCCTTCTTCTGTTGAGTGGGTGGTGTATCCTTCCCTGCCGCCTTATCCGCCGCTTTCTTTTCCGCGAGCTCCTTCGAAGTCATCAACGTCTCGCGTTCCGCCTGGTCCTTCTTCTGTTTCGCCGCAACCTCGGCCGCGCGGGTCTTCAAATCCTCACCCGACAGATCGGCGCTATCCTGCGTCGTCTCGATCGCCTGCTGCAACACGAATTGATACCGAGCCATATCCTTCGGCTGGGACTCGTCAATCTTCTGAAGCCGGGCGAGCATCTCCTTTTCCGTCGTTAGCACGGCGGCGTTGCCCACATCAATGGCGATGTGGCGCTTCAGCGCATCATCCGCCACGGTGTCGATGGACTCGATGATCTGCGCGTAATCCTCTAATAGGTCGTGAACCATCGCGCTCCGGCCCGCCTTGTCCTTCGAGAGCAACTGGTTCACCTGATCCAGCCGCTGCTTGGCGAAATGCAGGTACAGTTTCATGCGCACATTCGGGTCCTGCGCCTCGCGCACCTGGTCGGTTTCGTCGGAGGTAAGAAAATCGCGGTTGCTCTGAGCGTACCCGGCCATGCCGGCGAGGAACGCGAACAAACCCAATGCGTAGAATCGTCGCATAGATATCCCCTATTTCTTCTTACTCATGATCCCTTGGAGCAGCTCATCGTGCACTTGAGCGACACGGTCGCGAACCTTTTCCACCAGCGCCCGGTCTTCAAAACTGACCAGTTCTCTAATTCCTTCCAGGCGTCGCAGCAGTTCTCTGGTTTTCAGTTCAGCGCGCTTATACGGCCTGGGATTCCGGCGCGCATCTTTCCCGGTTTCTTCGAGCGAATGATAGGCCAGGTCCACCGATTCCACTACTTCATCGAGCGCCGTTCCGGTCTTGGCAACGTCGCCGGAGTTGTAGGCGGTCCGCGCCAGATCGAGCGCGGTCCCGGCATTGTCGAGCGCCAGATCGCTCCGCTTTTCGAGATTCGGCTCCGTCTTGATTGACGCAAGGTCGGTGGCGAGAACGCCGCTTGTTAACAACGTGATCAGCAGCCACAGCATACGCTACTTCCTGTTGCCCAGTTCCTTTTCGAGGACCCGGATCCGCTGACGCGCAATGAACTCTTCGTCCGGGCTCTTCTCTTGACTCATCTCTAGAAATTTATTGTAATTCGCCAGCGCGTCCTTGACTTGATGCAGATGGTCCAGCGCCACCGCGCGGAAGTAATAGTGCCCGGTGGTCTCGGCTCCCAGGGCGCGCACATGATCGAGCGCCGCCAGCGCTTCGGGATACTGCGCCGCAATGGTGAAGACCGCGGCGAGCTCGCTCCACGGCTGCGGGACGTCTGGCTTGATCCGCGAGGCAGCCAGAAACTGGGGCGCGGACTCCGCGTATTTGCGCTGATCGCGCAGAACTTTCGCGTAGAACATCCTCAGTTGATAGTCGCCCGGTTCGCTCGCTACCGCTTGCGCCAGCAGCGGATTGGCTTTCTCGGGATGTTTGGTGTCCAGATAGGCCTGCGCCAGCTCGACACGATTGGCCGCAGTCGGAGATTTAGCCACGACAGCCTCCAGAGACGGAATCGCATCCTCCGTGTGACCGGTTTCCATAAGTAAATGGCTCAGGTGCTCCAACGCGCCCGGATTATCCGGAAATTCCCGATAAATCGCCATGGCTTCCGCCGCTTGATTATTCTCCTCATAGAGCGATGCCAGTTGCAGAATGGAATCCCGGTAACTAGGGTCGAGCGAGGCCGCTTTGCGGAAATGCGGATCAGCCTCCGAGCGTTTCCCCTGTAATGCGAGAGCTTGCGCGAGCCCCTCCTCCGCAGCGGCCGAGCTCTGATTCAGCGAAAGGGCCGTTACGTAACCCGCCTCTGCTTCCGGAAGCTGTTTCGTGTCGAGCAGCGCCCGCGCCACGTAAAACGCCGGCTGAAACTCCTTGGGCTTCTGTGCCGCAGCTTCGCGCAGAGGCGTCAGCGCCGCCGCTGGATCTTTCACGCGCAACAGGCAGATACCCAAATTGATTTCGGCTTCGTAGAGCCCCGGCTTCAGCTCCAATGTGGCCTTGTACTGCGGAATCGCCTCAGCGTTCTTGCCGACCAGGCTGTAGGCTAGCGCCAGGTGAAAATGCGCCGAGTAATCTTTCGGATCGGCGGCCACTGCCTTGGTGAACGACTCGACCGCGGCGTCGTACTGCTTCGCATCGAGCGACTTCAACCCGTTGGTCACAAAGTCGGTCGATTGAGCCAGCAGCAGGGCAAGCGCGAACCACATAAAACGTCTTCTTCAATTCTAGCCCCCGTAGTCGCCCGTGAAAACCATCCGCTAAAATAAAGACACACATGAAAAGTCAGAACTCTTTCGACGCCGCGGGCCCGCTCCGCGCCGGTGGCCGGACGTATGAGATCTACCGTCTCGCGGCGCTCGAGCGAGCCGGATTCAAACTCTCTCGCATTCCTTTCTCGATCAAGATCCTTATCGAGAACCTGTTGCGATTCGAAGACGGCGCGACGGTAAAGCGTTCCGACATCGAGTACGTCGCCGCCTGGGATCCTTCCGCTCCCGCGCGCGAGATCAACTTCCGCCCGGCGCGTGTGCTGCTCCAGGATTTCACGGGAGTGCCTTGCGTGGTCGACCTCGCTGCCATGCGCGACGCGTTGCAGCACTTGGGCGCGGACCCGTGTAAGGCCAATCCGTTGATCCCTGTCGATCTGGTGATCGACCATTCAGTGCAGGTGGATAAGTTCGGCACGGCGGACTCATTCAGCTTCAACGCTCTGCTCGAGTTCCAGCGCAATCAGGAGCGCTATGCGTTCT
>JBEKBK010000513.1:0-6023 GCA_050015435.1 Bryobacteraceae bacterium
AGTGGAGGAAACCGGGTCAGATACAGAAAGAATCAAAACGAGACATCGATCGCGCTCGCCGCACGCTCAGATCATACGAACCACGCGCTTCGAGGATCGTTCTGCGCATAATTCAGGTGTCAGCAAGGACGGTCGTTTCCTCCTGCCGGTTCAAACGGAACCGACGACCAGCGTGCCGATTACGGTGGTTATCAACTGGGTCGCCGCGTTGAAGAAATAATCGGCGGAGCCACTTTTTCATTGCCGGATCACGGCTAAGATCGTCCAACGTGGCATGGGCAAAATGTATCGGGTCACGGAGTCCAGGTTCGGGCGAGAGGTGGCGATCCAGGGTCCTTAATTGCCAGCGGTATCCTGTTGCAGAAAGAATGCCCGCCCTTCGTGCTGACAAGGCAAAACGCGGTCGCATACTTTAATCGGTCCTCAAAGATGAAGTTCACGGACAAGCACACCATTCACGGCAAGCCCCGTCTGCCCAACTACCAGCACGAGTTCCGAGAGTTCCTCCAGCAGAACGTAAGCGCTGGTCGGAACTTGGAGGCCACAGTTGAGAGATCCCTTTGTGGCACTTGTATTTTGTGACCGATTTATGGGCCACGAATCCGAGATCAGGGCATATCGCTCCTGCTCAACCCGATTCCGGCGTTCGACGCCTAGACCAGAACCAAGGCCCGCCAGAACGAAGTCAAAAGCCACCAAATACTTCCCCACTATAAAGATCATCTGCTGAAGATGGCCGGCCGCCTTCGCCTCGCGCACAAGCTCGAAACTGTTTTTCCAAAGTCTGGGACATCACGATTCGCTGATCTGGGGCATGCCGCTCAGGGGTTGCGTCACCTGCCCCAAATTCCGATTTCTACCAAGCGGCACGACTAAAGACCAGGGGGTAATAGTACTGGCAGGCTAAGTGCTGCTTGTTCCAAGAAGCCACGGCCCATAAAGGAGGATATGGCGATGTCACAGGTTGCAATTACAAAAGTGAATGATGGCAAGAAAACCTTGCCCATCTTTGACGAAATCGCAAAGCGGTTCGAGGCGGTTCGGAGGCGCGCGTTTGATTTGTTCGAGAACCGGGGCCGCCAGCTGGGTCACGAGTTAGAAGATTGGCTGAAAGCCGAGCACGACATCTTTGGTTGGCCCTCGGCCGAACTGGCGGAGAAGGACGGCGCCTACGAAATGCAGATCACTTTGCCCGGCTTTGACCCCCGGGAAGTGGAAGTAACGGCTGCGTCAAACGAAATCATCGTGCACGCCGCAACAGAAAAAGAGAACAAGACTAAGAAAGGCGCAGTGCTGTGGACCGAGTTCGGTTCCAACAACGTCTACCGGCGTTTCGAGGTGACGAATCCGATCGACGTGGACAAGGTTACGGCCAAACTCGAGAATGGCCTTCTCCGGATTAACGCCCCGGAGGTCGCTAAGCCCAAGGAAATCACGGCAAAAGCAGCCTAGCGTCCCGGCGTCCAAATCGATCGTAATCCTTGGCGCGCGTCTTGCAGGTGTTATCTCGAGTCATGCTGATCGAGGCTCCAGATTCTAGGACACGGCGCACCACGCTAGCGAACTATTTCTCCGAGTTTGCAGACTCGCACTCTCCCTACCTTCAGTACGATAACGGGTACCGAAGTTGGTCCTACACTTACGCGCAGGTCGGTACCGCGGCGCGAACCTTTGCGGCTAAGCTGACCGCACAAGGCGCAAACAAAGGCGAGAAAGTCATCTTTTGGTCGGAGAACAGGCCGGAGTGGGTCGCTGCGTTTTGGGGATGCGTGCTCGCCGGAGTGATCGTGGTCCCGATCGACTATCGCGCCTCGGCGGATTTCTTGCGGCGAGTGCAGGATAAGGTGAGTGCCCGCGCCATCCTGGTTGGAGACGAAGTTCATCTGACCGCATCGGACAACATTGGGGCAATCTGGCAGCTTTCAGATTTGGACTGGACGAGCACCAAGGCTGCCTGGCCAGCCGTTCCAGTTCAACCCGATGATATCGCCGAGATCGTCTTCACATCCGGCGCCACAGGGGAACCCAAAGGGGTCCTGATCACTCATCGCAATATTCTGTCGAATCTAGCCTCGCCCGAGGCCATCGTCTCACAATACGCGAAGTGGTTCCGTCCCGTGTTCCCGCTGCGATTCCTGAGTTTGGTGCCGCTCAGTCATATGTTCGGTCAAGTGTTGACCTTGTTCATCCTGCCCATGATTCCGGCCGTCGCTGTGTTCATGCGCGGATTCAGCCCACAGGAAATCGTGCGGCAAATCCGAAACCGGCGTGTCTCGGTCGCGGTGGTCGTGCCCAAGCTTCTCGAAGTCCTCCGCGAACATGTCGTAAAGCAGTTTCCGGAAGCTGGCCTTCCCTCCTCACCCGCTACCAATTTGGCGCGTCGGTGGTGGCACTACCGGAGAATCCACCGGTACTTAGGTTGGAAGTTTTGGGCATTTGTGTCCGGCGCGGCGCCACTCGAAGCTGAACTCGAGGAATTTTGGTCGAGCTTAGGATTCCTGGTCATTCAGGGGTACGGACTCACGGAAACCGCGCCTATTGTCTCCTTCAATAATCCGTTTGAGGTTGGGAAGGGTACCGTCGGACGTCCCGTCGAAGGCGCCGAAATCAAAATCGCACCGGATGGCGAGATTCTGGTCAGGGGTGAAAGCGTCACTCCCGGTTACTATGGCGCTCCTCCGGATTCCGATTCCGTGTTCAGCGACGGCTGGCTGCATACTGGCGATCTCGGTGCTATCGACGACACCGGACGCCTGGTCATTCAAGGCCGCAAAAAGGAAATAATCGTTACACCGGAAGGACTAAAGGTGTTTCCTGAAGACATCGAACGAGTCCTGAATGCGATTCCAGGCGTGCGGGAATCCGCAGTCGTCGGGCGAGATCACCCTCACGCGGTCCTGGTTCTTAATCCAGGAAAGTCGCCTGAAGAAGTCATCCGCGTGGCCAATGAGCGGCTCGAAAGTCACCAGAAGATCCGGGGACTCTCAGTCTGGGTGGGCGACCGCCTGCCGAGGACGACGGGCACTCACAAAATCAAGCGCTCTGAGGTTCAACGCTGGGTAGATACCGGCGCTAAACCGCCGCCTCAGCCATCAGGGGACCCACTCCTCGACATCGTCCGGCGATACGCTCCGGGCCGGACGATTACCGGGAACACGACTCTGGATCAACTGGGACTCACCTCGCTGGATCGAGTCGAGCTCATGATGGACCTGGAGCAACACCTCGACACCAGCATCGACGAATCGGTTCTCACGGGTTCTCGCACGTTGGACGAACTCGCGCGAGTGCCCCCCATCGCTGTTCCTGAGGAGTTTCCTACCTGGAGCCGATCGTGGCCGGCCCGGCTCGTCCGGCGTGGCGCGCTATCTGCGCTTTGGCTGCCTTTAACAAGCCTGTTCGCACGGGCTCGCGTGAGCGGCCGCGAGAACTTGGCGGGTGTGAGCGGGGCTGTAATCTTCGCATCCAATCATCAAAGTAACTTCGACACACCATCCATCCTCGCGGCTCTTCCCCGTCGATACCGGTATCGTGTTGGCGTGGCCATGTGGAAAGAATTCTTTGACGCCCATTTTCACCCCGAACGGCACACCCGGCTCCAATGGTTGGGGAACAGCATCCTATATTGGCTTCTGGCTCTGTTTTTTAATGCCTTTCCGCTGCCGCAAACGGAAGCGGGCGCAAGTGGTTCGTTGCGTTATCTTGGGGACTTGGTCAGTGACGGATGGTCCGTGCTGTTCTTCCCTGAGGGCTCCCGAACTGAGGCCGGCGAGATCCAGCCATTTCAGCCCGGTATCGGTCTTATCGTACCCCGTCTGCGTGTCCCGGTGGTACCAATCCGGCTGCGTGGAGTTGAGAAAGTTCTGCACCGCGGGCAGTCCCTCCCCAGGCCGGGCCGGATCGAGATCTCCTTCGGAGAGCCCCTACACCTGAGCGGATCGGATTATCCGGCTCTCGCGAAGCAGGTCGAGCAAGCCATCCGAAAGCTCTGACGTCTGTACAGATAACCCGCGGAGGCGACCACCATCGGCGCTCTCTTCCAGGATGCGCGAAGCCGTGCCCATCGACGTCTTTATCGAAGCGCAAGCCTGTGGCGCCTGTCACGGCGAGGCGATTCTAAAGAAGAACATTTCCCAGGTCTTATGTATCCCAAAATACCGGGACCGAGGTCATCGGGACCATAAGTAAATTTGGTGGGCCTGGGCTGGCGAGGCGGACATTGTTCAAAGAGTCCTGCCGGCCGGCGCGAAATTTCCGGGGCTGCGAAAACTCTTCGGTAACCGGCATTACGATCGATGGCGGCTATGACGAGCATATGGTAGCTCCCAACGAAGTGCTCGTGGGGCTTCCGGCGGAGCTTGATGTTTACCAGGGCGCTCCGCTGATGTGCGCCGGCCGCAGTGGTTGGGCGCGTTAAGGGATAGCTGCGCCCTGGTGGCAATTCGCGGCATGGGCGGATTGCTGCACTTGGCGATGCAGTATTCGCACGACCTCGGGTTCAAGACTGTGGCGGCAGCGAACGTGCTCTTTCGGGCTGTACTGAAGATCAGTTAGATCAACACAACGCTATGCAAGACCTCATGAAACTCATCGAGAGCAGGCACTCGTCGAGAGGGCCATTTGACGCAGGGCGCGTGATTCCCAGCGCAGATATGGAGAAAATCCTGGAAGCGGCACGCTGGGCGCCGACGGCGCACAACATGCAAAATTTCGAGATTGTGGTTGTGGATGACAAAAACATCCTGGCTGCGATCAGTGGGATAAAATCGCATCCCGATCTGACGTTCATCAGAGAAAATTATCAACAATTGTCTTTCACGGAAGACGAATTGCGGCGAAGGAAGGTCGGGGTCTTGGGTACAATGTTTCCGAAGTCGTGGCAAACGCCTGATCCGAGTCCGGAGGAAATCAACAGCGAAGACTGGAGTGAATCTAGGTCTAAGCAGATCGTTTCGTGTTCGGCCACTCTCTTCGTGCTCTACGATCCTAGCCGGCGGGCTCCGGCCTCAGAGGGCGATTTCCTGGGCATAATCAGTCTCGGCTGCGTGATGGAAAATATGTGGTTGATGGCGAACTCCCTGGGGATCGGTGTTCATATCGTCAGCTCGTTGTCCGGGAAGGAGGCAGCCAAAGAAATCACGAAGATGCTGAATGTTCCCGCTAATTTTGTGATCGCGTTTGGTATGCGCTTAGGTTACCCCGTTGCATCTGTTCATTACTTACGGGTGCGTCGCGATAAAGACGATTTTGCGCATCACAATGAATTCAAGAAATAGAGTTTAGACTGGCTATCTTACCGCGAACTTGATTCGGACAGATTCCAATGCGTGACCTGCTCCACCGTCCACAGGCCGTTGTGCGAGTGCGGCGAATAAAGTTGCCATACCTTTGGGTGACAGCCTGCGCCGACCCTCTCGATTTCCAAGGCCGGCGTGCGAAATAACGACAGGAGGCGCTGCAAGGCGAGCGGTGCGGTCGCATCAGCCCGATTCTAACGCCGATACTATGAGCACGACGCCTTTCCCTGGGTAGTCAGGAGCGATCCCGCAGTGGAGCGGCATGAAGTGGAGTCTAACGAAGAAACCCGCGTCTTTCAAGGCCTCATGCTGAATCGCCTCAGATAAACGTGGAATCCAATGATGGATAGTTCCCACTCCGCAGGACTCCTGAGAACGAAGCGATTTGGAGTTTTCTGGTTTGCCAGTCTTCTTTCCAATATCGGGACATGGATGCAGTCGGTGGCTGAACCCTGGCTGTTGCTGAGCATTGGCGGCTCTTCATTTCTTCTGGGTCTCGATGCTTTCGCAATGAATGCACCTTTCTGGATATTGGTGCTTCTGGGCGGCATCCTCGCTGATCGACTAGACCGCAGCCGCATCATCTACTTCTTTCAGGGTATCCAGGGCTCTCCGCAGGAATTCGTGAAAACATTCAAATATCGATGATTCAGTGAGATGGCGTTTTTGGGTACACTCGGCAGTTGACGCACAAGGAATGGACGGCGATTCTGGCGTGGCCGGGGT
>JBEKBK010000514.1:0-6016 GCA_050015435.1 Bryobacteraceae bacterium
CACCGAGCTACAAAAGCATCCCGCGGAACTGGTTGCCAACCCGCCGGCGTGGATGCCGTGGAATTACGGTGAGACGCTGGCGCGGGCTGGAGTATGATGAATCCTGCATGGCCAAAAAGGATCGTCTTCGGCCAGGCAGGAGTGGCCCTTCGAAATGGCCGCCAAACAGACCTCTGAGAAGGCCCAATCGCCCAGGGTTTTTGGCCAGCGACGGAAACATCCGAAAATGTTTCGCGTGGGCCTTTACGCCCGCGTTTCCACTTTCGATCAACACACCATCCCCTTGCAAATCCGCGCCCTGCGCGAATATGCTGCCCGGCGGGGCTGGACAATCGCCATGCAAGTGAAGGAAGTCGGTTCCGGCGCTGCGCAACGGCTACCTGCGGAAAAGTTGCTGGATGCGGCGCGCCGCCGCGAGATCGACGTCGTGCTGGTGTGGCGATTGGATCGTTGGGGGCGATCGGTGGCGGATCTGCTCGCTACACTCCAGGAACTGGAGCATCTCGCAGTGGGTTTCGTCTCGCTGACGGAAGCGCTCGACCTGACGACGCCTTCCGGGCGAGCCATGGCCGTTTTAATGGCCGTGTTCGCCGAGTTCGAACGGGAGATTCTGCGGGAACGCGTGCGCGCCGGTCTAGCCCATGCCCGGCAGAACGGCACACGTCTTGGGCGGCCGCAAACCGCAGCGCTCCAAACCAGCCAAGTACGGAAACTATACCGTGCTGGCGTTAGCAAGTCTGAGATCACCCGGCGATTGGAAATCGGGCGCACCTCGGTGCGCCGAATCCTGAAAGCAAAGCCGTGAAAAAATCGAAGAAAGACCCGATCCGGGAAGACCGCATCCACAACCAAGCCATCGTGGACGCTTACGGGCCGGAAGAGCAAGCGATGAGTTGGTATTACTATCTCGATGAGAGAATCAGATTCCCCTCCCAGGCCAAGTGCATCGCTTCCAAAGTCGTCTCGCCGCTCCTCAAGGGAGACACTGTCGAAGTGCGGCGTATGGCGCCGAAGACGCCTGCTCCGCCGACATGCTCGTGCTGATCCGTTGGCAAGGGCGTACGATGGCTGTCCCTCTTGCCCAACTGGCCGCTATCGATCCCGACGAATCCACTGCCGAGGCGATTGGCGACTGGCATTATTGGGTGGCGCATGGCTACCTGTTCTGATCTCACACCAGCCCTCCCTCGGTAGAATCGAACAGGAACATGATCCAACGTCAGTCGAAATCGCAACCGAAGTGGACCGATGTTAAAGCCAAGCTCGCGAGTTTTGATCGCGCGGGATTGCTCGGCCTGGTGCAGGATCTCTACGCCGCGCACCCCGACAACCGGACGTTTCTTCACACTCGTTTTGGCCTGGGCGAGGACGTTCTGGAACCGTACAAGCAGACCATAGATCGATGGCTTTGGCCGGACGCTTTTCGGAACCAAGATACGTCGGTCGCCAAAGCCAAGCAGCCATTTTTAATTACAAGAAGGCCGGCGGCGGCCAGGCCGGCCTGGCTGAGTTGATGGTGTTCTATTGCGAACAGGCCTCCGGTTTTGCGAGCGACGTCGGTTATCAAGATGAAAGCTACTTCAATGCACTGGTGCGAATGTTTGAACAGGCTGCGGCGACCGCGAGCACGTTGCCGATCGACGCTGGCGACGCACTGATCGCCAGGCTGGATCGGGTCCGGAGCATTAGTCACAAGTGCGGTTACGGCGTCGGAGACGACATGGACTCCATCCTTGCCAACTACACCAAGCGCAAGGACCGTCCCTCCCAGCACCGATAATCCTGATTCCAGCTCCGATATCACCCTTTCACTCACCGTTGCCGGAAACTCACGATAACAAATGGCAATCAATTTGAGAAGCCGGCTGAGTATTGGAACCGAGTCGTTGGGAAAGTGGAACCTTCATCATCTCAAACAGTTCGTTTCCGATAGGTACAGTCGATTTGACGCGGAAACCAACAGGGAGCTCGTGCCTGTGGGCCGCCTTTTTCATTACCTGCTAGAACTCCGGCGGCACTCTCTCGAAGTTCAAACTACTACAGCGCTCCGCAGAAACGTTTCGCGCCCCTCCAGGGGCTGTCAGTCCGCCATTCGTCGCGAAGCAATTTACTATGGCCTTGTGGAAAGCGCGAATCGGCATCCGCTCGGATTGAGTTTGGAACTGAGTCAAGGAGCTGACACTTCGCATCTCGTAATCGTGTCCCCACACCGTCGGCGTCTCTTTGGTAATGAGCCGGTCGTGCGCAAAATCGATTCCGTACGCCAAGTCGGCTGCAGTCGGCACGATCACAGCGCTGACAATCGCGGTGCTGCGGTGATATTCCTTCGCTCCAGGCAACGGAAGGCTAGCCAGGTTGCCGATGAACGGAAATTCGATGAACGGAGGAAGCAAAGGGAATTTGTTCCGCGAACGCTGAATCAGAGCCGAAAATGAAGACAGCTCGAACAGTTTGATTGATTCCACCCGCACCTTGGTGGTTACGTTGTGCCTGGCGATTCGGGAAAGCGTATCCGAGGCGCCTGTGGCGTTACCAGCCTGGTACAGGTTCGGGGGCGTATCTTCTCCGGCGATCAATTGCACGTCGAGCTCGGCGGAGGATGCGCCCGGGAGCGTACGGGGAGTAACGGTGAACGTCAACTGCCTACCGATTCTGGCCTGGGTCGCCGGCGGCGTCAGTGCAGCCAAGGCTGCGACCGCGGTCGTGGGGTTCAATCCGCCCTGTAGAAGAGCGGAGAGTGCGCCAGCGGTGGGCGAGGGGGTCGAACCGGTTCCCGATCCGCCCTGGCCCGCCAAGTTGTTGAGAACGGTACTCAGGGACTGTGCCTGCGTCGCATCGAAGTAGTTCTGTGTTAGCGTATCCACGAAACTCTGATAGCCTCCGATTCCGCGGACCGTTATGATTCCATCGCTGATGAACGACTTGTGGTTCCTCCACAATTGCAGCGCGTGATTTCGGTTGGGATCGCCAGATTCCAAATGATTGGAAAGGTGGCGGGAAAGTGCGGCAACATCCTGGTTGAAGGCACCCACCAACGGATTCAACTCAGCGTTCAACTCTTGCGCGCTGTGCTGCAGGTCGTAAGGAGTGAAATCCTGCGGGAACTCTTGCGCCATTTTGTAGTTGAAAAGGAAATCGGCTACCGCCGCCCGGAGCAAACCAATACGGGTTGTGCCGAATGGTTGCTGCCCCTTCGGAGTGTCGGCGTCCTTGATCACCGGATATTTGGCAAGCGGCACTTCAGCGAGCTCGTTTAGGTCTTGGAGAGAAAACGTAGAGAAACTGTTGTACGAAGAGAAGCTTTGGACCGCCTCGATCGTAAAGCAACTCAATGGAAAGGACTGGGCCACGTGACACGTTTCCTGCGCCGTCAGAGCAACGTCGTCTAACAGTTCACAGCTCAATTTTCCACGGCCTTCTTTGAGAAGCTCCACACGTACAAGCTCCCTACGCACATTCCGAAGGCAGGTTTGCTGTACCGGGATCTCGTCTTTCGTCACGGGATCGACGGATCCCTGACCCTTGGTTACCCGCTTGTCATTCTTCGGTAAGGAGCGGTCAACGGTAGCGAGTTTGAGGGCTTCACTAACCCCCGTCCGCCCGGGGAAGCATTCTGGATAGACCTCCCACTTCCCTTCCATGCAGCCGATAGTCGTCAGGATGGTGGCCAACGGACGTTCGGATGCGAGCGCACCCAGCAGAATGTTGGCGAGCGTGGGTTTCAAGGGCTGGAAGGCCTGCGTAAATCCCAGGCAGAATTTTTCTGCCGGGCAGAAGCCCCACCGTCCGCGGTCCCGGATCGGTAGGAGGCGGCGAGGATCAGCTACAAACTTCTGCGTGATGTAATTATAAAAGTCCTGATCGAAAAAGGGATGGTGATCCTTAGGGGGCGGCGTCCCGGGGTTCAGTAAGTCCCCCTTCATTTCATGACTGAGATAAGCCCATCCATACTGGATTGAGTTTTCAAGCGCGTCATTATGCGCCGCGACCAGATCCCGCACTCTGTCGGCGCTGCGCATTATTTCCCTGCCGTCGGGCGAGCTCGCCTGATAGCTCCACACATTCATCAGGACTTCAGGACGGGGAAGATCCAGTATGGTCAACAGGCGTACACGCTGCCAAGTCATGGCGTCATTACTGGTGTCGGTGAAGACGATGTTGTCGTTAACCGCGGACATCCCAGCACCGACGGGAACGGGGGGTGCTGGAGGCGTGGCGGGCGGCGGCGCGGCGGGGGGCGCTGGGGGCGGGGTGACGGTGGTGGACGCAGAGAAAGTCGTGCTGGTGGTTGTACTGGGTAAGGCCGCTGGGGCTGCGGCGGCCGGAGCCGGCGTCGGAGTAGTACCAGAGGCTGCCTGAGTAGCTGCAGATGCAGAACCCGTTCCCGAAGGGGCCGCCGGTGTCGAGGAACTCGACGTCGATGAAGAGGTAATCGTGGTCGACGGGGGCGTGGCGGCCGGGGTAGCCGACGTTGTAGGCGGACTGGATGACGCGGGAGCGGGCGATGCCGCTGGTGTTCCGCTCGACGCCGGGCTGGCGGGCGGGGCAAACGCGGGAAGCACCAATGTGGGATCTTGGTAGAACATGCGGAAGGCCGGAGGCGCCGGAGGAGCAAAGATAAACTGCTGCTTCAGCTTGTTTACATCGTCCTCGGAGACGGGTGCATCGCTCTTGAGCCGGATTCGACCGGTGCCGACCAGATCCGCCGTGATTCCCATTATGTTTAGAGTGTTCAAGTTCTTGGCGATGGCGGTGCCCGCGCCAAAAGGCACCTCGATGTCCTGAGTGTAAGCGGGAGTTGGGCGGGCCAAAGCGTTCACTTCATCCCAGATCCCCGCAGTGTCTGCAGAGCTGCAACCCTGGGGAGCAGTGCACAAAACAGCAATGCGAGTGTTCGCCGGCGCGGTGACCGTGAAATTGGGATTCTTAGGCAGGGCGGCGACGATAGCTGGAGCGTTCGAGGCTTGAACGATCCGTCCGGGTGGAGTGCAAGGAGCCGGCCGCATGGGTCCGGCACCGAAGAGGGTGCCCGATAGGCAAAAGAACGGCAGGTCCCACGCTAAAATTCTGGCAGGTGCCGCGATGAGGGCCCTTATCGCAGAAAGGTCCGTCGCTGCGATCGGAACTTGACTCGCTAATCGAATTCGATACGTAAGGGGTGTGGAGACGATAGACGGACCGTACACGCTTCTCACTTTGTTCGCAGCTTCTTCTTCCTGGCCACGGGGCACCTCCAACTGCGCGGAAAAGGCATAGCTCTCGGGAAGCGCCGCCAAGGCATTAATCTGATTCCTAACCTTCTCCCTGTCGCCCGCGCTGCAAGTCTGTGCCTGGCAGAAAATGATCACGCTGCTGTCTCCTCCGGTCGCGAATTTGAACTCGGTGTCCGGAGTCAGCGCGGCGACAATGGCAACCGCATTTTTCGCTCCATTCGGTAGCGGGTAAACCTCTAAGGTCTTGACTGGCGCAGGACCAGAGGATAGCGTCAGAACCACAGTCGATCCGGGCACCGCCGGGTTGTTCGCGGAGGGTTTAGAGCTGATCACACTACCGGATGCGATGCTGTCGCTGGGAGCGGTGGGGCCATCAGCTTCTTTCAAACCAGCGTTTTCGAGTAAGGTAGTCGCCGATGCTTTCGACAAGCCAGCTACAGCAGGCACCGGAACCGTTGGCGCTGGACCGGAAGAATACTTGAGGACAACCGCAGATCCTACCGGCGCGTAAGTCCCGGACTTAAGCGACTGGCTGCTCACATTGCCTGGTGGTATGTTGTCGCTGGGTTCTTGGCCGCCATCCCCCACCGTCAATTGGAAAGACTTGATTTTCGTGGCTGCGTCGGCTTGGGCCAAGCCCGTTACAGCGGGTACTTGTACCAGCCGCGGGGAACCCGGCGGCGGAGGCGCTTGGCCGTGCAGACTCCAAACCAGCCCAAACCATAGGGGCAGCCCGCGTCGCATATTCGCGCCTCCCAGCAAATCCAGATGTGAATAAAAACTCTATAGACCTTAACCGAAAA
>JBEKBK010000515.1:0-5975 GCA_050015435.1 Bryobacteraceae bacterium
AGCGGGCGGGCGTGGCGGCATTGTCATCAAGAACACCTTCCTCTCCAACACCGACAACGCTTCGGTGAGCCTGCGCAAGCTGCTGCTAGAAAGCTGCAATCTGCACACCGTGCTCGACTGCCCCGGCGGCACGTTTCAAGGCGCAGGCGTGAAGACCGTGGTGTTATTCTTCGAGAAGGGCGCGCCAACTCGCAAAATATGGTTCTACCAACTCGACCCCGGCCGCAATCTCGGAAAATCTAACCCTCTAAACGACGCGGACTTAGCCGAGTTCGTGAAGCTACAAAAGACCTTTGCTGACTCGCCCAGGTCCTGGAGCGTGGACGCCAAGAGCATTGACAAGGAGACCTTCGACCTCTCCGTGAAGAATCCGAATGGCGGTGAGGAAATCACGCACCGCAGCCCGGAAACAATTATAGAGGAAATTGCCGCGCGAGACGCCGAAACCGCTACGGTGTTGGAGAACATCAAAGCACTGCTATGAAGGACAGTTGGCAGACAAAAAAACTAAACGAAGTAGCCACCCTGCAAAGGGGGTTCGACTTGCCGACTCAGGATAGAGTGAGCGGTGACTTCCCGCTTGTTAGCTCCAGCGGCATCAGTGACACTCATCATAAGAGCGCAGTTCATGGGCCGGGTGTTGTCACTGGTCGAAGCGGAAGCATTGGAAATGTGTTCTTCGTCGAAAAGGACTTTTGGCCTTTAAACACCGTTCTCTATGTTAAAGACTTCCACGGCAATGATCCTCGATTTGTTTTTCACCTATTGAGGCAGTTCGATTTGAAGCGTTTTTCGAGCGGCGCAGGTGTGCCGACACTTAATCGCAACTTCGTTCACGACGAGCTAGTCAAGGTTCCCCCACTTCCCGAGCAGAAGCGGATTGTGGGCATTCTCGACGCAGCGTTTCAGGGCCTCGCTGCCGCTCGAGCCAACGCGGAAAAGAATCTTCAAGACTCCCACGCCCTATTTAATAACTACCTCAAAACCGTCTTTCACAGGCGCGGCAAAGATTGGGTAGACAAGACGCTTGGCGACATCGCATCAGTGAAAGGCGGCAAGAGGGTTCCGGCAGGATACAAACTGCTCGTTGAACCAACCAAGTTTCCATATTTGCGAGTAACTGACTTCAACGAGTCTGGTACAATAGACATGCGTGACCTTAGATACATCAGCGCGGACGTGCATCGCGAGATCAAAAACTACATTATCAATTCCGCCGATATGTACGTCAGCATCGCGGGTACGATTGGGAAAACCGGAATTATTCCTAAGGAACTCGATGGGGCAAACCTTACCGAAAATGCTTGCCGTTTAGTCTTTCGCTCCGGCATCAACAACCGTTTCGTATATTATTTTACCAAGACCCCTGACTTTGTGGAGCAAGCTGGCCTGAACACTCGAACTGCCGCCCAACCCAAGTTGGCACTTTCACGGTTATCAACAATTCGTCTCGGTATTCCTCCCGTAGGAGAGCAGGAATTACTCGTACACAAGTTTGACTCTCTCCGCACCCAAACCCAATGCCTCGAAGCCCTCTACAGGCAAAAACTCGATGCGCTAGAGACGTTGAAGAAGTCCCTGCTGCATCAAGCCTTCAGCGGGCGACTGTAGACCAACCCGCACGGTGTCTATATGAGCAGCCAGACGCCCTTCTCACTACGAATCTTTGTCACCGAAGGCGACCCTGACGGCTTGCGCGTTGTCGAGCGCTCCAACTGGATCGGGAAGGCGTTGATTTTCCCCCGCGCCCTTTATCCGCAAGTTCGCAATAGGGACGAATTTCAGCAGACCGGTGTCTATCTATTGCTGGGGCCGCGCACAGAGGGTGGAGGCGATGCGCTTTACATAGGTGAAGGCGATCCTGTGCGTCCACGTTTGGAGGATCATTACGCCAAAAAGGACTTCTGGACACGGGCTGTCTTTTTCGTCGCCGGTCCGGGGCAGTTGAACAAGGCCCATGTTCAGTATCTTGAAGCACAACTGGTGAGCCGCGCAAACGCGGCAAAGCGTATGCATCTGGAGAACGCTAATAAGCCGACCGAGCCGACCCTTTCCGAAGCCGACCGAGCCGACATGGAGGTTTTTCTCGGCAACATTCTCGGCATGTTGCCAGTATTAGGCATCCAAGCTTTTGAACAAAGTCCTCTCAAAATGACAAAGGGCCAAACGTCAGTCCTCACATGTCAGGGGCGAGGCGTCACGGCCAGCGGTTATGATACGCCTCAGGGTTTTGTAGTTAAATCCGAATCGTTCGCGACCAGCGATGAAGTCCCATCGCTCAAGTTGTTCCCCAACGTTGTCGCACTTCGTGCTGAATTGCTGAAAAATGGCGTTTTGGTCTCCGAAGGTAAAAGTCTACGGTTCACACAAGACTACACGTTTAACTCACCGTCGCTGGCCTCAAGCGTCGTTTTAGGTCGCTCAACAAATGGGCGCACTGATTGGAAAGATTCGAGCGGCAGAACCTTGAAGGAACTGCAAGAGGCGCAGGCCACGGTTTCTAAACCGATATGACGATGAACGAAGCCGAGACCAGAGCCGAGCATATTGATCCTGCGCTGAAAGCGGCGGGTTGGGGCGTGGTCGAAGGCACCCGTATCCGTCGCGAATACCTACTCACACCGGGCCGGATCGAAGGACAGGGGCGGCGCAGCAAGCCGCTAATCGCCGATTATGTTCTAGAGTATCGCAATCACAAGCTGGCCGTGGTGGAAGCGAAGGCGTGGGATGGAGAACTGACCGAAGGCGTGGGGCAAGCTAAGAACTATGCGACGAAGATGACAATTCGTTTTGCCTACGCCACCAACGGTCGAGGCATCTACTGCATCGACATGGTTACGGGCACAGAAGGGGAGGTGCCGCATTATCCCAGCCCTGATGAACTCTGGAATCTAACATTCGCCAAGCAAAACGAATGGCGCGACCGCTTTGCCGCCGTGCCATTTGAGGACAAGGGCGGTACCTTGGGAGACCGATATTTCCGCGACATCGCCATCGAGCGCGTGCTCGAAGCCATCGCAACCAGCAAACCGCGTATCCTGCTCACGCTCGCAACAGGCACCGGCAAGACCCTGATTGCCTTTCAGATTGCATGGAAACTATTTCACAGTCGCTGGAACTTAGGCCGCAAGCCCACCCGCCGCCCGCGCATTCTCTTTCTCGCGGACCGCAACATCCTCGCTGACCAAGCCTACAACGCCTTCTCCGCCTTCCCGGAAGATGCGCTGGTTCGCATAGAACCAAGTGACATCCGCAAGAAAGGTAGGGTGCCAAAGAACGGCAGCCTGTTCTTTACGATCTTCCAGACATTCATGAGCGGTCCGCCGAAGAACGGCAAACCGTCGCCCTATTTTGGCGAGTATCCGCCCGACTTCTTTGATTTCATCGTCATTGACGAGTGCCATCGTGGCGGCGCGAACAATGAGAGCAACTGGCGCGGCATCCTCGACTATTTCTCGCCCGCCGTGCAACTCGGACTTACTGCTACGCCCAAACGCGATGAGAACGTAGACACCTACGCCTACTTCGGCGAGCCGGTATATATCTATTCACTCAAGGACGGCATTAATGACGGATTCCTGACGCCATTTCGGGTCAAGCAAATTGCCACAACACTGGACGACTACGTCTACACGCCGGATGACACACTGGTCGAAGGTGAAATCGAGGCGGGGAAACGCTACGAGGAAGCCGACTTCAACAAGATCATCGAGATCAAAGAGCGTGAAAAGAAACGGGTCGAAATATTCATGTCGCAGATCGACCAGCGTGAGAAAACACTGGTGTTTTGCGCAACGCAGAACCACGCGTTGGCCGTCCGTGACCTCATCAACCAGATGAAAACAAGCAAGGACCCGAATTACTGCCAGCGGGTAACGGCCAACGACGGTGCGCTCGGAGATCAGTACCTGCGTGACTTCCAAGATAATGACAAGACCATCCCCACCATCCTCACAACCTCGCAAAAACTCTCCACCGGCGTGGATGCCCGCAACATCCGAAACATTGTGCTGATGCGCCCAATCAACTCCATGATAGAGTTCAAACAGATCATCGGCCGTGGCACGCGCCTGTACGATGGTAAGGACTACTTCACGATCTATGACTTCGTGAAGGCGCACCATCATTTCAACGACCCGGAATGGGATGGAGAGCCAGTAGAACCGGAACTCCAAGAACCAAGACAGCCGACACCCCACCCAGCAGAACCGCCAGAAGCGCCGGGTCCAGAACCGGAACCAGTTCCACCTCGTCAGAAAATTAAGGTCAAGCTGGCTGACGGCAAGGCTCGGACCATCCAGCACATGATGTGTACGACCTTCTGGCATCCTGACGGCACGCCCATGTCGGCGCAGCAGTTTATGGAACTGCTTTTCGGCAAGCTGCCAGAGTTCTTTAAGGACGAAGCTGAACTTCGCGCGGTCTGGAGCGCCCCTGATACCCGCAAGAAGCTATTGCAAGGACTTGCTGAGAAAGGGTTCGGCCGTGACCAATTGGTCGAGATGCAGAAAATCATTGACGCGGAGAAATGTGATCTGTTCGACGTGCTGGCCCACGTCGCCTATGCCATGTCGCCATTAACCCGTGAGGAGCGTGCTGCTGGGGCTAAGGTCACAATCAGTACCCACTTCAATACCAAGCAGCAGGTCTTCCTCGATTTTGTTCTGTCGCATTATGTGAACGTCGGCGTGGATGAGCTTGATCAAGAGAAACTAACTCCGCTTCTCCGTCTGAAGTACCACGACTCTATCGCCGACGCTGTGGCTGACCTTGGGAAACCCGACGAGATAGGGAAAGTCTTTACGGGCTTCCAAAAGTATCTCTATCAAGACGCAGCGTGATCCTATGTCATCCTTCGCCCTACGCCCACTGGACCGGGTAACGGGTGAGAAATCGAGCATCGGTTGATGGGCAAAAGGCTTCAAAGTTTTGACGCCGATAGGGATCGGGGAAATGAGCAAAAGGCAACGGAACTCTTTAACGTTCTTTGGCCCGATCCGAATATCAGGATTGCTTGCGCCGAGCGCCTTGCGCGTTCTATCAGGTGTGCTCACAAGCAAGCAAATGCAAGCTGGGAAATCACTCTCTTTAACTGGGGTGTTCGCTTGAATGTCGGTCAGGTGCTGGTGCTGCAATTCGATTCAGATGACCTTCTAGCATACGCGCGGTCATCGCGCGGCAAATCCGTCTACAACGCTGTTCGCGTTCCCTCTCGTACATTTCAATATACTCTCTCTAAAATTTCGGCGATTCCGGCAAAAGAGTGGAGAGATCATGAATTATTCATCAAGGCGGCTGCGAAGGCTAAAACAATCTCGCCGTTCAAAAACAGTTTCTCCGAAGGGGCCGTCAAGCACATCGAGACGCTTCTGCGTGCTAAACTCCCTCGCCCGGCGTATTTCGAGCACCGCTCTGACACCCCGCCCGAATTGTTGGATATGCCCCAAGTGGGCACCGAAGGCCATAGAAGACTGGTTTCACATTTCTGTATTGAGCGGGATCGCGGTCTTGTCGAACAAAAGAAACGTGAGGTATTGGGAGCCAAAGGCCGGTTAGCTTGTGAAGTATGCAAATTTGATTTCAGCGTCTACATGAATCTTGGTGAAGAATTTTGCGAAGTTCACCATCTTAGTCCGCTTTCGAAGACCAAAGCAGAGGTACACACAAGCCTGAGCGATCTTGCGGTAGTCTGCGCCAACTGCCATCGAATGATTCATCGTGGAGGACAATCGCGATCCTTGACGAAAGTACGCGCGTCGCTTAACCGGACAGCGCGCAATTCGTGATGCGCTGCCACCCCCCTCGTACTCCTCCCGCATGGCTTATGCTCACTCTCGCCAGAAATTCTTGAACCGCGTCGGCGACAACTCGGTGTAGCGGACCGTGTGTTGAATGTTCTTATGACCGAGGTAAGCCTGAAGCGCTCGGGTATCGTGTCCCTTGTTGGCGAGCGCGTAGCCGCAGGCGTGCCTGAG
>JBEKBK010000516.1:0-9783 GCA_050015435.1 Bryobacteraceae bacterium
GCGGTGTCACCGACCTTCCCCCATCTCAGCGTCGATCGAGTCAAAGAGCGAAGAACGAGGGCCCGCCGGCGCGTCAGTCGACCTGCCCTTCTCAAGAGCAGAGCGGCCGGAATCGCTATGGTACGGCTGATCAATGCGTCCACATCGGGTCTCCGCATATCGGTACCGTTCCTCTTGCCGCTCGGGGACGAAGTGGAAATCCGGATCGACGACGCTGTGATCCTGGCAGTGGTCCGCAACTGCTTGTGCATTCGCGCGCACGAATTCCATGTCGGCGTCGAGATTCCCGAATCCACGTCGCATGACACGCTGCGTGTAGATCTCCCACGGCTACTCTCCCGCTGATTCGGGACGTTGATCGCAAGAGCGCATTTGGTGGCTCAATAAAGAGGCCGAAAACCGACAATCATTTGGCGGCGGCTGTATCGGCTGTCGCGACTTCATTGCGACTGGATGGTTGGCAGTCAGAAGCGAGCCGCGGTAAGGACTTGGCTCTGGCGAGTGTCCAGAAATCGGACAATCGAAGCAAGCGGGAGTCGGTTCTCCATAGGTCTAGCGTGCGCCCCGCTAGGCGAACAATACGACGGATCATAAATGCAAAGAGAACTACGGCCACAGTCCAAGCCTCAATTTCTGGCGGATTACTTCCGCCCTCGACCTGCGGTTGCGAGACGAACACCGTTCCGCTCATCTCAGAGACGCGAGCGGCGAGGCACCAGGTCGCTGCGCCACATAAGGCCGCGATCATTGAAAGTATCCTTTTCATCACCGTAATCCTTGCTTGCAGGATAAGCTTGACGGGCGGATTGACGGAATAGATCGAATCGAGGGTTCGGATTGCCACACTTACTTAGAGAAGTATTCATCTTGTTTAAGCCCCCCATCAGCCACGGATGGGGTCTCCGTCCTTGGCGCGCTGGGGTGGGACCCCAAGAAAGAATAGGGCAGCAAGAAATAGAGTACGATGACTGAAATGCAATCAAGCTTAGCGGGTCTCCAAGCGATGGATCTTGACGGGACACTCGAAAGCTTGCTCCAAGTTTACTCGAACGATCGTGATGTGTTCTTCTTCCTGGCCACAGAACGGATTGAAGAACCGGCTGCCTACCTCCTTTCTGAAGCTCAGTGCATTGGCGCACGAGGTTCGCGATATCGTGGCGCACGGCTACGAGATATCCGTTAAGGAGGCAGATGCGGAGTTGAAGGGTGCCGGAAAAACGATTCGTTTTAAGCGAGCTTCCGCGGATAAGGTGAAGTCTTCTTAGGTCAACGGAATTGGCCGCGTGACGGCCGGGGGAAAAGACTATCGAGGACGTCATGCCTCTGAAGCAGAAGTCCTGTTCCTCCTAGGCGATAGGTCCACCTGGTGTTCTGCGTCTCGCAGATGAAGAGCGGACCGCTGTGGAAGGCGGCACACCAGCGTATTGTGTACACGCGTTGTTGAAATGTGCCACTCGTGTCGTTCAGGCTCCGTCAGCGGTGTTCCGCGGGCTAAGACGTGAAGGCCGATTGAGAGATGGGATGGCATTCTGCGGCAATCCAAAACGTGCGTACGGAAACGATGGACAGTCCATAGACACCAATCTCGACGGCTTAATTTTCGTTGTATATGCGGACGACCAAGGTTACGTTTTCGATTGGGACTGGACCCAGGCGGACCCAAGTGATCCGTCCGTGCCCCGGGATGCTTCACAAAGATTCGTCGCGAGGGTTCCGGCACCAAGTGCTGTGTTGATAGGTGTTGAAAACCTAAGGGCCGGCTCATTCAAATCAGGTCCGTGGCATTCGTGTCGAGGCGATTGCATCTTCTACTGCATTTCCGATGCGCCATCGTACGCAACTCGAGTAAACGATGAACTTACAGTGTTCTTGAGCTTTGGCGAGTCCAGCACGATGACGGGATGCAAGATGAAAAATGTCAGCCGCATTTGGAACGATGTCCGGCAGAACGACCGAGTGCGTGAAGATCCAAAGACCAACGTCCCACTGGTCTCATTTCTTGCGAACTCCTACGCTGTACAAGCGCTGAACGGTCACGACTCTCACTATGCAGCGCTTATCAAGCACGCGGGCCGCTTCCGGGGCTCAAGTTCGCTTAACGAATTGACCGGAAGAGTTGGTCGGTACTACTTGAGGCCATCCCTTCGGCTGGAGTCCGCCCGGAGTCCAAACCGCCAGAACTGGCAGTTTGGCGTCCATTTGGCGTCCTAATCGGACCACCACAAGTGTTTTGTTTTCAGTGAGAGCTGTCTGTAGGTCATTGATATTTGTTGCTTGGGGTGCAAGAGGTCCGAGTTCAAATCTCGGCGGCCCGACCATTTAATCTCTTTGCGTTTCAAACACTTCCACCTGTAAGCGGCGGGCCGTGCAGCGATGCGCTAGCGCTCGGCGCCAGACTTGTCCCTGAATTGATTAGGTAAACTGTTGCTCACCCTTATCCCGCGCGAGGAACGGCGTCCTCTCCTTTGTTACTCGACAACCTGTGGAAGAATCTTCCCGCGAGAGCCTGCGGGTTGATCGCGCCAGTCGTTGGTGGCAATCACATCAATGACAAACAGCTACGCCGACGAGTTGCCAAGGACGTATATTCCGGAGCGCCTGGCCGCAACCCGATCCCAACCCGTCGCAGAGCAGTTGTTACCCTGGCCCGCCGATTAATTGGGCCGCTCGCTCAGCGACACGCCATGACTTAAAACGCAAACGTTTCAAACATTTACAGCATCGAATGGCGTCGCCGCGCGCAACGCGGAAAAAGTGGGATCAAAGTGATTTCAACGACGGCGCTGCATATCCGTACGATCGCGGTGAGGCGTATGCTAGACAGAAGAGGTCTAAGATGACACCGCGGTTTCTCACTATGATCAGCGCCCTGGCGGTCTTGACCGCCGCGGCCGTTGCCGGGCAAACTCTTGCCCGTACTCCCGACGGCCAGCCCGACCTGCAGGGCATATGGACGAATATCAGCATAACGCCGATGGAGCGGCCGGCCCAGTTCGCCGGCAAGGAGTTCATGACCGCGCAGGAAGCGGCCGCTTACGAGAAGCAATTCATGGAGCGACGCGACCAGCGCGACAGTGTTGACACCACCGGTCCATTCAAGGAGGCCTGGTTTGACTCGGGAACCGCCGTGGTCAAGACCCGGCGAACGTCGATCGTGATCGATCCGCCGGATGGGAAGATTCCGGCGTTGACGCCCGAAGCGCAGAAGGCGGAGCGGGCCCGCCGGGAGGCGTTGCGCCGTCCCCCGCTCAGCCCAGAAGACCGGCAGTTGAATGAGCGCTGCATCATGTGGCCGACCGACGGGCCGCCGATGATTTCGAGCAGCTACAACAACAATTACCGAATCGTACAAACGCCCGGCTATGTAGCCATTTACATCGAGATGATTCACGACGTTCGGCTCATCCCACTGGACGGGCGTCCGCACCTGCCGTCGAACATTCGCAACTGGATGGGAGATTCGCGGGGCCATTGGGAGGGTGAGACTCTGGTGGTCGACACCACCAATTTCACTGACAAAACCAGTTTCCACGGGTCCGACAGGAATCTGCACGTGATCGAACGCTTCACCCGCACGGCTCCCGACACTCTGCTTTATCAGTTCACCATCGACGACCCGACAGCCTTCGCTGGAAAATGGACAGGAGAGGTTCCATGGTCACCGGCGCCCGGCCCGATCTACGAGTACGCCTGCCACGAAGGGAATTACGTAACTATGGACGCGATGCTCAGGAATGCTCGCGCGGAAGAGGAAGCCGCGAAGAAGACCTCCAAGTGAAGCTCCCCCCCCCCGGCGCTCACCTTCTAGTCCCAGACTGCTGGAATATGAATTGCAGAGCTGTTGGCAGGATGAACCGCAACAGTAGAATCTGCACATTGAATATCTGGGCCGGCGAGGCGCCCTGCGTACAAGTTCCCCAGAGTCCGACTCGCGAACGGCTCGATCGCGGGTTTTATCGCTTGCAAAACATTCAACTCGTACGGAATCACCGCCAAGATCCGTCCTTTGGAAAGTCCACCGAAGAGCGGATCATCTGGCGAGAGTTGCTCGAATTGGAGCTGCACGTGTGAAACGAGATGAAACCGATCCTCTTCTCGACCGATTCATGCCAGCATCTGACGCTGCGGAGTTCCATCACGTGCCCGTGGCAGCTCCAACCGCAGTGACATATTGGGCTGCCGCCAACCTGGACCTCATGCAGTCCGCTGTCATCAGGGCCGTCTTCAAGGGACGGGCATGGATTCTCCGCGCGAAGCCGAACGACTTTGCCGGACCCCGTTCGCTGCTCGATCAGATGAAAGCCTTGGGCTGGTGCGTTCTGGCCGAAATTCCAGGCCGCGAAATCGTGATGGGTGCGGCGACTCAGCCGTGGGTAGCCGACACGGTGTTCAGGCCCACACCCGCCGACCGGTTCGCGGCTTTTCACGAGTCCGGCTACGTGAAGATCGTCTGGACCATCCGGGCTGATCCGAGTGGGGGTAGCGCATCAATCGCGAGCACGGAAACTCGAGTTGTGACTACCGATCCGGCCGCGCGAGAGAAGTTCCGATGGTACTGGTCGTGCTTCTC
Source organism: Bryobacteraceae bacterium (assembly GCA_050015435.1). Classification (GTDB taxonomy): domain Bacteria; phylum Acidobacteriota; class Terriglobia; order Bryobacterales; family Bryobacteraceae; genus Palsa-187. The sequence continues at coordinate 4,571 of JBEKBK010000516.1, forward strand.
CCCTGGGATAGTCTTGATACGGAAGATCGCGCTCAGGATGGTGAAGAAGGAGGCCGAACGCAGAGCACGGAGACCCGTTACTTAGAGATATCGAGCTTCCGCAGAACTGTGTCGGGATCGCTCATCTCAGCGAGCGGCATAATTTGGTACTTCGCGAAGTTGTACACGGGAGCACCGGCCAGCAGCATATCGAGTTCCTCATTGGACTTCACGTTATAGATCCAGGCGCCTCCATGGCTCCCCACAATGTGGTAGCGGCACTCCAGCTTTCCGTCCGCCTGGAGTTTTTTTCCGTAGTTGGGTTGCTCCATCACCGCCCTAATCGCTTCCGGCGTGAGCCGCGAAATATCCAAGTGCCAGATGACCAGAAATTTCATGAGGATGCTCCTTGAGAAAGTGTATACCCGGTCACCGGCTATTGAGGCGCCCTGGATGGGCCTCAGCGTGCACAAACCCTTATATTCCGAGACCTGCCATGACGGAATGCACCAGTTCGGGTAAGGTAATCGATCCGCCTGGGGAGGCTCGACATCCTTCCGAAGCCGGTGATTTATCCGATTTGCTCCGGCGATATTACCGGAATCAGACGATCCACCAACGCATTTTGGATTTCCTCCAGGGAGCCGAATACATCGTCGGCAATGATGGCTTTTCGGATCTCGGCGAGAGCTCGACTATCTCGTGCCTGCCCCAATTCCTGGAATCCGGTCTGGAACTCGACCGGTCGCTCTGGGATCACCAAGCCCTGATCGCGGATATCGATCTGGAATATCACAACTTCGACTACCCGGCGGCTGCATGGCTGGATCCGGATAAGGCCTTTAAACTGCAGCAGCCGGTTCTGGACGCAGCTCTGCATATTCTGGGCGAATCCGGCGTGGCTCCCATGACGCTGGTGAGTGGTCGAGGCTTCCACCTGGTTTGGGCAGTCTCTCGCAAATCCAGGGCGTTCCGCCGCCTGGCCGGTCTGGGGCGGGTACCGTCCAGCCTTGAGGCCAGATACGCACAGCCGTGCTCGCCAGGTGGATCGAATGTTGAACCTGATCTTGGACGAGCCTTTGCGGGGCTCGGCCTCCTGTTGGAATTCGTAGGGCATCGAGTATTACGGGCATCGGAGCACCGCTGTCTTTTACCCGTGCAACCCACGGCGATCGAGGTCGGGCCCGGAATCGGCGGGCGTGAAATCGTATCCTTCGATCTTTCCGAATATGGCGATCCGCTACACACGCGGCACGTGCGCCTTCCGTTCAGCGCTTATCTCAAACCCCGGCAGTTTCATTGGACCCTGGGGGAAGCCGGAATGCGCGCGCTCTTGCCGATTTTCACCATCCCGCTTTCCGGCATGACAACGGCACAGGCAATCTACGCCGCGCGGGATCCGGACAAAGTGATTGAACTCGCCGGCCAGGTTTCGACCATTATTCCGGATCGATCCGAGGAAATGAACGAGCTTCTGGATAAGTACGAGCATTCCGAACTCTTCGCTTTTCACAAACAGTTCTATAGTCAGCTCCGGGAGACCCCTGCATCCCTTTCCGCGCGGATTCCCGGCGCGCCGCCTTGCGTGGAATGGCTGTTAGAGCACCCGAATGACTGGCTTCTAAAGCCGGCCGCCCTGCAACACGTGGTGCGCGTACTCACCGCCCTCGATTACAACCCGGCCTCCATCGCGCACCTGACCTCGGCCAGTTACCGCGCGGATGCCAGCTGGGGTGATCTGTGGACGCGCCTCGATCCTTGCAACCGGGCGATCTTCTATACACGTCTGTTTGCAGGGATGATCGCGATGGGCACGGACCGCCTGATTGACATGAATTGCGTCTCGCAAAGAGAGAAAGGCTATTGTATGATTCCGGACTGCTCCTTCAACCTTGCCCTTTATCGCGACATGCTGCTACAGAGGAGGACCCATTGAGTGACTGGGCGGTCGGCCTTTCGACCGGTTGTTTTTGGCAGACGAGTATCTTTGAATGCCTCGAAGACATCCGCAATTCAGGGTTCGGTAGGATCGAGATCTGCTCCTACCCCGCGCACCTCGATTATCACGACACGGACCGGGTCAAGCGCGCAGCCGGTCTTATCAATGAACTGGGACTGGAGACTTACTCCTTTCACGCCCCTTTTTCCGACCGGATCGACATCACTTCGCCAGATCCGCAGGCTCGCGATTTCGCGCTGAAGGAGTTGCTGAAAGCCGCGGAAGCGGCCGCAATACTAAAGGTGCGCTACTTTGTGGTTCACCCCGGACCTGAGAATAGCGCGCTGCCGGACCACGAGCGTTTCTGGCGTCTCCAGAATGCCGTCGGGGTATTGAACCAGACCTTCGTACACTGCCGGCGGATGGGAGTTGGCCTTGTTTTGGAGAATATGCTTCCGCATCTATTCGCAGGCAGGGTCCGCGACCTGCTGTGGATTCTGGGCGCCCTGGACTCGTGTGAAGTAGGCATTTGCCTGGACACGGGGCATGCGCATCTCGGCGAAGACCTGCCGGCGGTGGTGCATAAATTGTCCGGGCATCTTTGGATGGTGCACGCCAGCGATAATCATCGTCAGTACGATGACCACCTTCCGCCGGGAGACGGCAAGATCAACTGGGCGGCTTTGCTCGCCCATCTGAACTCCCTTCGTTTCAACGGCTCGTTCATCATGGAGATCAGCGGGTCCGGTGATCGGAGCCGAAAGGAGATCCTGGAGGGAGCCCGCAGAGGGCGCAGCCACCTACGGGACCTGTCCCATCGCCTTCGTGTTCCGGGCTGAAGTATCAGTTACGATTCCGCAAATTCTGGCGATGGCGTTCGCTGCGATTTCTTTTCCGGCTCCTCCGTGAGCGTGGCCTCCGTCAAGAGCAGGGTACTAGCGACCGAAACCGCGTTTTCGAGCGCGACGCGGACTACCTTGGTGGCATCGATGATCCCCGCCTCGATCAGGTCCACATACTTTCCAGTCGAAGCATCCAAGCCGCAGTTTCCCTTGCAGGATCGCATGCGGTCCACCACCACTCCACCATCGAGCGCCGAGTTCTCCGCAATCTGGCGCGTGGGCGCTTCGAGCGCTCTCTTGAGAATGCGCAACCCGGTCTTTTCGTCCTCATCACACTTGGCTTCTTCCGCGTCGACGGCATCAATCGCACGTAACAGCGCTAATCCAGCGCCAGGCAGGACACCTTCCGCGATCGCGGCCTTAGTCGCGCTGATCGCATCCTCGAAGGCTTCTTTGAGCTTTTTGGCTTCAGACTCTGAAGGCGCGCCAACGCGAATCACCGCGACTCCGCCAGTCAGTTTCGCCAGCCGTTCCCGCAGCTTTTCCTTGTCATAGTCCGAGGTCGTTTCCTCAATCTGTTTGCGCAGCTCCCGGCAACGCCCGTCGATAGCGGACTTGGCGCCGCCGCCACCCACGATCGTGGTGGTGTCTTTGTCGATTACCACCCGTTTGGCTTTGCCGAGCTGTTCCATCGTTACGTTCTCTAACTTGACCCCTAGTTCCTCCGCGATCAGCTGACCGCCGGTGAGGATGGCGATGTCTTGTAGCATTGCCTTCCGCCGGTCCCCGAAGCCCGGGGCCTTGACGGCCGCGCAGGGCAAGGTTCCACGTATTTTGTTCAACACCAGCGTCGCCAGCCCGTCCGCCTCGACGTCCTCGGAAATGATAAGTAATGGCTTGCCCGTCCGTACAATCTGTTCGAGCAGTGGCAACAGGTCCTTCACGTTTGAGATCTTCTTCTCGTGGAGTAGTATGAGCGGTTCGTCCAGGGCCGCCTCCATTCCCTCGGGGTCGGTGACAAAATACGGGGAAATAAAACCGCGGTCGAACTGCATTCCTTCCACAATCTCGAGCACGGTTTCCGTAGTTTTGGATTCTTCAACAGTGATTGCGCCTTCCGCGCCGACCTTTTCGACCGCCTCCGCCACCATGTTGCCGACGGTTGAGTCATTGTGCGCAGAGATCGTGGCTACCTGCGCCTTCTCACGCTTGCTGGTTACGGGACGGGACAGGGTCCGTAGGGACTCCACGGCGGCCTTGAGACCGCGTGCGAGCCCCCGCTTCAAATCGACGGCGCTGGCGCCGGCGGCCACGTTCCGAATTCCTTCGGTCAAAATAGCGTGCGCCAGCAGCGTGGACGTCGTCGTGCCGTCGCCCACAGCTTCTCCAGTCCTCTCGGCTGCTTCCCGAATCATCTGTGCTCCCAAGTTCTCCGCCGGATCCTTGAGTTCCACCTCTTTGGCGATCGTGACGCCGTCGTCGCACACCACGGGCCGGCCGAATTTCTTCTCGATCAGCACACACTTGGACTTCGGCCCAAGCGTTACGCGAACGGCATCGGCCAGGACATTGGCCCCTCTCAATATGCTCTGATGCGCCTCGGCGTGAAATTGAAATTGTTTGGCTGACATGGGATCACCCCTCTCCAGACATGTGCACATGAGGTTCCATCGATGGGACAGAAATCTGCCCTTCGTAGTACTGCTCGCATTCACTCTCCCGGCCCCGAACGATGCGCTTTCCCTTCAGGCCGCCCCGCTGCGACGTAATCACGGTCACCTGGTGCTCATCTACGGCGCCGGCGTCGTGGCAGGGCGCCTCGTAGTACAACACGACCCAATCGAGGGCCTTTCCGAGCGCATGCGCCCTGGCCGTGTTTGAATAGAGCGCGGTGTAGTGGCGCTCGCCGCGGTTAGCATGCAGGATCGGAAGCCACGCTTCTCGCTTGGGATTGAAACGCCGGGGGGCAATGGTAGGCAGCTTGCCCTCGACCGCTTTCTCCCGATATTCCCTGTCAATATCAAGTAGTTCCTGGACCGAAGTTTCATCGGGCTGATGAAGATGCCCCGCCAAGCGTACCCGTCCCAATCGTGTCGCCAGCGTATCCACAATGCCGGCTACCTTCTTCTTGCCGATTCCAGCGAGATCGCTTAACCGCCCGTCGTTGGCAGCCATCTCCAGGTCCTCGAGAGAGTCGATACCAAACTCACCATGTAGTCGCTCTGCCAGCGTTCGGCCGATCCCCGGGACAGATTCAAGCAGCGCAACAGCATCCGATTCGCCGCGCAGCCGATCGAGCATCGGCAAGCGCCCTGTCTTCACCAGGGTCCGAAGTGCGGTTGCCAGACGCTCCCCGACGCCTGTCACGGCGCGCAGACCTTCATCGCCCTGTTCTCGCCAGATTTCAACCAGGGGCCTCGGTAAATGGCGAATGCCCGCCGCGGCCCGCCGGT